>JAGCXV010000024.1 GCA_017961175.1 Bacteroidales bacterium
GCAAGGCCAGACAAAAACACCTACAAATGGAACGGCGAAAAGTTCTTGAAAGTAGATTAGTTTTTCAGTAATGACTAAAAAGCAAATCTATAGATTCTTGCATTTCCTGCCATTTGTTGCAATTCTGGGTATCATAACACTTATATGGTATGATCCCATTGTTATCATTTTGCTTATCTTATTTTTGCCAGTCACAGCTATTCTAATAGCTTCTACCGTATTTGCCATCATTTATGGCATTAAATCCGGAGGTGCACATGCTAAAGCGATTATAGCAATGTGCGCGATTGATTTCATCGCTCTTGTGCTGCTGATAACTATCGGAACCAGGGATTCTGGTGTTGATGCCTCTAAAATGAACAAGTATTACCAGGAGAATAAAGAAAAACTGGAAGATTTGACACGTTATGTAAAAAGTGCTTTAAATAATAAAGATACTTATATATATCTGGAATTTGCAGGAAGGGGGGTAAGTATTTTCCACGTTGACAGTTGCTCTCACTGGAATGTATCAAATTCAATTAGATTGTTACAAATGAGCAGGGCTGGTCTAGATGAAGATGAATTCAATACTATCAGGAAGAAGTTAAAGGATGTTGACTGTATCTCTATCAAAACATGTGATGATTTCTGTGATATCGGATATAAGAGAGAATGGTTATGGGAATACGTTTTAAGGCTATATTCAAGAGACCTGACGGAAGACGAGAAGAAGTATTATCTCAAATATTCGCAATTTATTCCTCTAGACAGGCGTGTTATTTTCATATTTGAAGGTGGGGCCATAGGACCTCAAACATTTGGCCCTGAATATAAAGAGCAATATCTCAAAGACAATCCTCCTGACTGGTAATAATGCTATGGACAAATAGTTTTTTGGTTATACGCTTATCCGGCAAAAAGTTTATCTTTGCAGCGGCAAATTTGAAAGTATATTTTTAAAGTTTTAAAGTAATAGATATGGCACAGATTGATCTTAGCAAGTACGGTATTACCGGCGTAAAGGAAATCATTTACAATCCACCTTACGATGTTCTTTTCAAGGAGGAGATGCAGCCAGGTCTTACCGGTTACGATAAGGGACAGCTCACTGAACTCGGAGCAGTTAACGTTATGACAGGAGTTTACACCGGAAGAAGCCCTAAGGACAAGTTCTGGGTAATGGACGACAAGAGCCGCGACACTATCTGGTGGACATCAGACGAGTACAAGAACGACAACAAGCCTTGCAGCCAGGCAACTTGGGAGGAACTCAAGAAACTGGCCAGAGAGGAGCTTTCCAACAAGAAGCTTTATGTAGTTGACGGATTCTGCGGAGCAAACGCCAACACCAGAATCAAGGTAAGATTCATTATGGAGGTTGCCTGGCAGGCACACTTCGTTCGCAATATGTTCATCCGCCCTACCGAGGAGGAACTTGCAAACTTCGGCGAGCCTGATTTCGTAGTGCTCACAGCATCTAAGGCAAAGGTCGAGAACTACAAGGAACTGGGCCTGAACTCAGAGACAGCAGTTGTTTTCAACATCACCGAGAAAATGCAGGTTATCCTCAACACCTGGTACGGCGGCGAGATGAAGAAGGGTATGTTCTCATATATGAACTATCTGCTTCCGCTTCAGGGCATTGCTGCAATGCACTGCTCAGCCAACACCAACGAGAAAGGCGAGACCGCTATCTTCTTCGGACTTTCCGGAACCGGAAAGACCACTCTCTCAACTGACGAGAGAAGGGCTCTCATCGGCGACGACGAGCACGGATGGGATGATGACGGAATCTTCAACTTCGAGGGTGGCTGCTATGCAAAGGTTATCAACCTGGACCGCAACGCCGAGCCTGAGATCTACGGCGCAATCAAGAGAGACGCTCTCCTTGAGAACGTAACCGTAGACGAGAAGGGAATGATAGACTTCTCAGACAAGAGTGTCACCGAGAACACCAGGGTCTCCTACCCTATCTATCACATTTCCAACATTGTGAAGCCTATCAGCAAGGCTCCTGCCGCAAAGAAGGTGATCTTCCTTTCAGCAGATGCTTTCGGAGTGCTTCCTCCGGTTTCTATCCTTACACCTGAGCAGACCAAGTACTATTTCCTTTCAGGATTTACTGCAAAGCTTGCCGGAACCGAGAGAGGCATCACCGAGCCTACCCCTACTTTCTCAGCCTGCTTCGGGGCAGCATTCCTTTCCCTGCACCCGACTAAATACGGCCAGGAACTCGTAAAGAGAATGGAAAGCGTTGGAGCAAAGGCTTATCTGGTTAACACCGGATGGAATGGAACCGGAAAGAGAATCTCCATCAAGGATACCAGAGGAATAATCAACGCAATTCTGGACGGCTCTATTGACAAGGCCCCTACCAAGAAGATCCCTTACTTCAACTTTGAGGTTCCTACAGAACTTCCTGGAGTTGCAACCAACATCCTGGATCCTAGAGATACCTACGCTTGCTCTTGCCAGTGGGAAGAGAAGGCAAAGGATCTTGCATCCCGCTTCATCAAGAACTTCACGAAGTTCACTACAAATGAAGAGGGCAAGGCTCTGGTGGCTGCCGGACCTCAACTCTAAATACAACTATACATCGGGATAATTAATTAAGCTCGCGATATGAACAAAATCAAAACCACTGTTGCCGCTTTAGCTCTTTTGCTTATTGGTAACGTTGCATTCGCCCAGAACGACGCTTTCTACAATGAGGTTAGAAACTATATGGCGGATAACCGCGCGGAGTTCAACAAGATCGTCTCTTCCTTCCTGGCAGGAGATGCTCTGTCACCAGACGAATATACAATGCTTTATTACGGCTATACCTTTACCGATGCCTATAAGCCGAACTATACGAGCAACAAGGCAGATTCTCTGATTAATCTCAAGAAGTACGAAGACGCTTTCAAGGCTCTTCAGGGAGAGTTAAAGAGAGATCCAACCTCTCTCCAGACACTTTTTGAGCTTATGAACCTGGCGGATGTTCTTGGCAAGGAAAAGGAAAGCACACAGTATCAGAAAAGCTATGTGAATCTCGTAAAAGCCATTTTCCTGGCTTGCGGAGACGGACTGAGCACAGACAGCGCAATCAGGATCAACCATGTTACAGATGAGTTCCAGATCCTTAGTTCATACTTCAGGGCAGTAAGCATTGTCAGTAAGGAATTGAGTCCGGATTTTGTGGACAAGATTACGTTCAAGGATTCTTCCGGACAGACAAAGACCGTTTTCTTCGACTTCTCAAGATATATGGTTGTCGCAGAGTAAATATCCTTACAGTCAATAAAATAAAGAAAGGCAGGAAGTTTTCTTCCTGCCTTTTTCAATCAAAGGGAAAAGACCTTTTACTTCTCCTCCTTCTTGCAGCAGCGGCAGCCGAGGATTCCCCAGATACCGGCAGCCAGGATAGCTCCGACGAATGGACCTACGATGAAGATCCAGAGGTTGGAAAGAGCAGTTCCGCTCTGGAACACTGCAGGTGCAAGTGAACGTGCAGGGTTTACGGAAGTTCCTGTGTAACGGATGCAAACCAGGTGAACCAGAACCAGTGACAGACCGATTGCAAGGCCTGCAAAGTTGTTGGTAGCGCCGTTGGTCTTTGATGTTGCGCCCAGAACTACGAGAACGAATACGCAGGTGAAGATGATCTCTGCGAGCAATCCGCCAAGCATTTCTACGCCTGGCTGGAGGTCGTTAGCGCCTGTTCCGGTAAGTCCTGAATTGGTGGTCAGCAGGTAAAGGAGAGCTGAACCGATGAAAGCGCCGATGCACTGGAAGATGATGTACAACACAGTGTCCTTTGCATTCATCCTGCCGCTGAGGAATACTCCCAGGGTAATTGCAGGATTGATGTGGCATCCGCTTATTCCGCCGATGGTGTAAGCCATTGCTACAACCGCCAGTCCGAAAGCGAGAGCAGTTCCCACTACGCTAGCGGGATTGTCTAGAGCGCAAGGTAGGCTGACAGCAACGCCGCAGCCCATCAGAACCAGCACCATTGTGCCGAACATTTCTGCTAAATACTTTTTCATTTGACTGTAGATTTAAGTGGTTTTGTTTATCTCCTATTGCAAATATAATGAAAAATAATCCTATAAAGAATAGAGCGGAGACGCTTTTCCGCGAGGAAGATTCACAAGAAATACGTCTTGCAGGGAAGCGCCTGCACTATCTAGTGCCCTGCGGGCTTCTTCAAGCGCCAGGGCCGGAGTGTTGTTATTGTCGCTGAGATGGCAGAGGAAAACTTGCTGCAGAAGGCCCTTACGCCCAGTGTAAATGCTTCTGAGAGCCTCGGCGGACTTGCGGTTGCTCAGATGCCCTGCCCCGCCTTTGATCCTGTGTTTCAGAATCGAAGGATAATCCCCTTCTTCCAGCATTTTATCGTCATAGTTACTCTCCAGGATAAGAGTATCCGCCAGGACGGCATATTGAAGGATGCTGTCAGAGAACTCTCCGCAATCCGTAACCAGGGTGATGTTCCTACCTCCAAGAATAATGTGGAAACCGACCGCATCCGTAGCGTCGTGAGGAACTCTGAATGCAGTAACCTTAACCCCGCAGATATCGCAGGCAACATCCGGTTCTATAGTATGTATATTGCCTTTCAGCCTACCGGCTGTACAGATGTTCCTCAAAAGAGCATCCTTAAGCGGAACGGTAGTGTAAACAGGTTTGCCATATCTGGAAGAGATTATCCCCAAGGCCTTTATATGGTCAATATGGTCGTGGGTCACGAGAATGAAATCCACATCGCCGAGGCTGAATCCGTGCTCGGAAAGCTTCTTTGCACAGGTCCTGGGCCCCACTCCGGCGTCGATGAGGAATGTGGTCTTTCCGTCCGTGAAGAAATAGCAGTTTCCGCTGCTTCCGCTTGAAAGCGACAGGAAACTGACCATTACAGAGTGGCAATCAGTCCTGTAAACAGAGCAGTCATCTTGACAACTGCTGCATCTGCAGCCTTGATTACTTCCTGCTCGTCATTTACAAAGTCGGCCTTTTCAGTATCTCCTGATGCATTGGTGATTATAGATACTCCAAATACCTTCATGCTGCAGTGGCGGGCGACAATCACCTCAGGTACGGTACTCATTGCCACGGCATCTCCGCCGATAAGCCTCATATACCTGTACTCGGCCTTGGTCTCGTAAGAAGGTCCGCTTCCTGCAACATACACTCCTGTCATAAGTGTAAAGCCGTTTTCCATCGCGATCTTCTTGCCTCTTTCTATCAGTTCCTCGTCATAAGGATGGCTCATGTCCGGGAAGCGTGTTCCGAAAGATTCCATATTGACACCGATCAGAGGGTTAGGAAGAAGGTTGATATGGTCTGTGATGGCCATAATGTCTCCTACCCTGAAAGAAGGGTTCAGGCCGCCGCATGCGCAGGATGCCAGCAGATACTCCACTCCCAGAAGTTTCATCACCCTGATGCAGATGGTAACCTGGTCCATGGAATATCCCTCGTAATAATGGAATCTGCCCTGCATGCACATAACCTCCTTGCCGCCCAGGGTTCCGAAAATCAGATTGCCCTTATGGCCAACGGCAGTAGATACCGGGAAGTTCGGGATTTCGCTGTAAGGAATTATAAAAGGATTCTCGATTCTGTCTGCAAGAGACCCCAAACCGCTGCCAAGGATGATTCCCGCAATAGGATGGCGGTCTCCGATTCTCATTTTCAGGTAATCGGCAGACTGGAAAATTTTTTCTTCTCTTGGTATCATATCATCAGTTTTTAAATTGTTTGTCCAAGTATTCTACCGTAAAGCCTCCGCACATTGGACAGGATTTCTTCCTCTCCGTCGATCTGCCGGTTCTCCATAACTATCCTTCCGTCGCAGATGACGGTGGAGATGCAGTCCGAATGCGCTGAGTATACGAGATTTGCGTCAAAGTTTATATTTGGCGTGAAAGCATAGTTGTTGATATCGATGATTGAAAGGTCTGCAAGCGCCCCTTCCTTAATTATGCCTCCTTCCAGGCCGAAGGCCTTGTAACCGTTACGTGTGGCGCTGGAAATCAACTGCGGGAGCCGTACGGAAGAAGGATCTTTCCTCCAGGCTTTCTGTACAAGAGCCGTGATCTTCATCGTCTCCATCATATCCAGGTTGTTGTCGGATGCCACGCCGTCCGTTCCAAGACAGATGTTGGCTCCGGCATCCTCCAGTTCCTGGAACTTGAACTTGTATCCGGAAGCAAGCTTGAGGTTGGAGTTAATGTTGTGAACCACATTTACACGGTGTCTTCCCAAAGTGGCTATATCATTGCCGTCCAGCCAGATGCAGTGAGCGGCAATTATATCTTCAGAGAAAATGCCAAGGTTTTCCAGATACTGGACCGGAGTGCAGGAATATCTTTCTATACACTCTTCCAGCTCCTGGGATGTCTCGGCGATGTGGATATGTACCTTCAGGTTGTGCTTTTTTGCAAAGTCGCAGGCCCACAGTATGTTTTCCTGGCTGACCGTGTAGATGGAATGGACTCCTATCTCGAATATGCTGGCCGGCCCCCATTTCTGGGCTTTTTCATACGCTTTCTGGCAGTTATCCTTCTGCCTTTCCACCTTTTCCTTGTCTCCAAGATCCAGGAAAACGAACGAGTGCGCTCCCCTCAGTCCCATTTCGGAGGTTGCCTTGACGGCGCTTTCTACACGGAAATACTGGTCGTTGTAGAAAGTGGTACCAGTCTTGATCATCTCTACGCAAGCCAGTTTCGTACCCCAGTACACCAGCTCGTCATCCAGCCTGGTTTCCATTTCCCAAATCCCGGCAAGCCATTTATGGAGCTTTTCGTCCTCCTTGCTGCCGCGCATCATTGTCATGGCCGCGTGCGTGTGCATATTGGCAAAACCCGGTATAGCGGCCTTGCCCTTTCCGTCTATAACAGTTGCGTTCGGATAAATGTTATCTATGTTTTCAGCAATCTTGGATATGCGGTTGCGCTCTATAAGAATGTCGGATTTAACGCCATTGAGGTAAATATCTTTGATCAGTATGCGTCCCATCTGTGTGTGTTTGTGTTCTTTTGTGGCACAATTTACGAATTTATTTGCTGTTTTGCTAAATTTGTTCCGGTAACATAACCGTATATGATTTCCAAAGAACTCATAAAACCTCAAAGCATAGCCGTCATTGGCGCATCCAACGATCTTCTGACTCCCGGTGGGAGCCTTTTGAAGAATCTGATAATGAACAATTACTCCGGGAGCATACATCCGGTCTCAAAATCATCCCCCATCGTACAGGGCCTTAACGCTTATTCAGGTTTGGAAGACATTCCGGACGTGGACCTGGGCTTCATCGCGGAAGATGACGGAGATTGCCTTTCCGCAATTGAAATCCTCTGCTCCAAGAAAAGCTGCAAGGCAATTGTGGTTTTCCCCGACAAGATTTCCTCTCCATCCCTATCTGAGGAAGAGGTTATGGGAAAGGTCAGGGAAATCTGCTCAGCCTTTTCCGTAACCCTGATAGGCCCGAATTCAGCCGGCGTCGCAAACAGCAATTACTGTGGTATTTACACCAATGCCGCCCTTAAGGAAGGCGGCAAGGTCGAGATAATTTCATCATCCAGGACCACAATTTCCCATTTTGTGGAATCTGCCCCTAAGTACGGCCTGGATATTTCCGGAATCGTGTCTGTGGGCTATTCTCCGCTGACTACTGTTGAGGACCTGCTCCAGAGCATGGACGAGAACTGGGAGATGCATTCATCCGTCAAGGTTATCGCCATATATATCGAGAAAATTACTGATTCCGAGGCGATGATTCGCTCCAGCCGCCGCCTTAGGGATAGGGGTGTCGAGATTGTGGGTGTCCTTGCTTCCCCTACCAAGGTTGTTTCCGCATTGTTCGAAAAATGCGGAATCATAAGGGCGTTCGGCAAGGACGAATTGCTGAACATTGCCTCAATCCTGTCCAAAGGCCGCCCGGACGGAAAAAGAGTCGCTATTCTGACCCAGGCCGGAGGTCCTGCTGTCTTGCTCGGCGATGTGCTCAGGCAGAACGGAGTGGAGGTTACGAGGATGTTTTTCGAGGATTACAGCTTTGGCAAGACTGCCGGCCAGATATCTTCCCTGATAGACTTTTACGACAAGGATCCCGGAACCGACAGCATTGTGGTCATCTTCGGCCAGAAGGAAATGAGCGACTCCTCCGAAGTTTCGAACGTGATATTCCGCAAGGTCAGGCATACTGTAAAGCCTGTCTATCCCCTCTTTTCCTCTGAATCTTCCTACAAGGATTATCTGAAGGAATTCCACAGGCAGGGCGGCGTGACTTTCAGGGACGAGGTTGTTTTCGGGAAGTCTCTCTCCAAGGTACTTACGATGCCTTCTGTTAAAGCGGAAGGTTCATCACCTGCTATAGACAAATATTTTATCAAACGCATAATAGACGAGAGTCCGGACGGATGGATGCATCCTTTTATGGTAGAGCAGATGCTGGATGCGGCGGGAATCAACCGTGTCCGCCAGGCTGTCGCCCTTAACGAGGACGAGGCCGTGGCAGCTGCCATAGACATGGGCTATCCGGTGGTTATGAAAGTCGTGGGCCCTCTCCACAAGACCGAGGTGGACGGAGTTTCCCTCAACATAACAGACGAGCATACCCTGCGCTCCGAATACCGCCGTATGAGCAATATAGAAGGTGTTACCGGTTTCCTTCTCCAGCCGATGGTTGATGATAACTTCACGGAACTTCAGGTAACCGCACAGCGTCAGCCAAGCTTCGCTCCGCTGGTTTCCTGCTCGCTGGGAGGCATATTCGCGGACGCTATGGGAGATATCAGCTATTGCCTGGCCCCGGTTTCAGTCGAGGAGGCCGACAAGATGATAGAATCCCTGAAGGCCTACCCGATAATCCGTGGCTACAGGGAGCAGGAAGGCGTAAGCCAGATAATGTTCAACGAAGTTATAAGAAGAGTATCCGCCCTGTGCCTTTCATTTCCTCAGATCGTGGAGCTGGAACTGAACCCGCTTTTCGGCAATGAGAGGACTGTGATGGCCGTGGGAGCCAGGATAAAGATTGAAAAATAGAAGAAGATGAAAAAAATCGCCGAGTGGTGGAAAAGTCTTGATCCTTCTGTGAAAGGATTGATAATCATAGGTTTGATATGCATTATCGGCATTATTTTAAGATGGGATTATGTGTGGGGAGGAATCAAAAAAGGTTTCAATTATTATGGAGGAGGCGCAGATTAGCCTTTTTTGATTAAATTTGCACGATTGATATGGCCACCAGGAACGAAACGGAAAAGACTTTGGAGCAGCTTGAGAAATTGATACAGGAGCTGGTCCGCAGGTATGAGGTTGCCGAAAGGGACCGTTCCGATCTTCAGGTGGAGCTTAACAAAACCAAAACTGAATTACAAAACGTAAAAAACAAGATAGGAGAACAGGAGAAGAGACTGGAGCATTATGAACTCAAGCAGGCATTTCTTTCCGTTGACGGGTCCGACAAGAAGGCGAAGAAGAAAATCGGAAAGATTGTCAAAGAGATAGATAAGTGCATCGCTCTGCTTAACGATTAGTTATGGCACTCAAGAAAAGCAACATAAGGGTTACTGTAAGTATAGACGGCATTGACCTTACTTACAACGCTTCGCAATCTGAGGCCGAACTTTTCCAGAAAGCGGAGGAACTTATCAACAAAGAGATTGACACTTTCCGTAACACATACCGCTCCCCAGATTACAACAAAATGCTTATTTCGTTGATGGTCAAGTTCGTTATGGATTTATTGAGGAAAGAAAGCGACACGGAAGACACCGTGTCTTCTATAAAGGAAATCAATTCTCAGCTTGCTGAATATCTCCATCTCAGCAAATGAACGCTTTAGCCGGCGGGAGGCTCTTTGCGAAAATCAACACTAAAAAAATCCCGGGCTCTCAAGGTCAGACAATGACAGGCCTAGGTTACCTTTAGGGGGATTCCGCAAGCGGGACGTTGGAAGCCAGCGTCTGAGACAGGGCCCAAATCTTATCATTTAAGATTTTTCGAGAACAGCCCTCTCGTCGGCTTTTTTAATATACATACCATTATGGAAAATATACTGATACCAATTGCAGCCTTGATCGTGGGATTGGCCATAGGTTTCTTCATTGCACGCCCTATCGTGCTCAAGGGAAAGAAAGCCAAGATCCTCCAGGAGGCTGAGAAAGAAGGCGAGGATATCAAGAAAGAGAAGATATTCCAGGCCAAGGAGAAATTCCTTCAGCTCAAGACCGAGCATGAACAGTACATAAACAACAAGAACAATGCTCTCCGCGATACAGAAAACCGGATCAAGCAGAAAGAGCTGCAGATCAACCAGCAGAGTTCTGAGATTGCCAGAAGGGAAAAGGAAATAGATGCTATCCGCAACAATCTCCGTCTGCAGGCAGACATCGTGGCAAAGAAGAGCGAGGAATACGAGAAGCTCCGCCAGCAGGAGATCATAAAGATCGAGAACATTGCAGGAATGAGCGCAGATGAGGCAAAGAAGCACCTGATGGAGGCGATGAAGGCTGAAGCCCGCACAGATGCCCAGTCCTATATCAATGATGTGATGGACGAGGCTCGCCTGAGCGCTTCCAAAGAGGCCAAGAGAATAGTTATCAACACCATCCAGAGGACCGCTCCTGAGGTTGCCATCGAGAACGCCGTTACCGTATTCAACATAGACAACGACGAGATCAAGGGTCGCATCATCGGTCGTGAGGGCCGTAATATCCGCGCCCTGGAAGCCGCCACAGGCGTTGAAATCGTGGTTGACGACACTCCTGAAGCCATCCTACTTTCTGCTTTCGATCCTGTCAGAAGAGAGATTGCAAGGCTTGCCCTGCATCAGCTTGTTGCAGACGGAAGAATCCACCCGGCCAGAATCGAGGAGGTTGTTGAAAAGGTAAAGAAACAGCTTGAGGACGAGATCCTGGAGACCGGTAAGCGTACCTGTATCGATCTGGGAGTCCACGGTCTCAACATCGAGCTCGTAAAGCTTGTCGGAAGGATGAAGTACCGTTCTTCTTACGGCCAGAACCTTCTCCAGCACTCCAGGGAAGTTGCCAATATTTGCGCTACGATGGCCTCTGAGCTTGGCCTGAACGCAAAGGTTGCCAAGAGAGCCGGCCTTCTCCACGATATCGGAAAGGTTTGCGAGGAAGATCCTGAGCTTCCACACGCAATGCTCGGTATGAGAATGGCTGAGAAGTACAAAGAGAAGCCTGATGTATGCAACGCAATCGGAGCTCACCACGAGGAAATCGAGATGACAAGCCTCATATCCCCTCTTGTCATGGTCGCCGATGCGATTTCAGGTGCAAGGCCTGGTGCAAGAAGAGAGGTTATCGAGAGTTATATCAAGCGTCTTAAGGATATGGAGGACATCGCCCTCAGTTATCCGGGCGTAACCAAGACCTACGCGATCCAGGCAGGAAGGGAACTCAGGGTTATCGTCGGCAGCGAGCAGGTTTCAGACAAGGATATCGAGACCTTGTCTGCAGAGATCGCCAAGAGGATCCAGAACGAGATGACCTATCCGGGACAGGTGAAGATCACCGTCATCCGCGAATCCCGCTCTGTGGCCGTTGCGAAGTAAAAGGGCCTGTTATTGATTATTACGGAGGATGAGCGTTTGCCATCCTCCGTTTTATTTGTATCTTGCAGTTGTTAAGATATGCGTTCCTTTCTTCATAGATGTCTTTTTCTGCTTGTGGCTCTGGCCTCCGGCATAATCTCCCATGCCCAGAATGTTGAAATCCGGGTCAAAATCGGTGAAGACACAGCTCCCTTTGCCATAGTGAAAAGCAATGGCAATATCCTTGGAGTTGCAGATTCCATTGGAAGGCTATTCGTTCCTTATGCATATATGAACCGGGGCGACACCCTATCCGCCGGCTACTCAAACTTTGATTCGGATAAAGTGATCTACGACGGGGCTTCCAAACGTGTATCTCTGATTGTCAAGGAACTGGTGCTCTCCAAAATTTTTGTCAAATCCGACAATCTGTTACGACTGAAAGAGTATCTGAAGCTTTTCAGGAAGTTCAAATATCATTATAAGACAGATTTTCATATCTATCACTCAGAATACAATCTGTCCTGCGTAAACTATCTTTTCAAAGATACCATTTCCCTCAAGGAATGTTTTGCGGATATTGCTTACAGGCCTTATCACAACTATGCTTTTGGCCTTAAGAAACATACAATTTATTTTACTGATGACAAGGATTATTTCCTGTTATTGAATCCCAGGGACACAACCGGGCTTTTCAAGTCAATCCGAATCAATGCCTTCAACATAGCATATGCCAGTTCTATACTTTTCCGTCTTACAAACAGGAAAATGCTTAGTGAAGCCTTGTCCAGAAGGGAGCTTCTGATACATAAATTCACTGATAGCGAAGGCAGGGTTTCCTATGCTTTCTTTGAAGGATTTAAACGCGAAAACCAGACAGTGGTCACTCTTGATGCATCAGGAACGAGAATCGAGAAGATTGTAAGGAATTTCATTGGCAGCGGAAAAGGATGGATCGGAGACAGCAAACTTCAGCATACGGTAACAATTACTCCGGAATACGGCAGCAATTCCATCCGGATTAAAGATATTGACACTGAACTGCATGACGAATTTCTCCACACCCGTTTCAGGATATTCACGTACAATATCTCCTATTGGGCAGCCTCTGTTCCCCAAACACAAAAGCTGTCAGCACGTTATTATAATTCGATATTCCTTGAATAATAATGTCTTATTCTGCCTTCTTCCGTTTGTTAAGGTTGGAGTAGATTTTGTCCACAATCAGGGAGATGGCACCGTCTCCTGTCACGTTGCAGGCAGTCCCGAAGCTGTCCATAGTGATATACAGGGCAATCATAAGAGCCTGGAGAGTAGAGTCAAATCCAAGAATCGACTCCAGCACGGCCAGGGCTGCCATAATAGCTCCTCCCGGAACTCCGGGAGCTGCAACCATCGTGATTCCAAGCATGAAGATGAAGCCCGTGTAGAGTCCGACTCCTGTAGGAAGCCCCATCATATACATTATGGCAAATGCACAGGCCACAATCTTCAGGGTGCTGCCGGCCAGGTGGATTGTGGCGCAAAGCGGAACAGTAAAGGATGAAACTCCGTTGTCCACTCCGTTCTTTCTGGTTTGGGCCAGGGTTACGGGAATGGTGGCGGCGGAAGACTGGGTTCCAAGGGCTGTCATATAGGCCGGAAGCATATTCCAAAGGCATCTGAATGGATTCTTGCGGGCTATGCCTCCAGCAATGATGAACTGGAAAAGAAGCCAAACGATATGCATCGCGAATATCACGATAATTACCTTGATAAAGAGTCTCAGAACCGGACCAACCTGCCCGTCCATACTTAATATCAGAAAGATACAGAAGATAAACAAAGGCAGGACCGGAATGATCACGTACTTGATAATAAGGTTGATGATATCGCGGAACTCGCCAAGCACCTTGATCATTGTTTGCGATTTTGTATATGCCGCACCAAGGCCGAGCACGAATGCCAGGATCAATGACGTCATAACCCCGAAAGCCGGAGGCATGTCTATCGTGAAAAACGGCTTTATGCCTGAGGCTTCGTTAAGGGCTGCAAGAGCAAAATCCGGGTCTTTTTCCAATATGAAAGGATATGCAGCCTCGCAGGTAAAATAGGAGAAGTAACCTGCCATTAGCGTGGAGACATAAGCCAGGATCACTGTTATAAGCAGAAGTCTTCCCGCTCCCTTACCCATCTCGGCGATACCGGGAGCAACAAGTCCCAGAATCAGCAGCGGGATTATGAATCCCAGGAAGTTGCTGAACAGGGAACTGAATGTGGCCATAACCCTTGCCGCCCACTCCGGGAAAAACAGCGAGGACAGAACACCCATCCCTATCGCGATTATTACCTTGGGCAGAAGCCCCAGTCTGAATTTCTTCTTTTCTTCCATAAGCAAAAATTACTTTGCAGTCATCTTTTTCCAGACATAGCCGATGTACAGAATCACGAACGGCACGGCAAGGGACACCCAGGCCATTGTCTTGAGAGTGTATAGGCTAGAAGAACTGTTATAAAGCGTGAGCGAATTCTGTATGTCGTTAAGTGAGTGGAAGTAAGCCAAATCTCCCCATCCTATGCAGATAAGTATGGCGGAAACCGCCAGGAATACTCCAAGCCCGGTTATATAGAACGCGCTCTTGCCCTTAATGATGGAACGGAACAGGCCGGCCAGCACCAGAACCACCCCTATCAGGAACACGGCTGCAATCCAAGGATAGGAAAGCATATTGTGGAGATAAGCGTATGGTTCGGCGTTAAGTGGACCGTCCACTCCATTGAACAGTGGAGAAGAGACATCCACCCGGTATCCGGTCTGGAGGAACATGCAAACCACAAATGCCACAAAGAACAGCACGAATCCCACTCCTGTAATCTTGAGCTTGCTCTGGCAGCGGGATGCAATGTCCGAAGCGGCGTCTCCTTCCATCTTGGAGGTCTGGTTATACACATACAGAAGGCCAAGTGTTCTTGCGGCCAGGAATACAACAAGGCCGAGCAGCAGGTTGAAAGGCTTGAAAATCAGCTCAAGTCCTCTGTAATTATTGGTCCAGTAAGACACTATGTTGGATGACGGAACGGTCAGGTTCATCTTGTCCATCGCGTAGTTTCCTCCAGAGATGAAGGTTGCAACAGCCACTCCGATGAGAATCGTTCCCACGATTCCGTTAAGCAGAAGGAACAATTCGTAGGTCTTCTTTCCCAGAAGATTCTTCTCTTTGCTGCGGAATTCGTATGAAAATGATTGTATTACAAAACTAAGAAGGATAATGATCCACAGCCAGTATGCCCCTCCGAAACTGGTGGAATAGAATAAAGGGAAAGAAGCGAAAGCCGCTCCGCCGAAGGTTACCAGCGTTGTGAATGTGAGTTCCCACTTATGCCCAAGGATACCAAGCAACAGCTTTTTCTCGTCCTCTGTACGGGCAACGCCCCAGAGAAGGGTCTGGCCGCCCTGAACGAACATCAGGAACACCAGGGCCGCGCCGAGTATGGAAACGATGGCCCACCAATACAGTTGAAGAAAATGATATGTAGTCATTGTAATTTCATTTTAAAGGTTTGACTGTCAGTTCCATTTGATTCCATCAGGCCCCTTCTTTATCTGGTTGAAGGCAATCTTCAGCTCAGCGATGAGGAGTGTCGTGAACAGCACTGCAAAGATTATGAATGTGGTCCACACGTTAGAGGATGAGACTCCGGAGACGGAAGCCCCTATCGGCAGCAGATCCTGGATTGTCCAAGGCTGCCTTCCGACTTCAGCTACAACCCATCCGGCCTCGGCGCAGATATAAACCAGCGGCACGGACAGAATCGCGAAGAAAATGAACCATTTCTTCTTTTCCAGCACCTTCTTTTTCATCAGCCACCAGCAAACTATCAGGAAGAGAATGAAATAGCCTCCCAGCATAACCATAACCCTGAAGGAGTAGAATGTCAGAGGCACGTTAGGTATGCTTTCTTCAGGACTCTTCAGGAATCCGTAGCCGAAGTACTCGAAATTCTCGTCCAGATAGACTTTTGCCTGTGAGAGAATCTGGTTGCGCTTTGCGGTGTCAGGTTCGTCCTTGTACTGGGCGTAGAGTGATAGTGCCCTTCGTGCCATGTTTCCCCTATCCACTTTCTCCTGGAAGGATAGGGCGGTTTTCTCCACTCCGTTTGCATCCTTGTATTTATATCCTCCCTCGATAATGTCAGAGATTCCCGGAACAAAGCTGTTCCAGTCTCCGTTTGCGATGAATGACAGGACTTTAGGGAATGAAATATTGAAAAGATAAGGATTCTCGTCATTGTCCCAGGTCTTCTTCGGGTTCAGGACAGCGAATCCCACGAAAGGAGTTCCGTTTTCTCCACGGTAAAGGCCTTCCATTGCGGCCAGCTTCATAGGCTGGGTCCTGGTTACGGTCACCGCAGATGTGTGTCCCGTTGCCATCAGGGCAAAGATTGCAAACAGGCCGAATACCGTTGCGTATTTAATGCTTCGCAGGGAGAATTCCCTGTTTCTCTGCTTTTTCAGATACCAGCAGGAAATGGCTATGACCACGATTGCCGCAACCAAAAAGCCGCTCATCACGCTGTGCGAGAATTTGCTGAGTGTGGTAGAAGAGAATACAATAGACCAGAAGTCCACCATTTCGTTCCTGCCTGTCATAGGGTTGAACTCCACTCCTACCGGGTGCTGCATCCAGGCGTTAGCCGTCAGAATCCAGTATGCAGACAGATTCGCCCCAATTGCCGTAAGCCAGGTGCTGAGCAGGTGGAATCCCTTGCTTACTTTGTTCCAGCCGAAGTACATGACGGCAAAGAAAGTGCTTTCCATAAAGAACGCGAAGATTCCCTCTATGGCCAGCGGGGCTCCGAAGATGTCTCCCACAAACCAGGAATAGTTGCTCCAGTTTGTTCCGAACTCGAATTCCAATATTATGCCCGTTGCCACGCCGCAGGCAAAGTTTATGGCAAAGATCCTGCTCCAGAACCTGGTGAGATTTTTCCAGGATTCATCTCCCGAGCGGTAATACTTTGTCTCGAAGATTGCTATAAGAATGCCAAGGCCTAGAGTCAGTGGCACAAACAGCCAGTGGTACATGGCTGTAAGCGCAAACTGCAGCCTGGAGGCATCTGCTAGTGATGATGTCAATAACATATCAAGGTTGTTTAGTCAGGTTTTCAATCACATGCTCCGCCTTTTCAGCCTCAGTGTCATACTTCGACAGTTCCGGACGGAAGAAGAACACTCTCAGAATCAGGAATATGATCGCGAGCTTTATCAATATTATCAGCCAAAGCGTCTTTCCGACTTCCATATTCCTGAAGCCGTCGCGATAAAAATTGTATATCCTTCTGAAGATGTTCACTCTTCAAATTTAACAAAAAAACCGGACAGGCGCCAACCCGTCCGGTTCTTGTTTCTGAGATAAACTGATGCTCTAGTCATCAATGTCAAATAAATTGCCGTTCTTGTCAAACTTGAACTCCAGGTCATTGGAAAGTTCAATCTGGTGTCCGTAGCGTTCCTTGTCAATCTTGACTATGACGGAACCGGCATAATTTGTCTGGACATAGTTGGCAATCATTTGCGGAATCAGGGCAGCGGGAACTTCAGACATCTGGCAATCTACCTTGTCCCATACGCCCTTCTTGCTGAAGTTGATTTCCGTTCCATCGTTGAGCCTGACTTCATACTTGTAGCTCAGTCCCTCATAGTCCTTCTTGGCGTAAGAGATCGGGACCTCCGGGAAATAGGTCTTGATAAAAGTCTGGGCTTCGATCGGAAGCTCGGTGTTAGGGATGATCTTGTCTGAGCATCCGGCTGTAAATAACAGACATAATGCAACTGCCCAAATCAGGTTGAAACGTTTCATTGTATTCAGTTTTAATATAGATATTCAAATTTCCTTTTGCCTTGTAAATATAGTAAATGATTAAATTACTGGCGTAATTATTGAGATGATTTAATGTATATTTGTAGTTTAACAATGGTTTGTCATGAAAAAGCATACAGATATTAAAATTGACAAGGGCAGAAGAGATGCCCTGAAGACTGCCGGTCTGTTTGTAGCGGCAGTTGTCGGATCAAGCTTGATCAACAAGATCGATGCTGCCTCCACTCTCGGCGATATCGCAGAGGGTGGACAGCAACAGCAAAGAATAGTCCGCAAGGCAGTCTATGTACCAAAGAACTGCAAGATCCACAAGCAGATAGCCTCCAAGGCAAAGAATCCTGAGCAGTGCAATCTCTGC
>JAGCXV010000025.1 GCA_017961175.1 Bacteroidales bacterium
CCTGATTCCTTGAGGAATGCGGCCACCTCTGCGCAGCGTTTTCTTTCCCTGCAATAGACAATGCCCGAGCCATCTCCCAAAGACTTGTTGAATGAGGAGCAGATTGCCAGGAGAGAGCCCAGCTTGTCTTCCCCTACCTTCACGATGTAGGCAATGTTTTTCCTGGAAAAGTCTGTGGCAACAACGTTTTTCTCCCTGAAGCCCAGCTTGTCCATTATGTCTTCTGAGACTTCCTTTGTGGCCGTGGCTGTAAGGGCAACTACAGGAACGTCCTTGCCGATAAGTTCCCTGACCTTGATTATTTCCAGGTAGGAAGGACGGAAATCATACCCCCACTGGGAGATGCAATGCGCCTCATCCACAACCAGATAGGATACTTTCATCTCTGAGACTCTGGATTTGAAGTCGTAGGTGGAAAGCCTTTCGGGAGAAACATACAGGAACTTGTAGTTTCCGTAAACTGCATTGTCCAGAGTTATTCCAATTGATCTGGGAGCCATTCCAGAATGAACGGCAAGAGCTCCTATTCCCTTGGACCGGAGGGTTTCCACCTGGTCCTTCATAAGGGCAATAAGTGGGCTTACAACAAGGCAGATACCTTCTTTTGCAAGGGCCGGAACCTGGAAGCAGATACTCTTGCCGCCACCTCTAGGCATAAGGGCAAGGGTGTCCTTATCCTCGGCGACGCTTTCAATCACTTTCTCCTGCGCCGGACGGAAGGATTCATATCCCCAATATTGCCTAAGTATATCCAGGAATTTTTCCATTTATCTGGTAAGGTGAATGGCGACACCCCTCTCTGTGGTGATCTCCAGTTTCTTGCCTGTAGGGTCAATGTTTGTGGAGCAGGCGACTCTCTCTTCTCCAAGGAACACCTCTGCTTTCAGCCTATCGAAAATTTCAGGGGCTGTAAGATCCTTGATAATTGATTCTACGGAATCTTTGACCTCCGGTTTATAGGTTATTTTGCTGTCATCTGCCTTTAGGCTGAATTTGTCATTGTCCAGTTGGAGTATAAGGGAATCTTTCCTGATTTCCCATTTTCCGGTATGAATGGCATCCAGACTTATCTTGCCGTAAAAGAGCGAACTGGAGGCCTTGTAACTCAATACGCAAGTCATTGTCCTGTCTTCTTTGAAATCCATCTCAATGGAAGAGTCGTCGCCTGAAATGGAAACCCATTTGCCCACGATTTCCTTTTCTGACGCCCTGCGTATCTGCCCAAGGGTCTTCTCGGCAAACTCCTTCAGGTCTTTGTCGGTGACATTCATCAAAAACCTGTTGGCCTCGTTGAGCCCTATGCAGTTCTCGAGGACATAATTGAGGAGGTACTTGCGGTTTTCCAGATTTTCCATATAGATTTTGGTCCTTTCGTCGTTGAGCCATTTTTCGCACAGAGCGTAAAAACTGCTATCGTCAAAAAGGAAGTTTGAGTTCATCAGAATCTGGTAAGTCTCTTCTCCGCTGATAGGTCTTTTGAAATACACCCAGTTTTTCAGCTGGTCTTCAAGAATGGCACGCAGGTGATAGCACTTCTGGACATTACGGATGAAAGACATGTCGCTAAGAGTGTTCCAGGATTCCTGGCTGCTGTTGAAGATGGATTCGTTAGACTTGTCAAACTGAAGAGCCGGATCAAAAGTGTCGGAAAGGATATAATTGAGGAATCTGACCAGAGTATCCCTGGGGATGGCTCTGATGTTGCCCTTGTTATCCAGAGAGAACCTTGTGGCCTCCCAGCCCTTTTCCTCGTTTTTGAGTATGCCTTTTATGTTGGAAATGGTCTCGTCAATGTCGTGGATGACCATCATTGAAATCTGGCGCCTCTTTTCTTTCTGGCGGTTCTTGTCCACAAGATGCGCCACTCCGAAGGTCAGGATGATGGATATGACTGTAGCCACAATGCTAATGGCAAGCTGCTTGGCGGTGTCTGAAAGGTTGAATCTGCTCATAGTTCCAAAATTCTGTCAGGCAAAGTTAATAATTACTATCTTTACAACACCAATATATAATGTTATGAAAACCCTGTTATTTGTTCTTTCAGCGATGGCTCTGGTTTCTTTCGGATGCCGTTCAAACACAAATGCTCAAAATGACTCTCAGCCTGCGCTTGAGGCTGTTGAACAGGTTCAGGAGCCAGCCCCTGAACCGGCAGCTGACCTTCCTAGAATCGTGAAGCCTGCTGCCTACCAGGCCTGGCTTGCAATAGCAAAGTCTCTCGGCTTGAAGGGCGAGTATGTCTGCCCGGAGAACAGTGCTTTATCATATACGGTTGAACTGGTGGATGAAGAAGGCGCTGAAGGATATATGATCGATGACCAGGTTTTCTGCTATCCGTATAAAGAAGAAGGCTTCTTTACCGTACACTCTCACGTGGAGGCTGCAGAAGGCCAGGGCGGAGAATTCGAGTACACCTTCTACTTCTTTGACGACGATGTCCTGAACAAGATTGAAAACCCTCTTCCTGTTCCGGATTTCGCAGACTTGCTCAGCGATTCCAAGGACGCTCCTTTGCAGGAAGATATGGTGGAAAAGCTTAAAAATCTGTTCAATTCCCGTCCTAGAGACTTCGTAGCCTATGAATTCTATCCTGAAGAATTCAAAGTCAAGGCATATCTCCATCCCCTTTCCTGGAGCAGAGACGTGGAGCCGGATGAAAAAGGCCATTACAACTGGCTGGAGCAGTTCTATGAAATGCGGGCAAGGCCAGACAAAAACACCTACAAATGGGACGGTGAAAAGTTCATAAAAGCCGAATGACAATGAAAAGAATACTTGTTATAGCCGCCGCTCTTTTACTGATGGCCGGGTGTCACAAGGAAGACAGCGACCACAGGGAGCCGCCTGTAGTGGGCGCTGTGGATCTGGGCCTGTCTGTAGATTGGGCAGTATGTAACCTCGGGGCGGATAATGCCTGGGAATACGGAAATTATTACTCATGGGGAGAGACATCGCCGAAGTCTGATTACAGATGGCCATACTATGTCTTCTGGCTGAGCGGTGATATGGGCAATGTGAAGCTGAAGAAATATGTCAACTCCGTAACGTATGGCAATATTGACGGAAGGCTGGTTCTGGATGCCTCGGATGATGCGGCACGTAGTAAAGGAGGTTCCTGGAGAATGCCTACAAGCAACGAGATCCAGGAACTCATAGACAACTGTACCTGGACTTGGACTACCCTCAACGATGTGAATGGCTATGAAGTAAGGAGCAACAAGAATGACGGGAGCATCTTCATCCCGGCCGCCGGGGATATGGCTGGAACTACCCTTGATACCGAAGGCCGCAGATGCTGCATCTGGTCCTCCGATGTCTTCCAGGGAAATTGTGTCACGGCAGAAAGCCTAGTCGCTGACAAAGGAAAAGTGGAAGTCTCTAATTTCGCCCGTTGCTACGGGTTAAGCATAAGGCCGGTTTACGTATACGACAAATAGTTTATTGTATATACGCCAATCCGGCAAAAAGTTTATCTTTGCAGCGGCAAAAAAAGAAAGCATTTTTAAATGTTAAACAATATTAATTATGGCACAGATTGATCTTAGCAAGTACGGTATTACCGGCGTAAAGGAAATCATTTACAATCCACCTTACGATGTTCTTTTCAAGGAGGAGATGCAGCCAGGTCTTACCGGTTACGATAAGG
>JAGCXV010000026.1 GCA_017961175.1 Bacteroidales bacterium
GTGAAGTGGTGCAGGACACAGAGGGCATGCAGACCATGCGTACGCTGGCCGACAACATGGCTTGGCTGCTGAAGAAGATTCACGCCGATGGCAATCCTGATTACCCCGAGCGTGAAGATTGGCAAGGCATGAATTTTATCAGATAAATTCGGATTTATCGGCATCTCCTCGCACCTTCTTGATATAGGTCATTCTCAAAATGTGGTCAAATTTGGGGAATTCAAAAAGAAAGACCCTGTATGGTGCTTGAAAATCAGCAACTTACAAAGTCTTTCTTGTACCCGGAGCCGGGATCGAACCGGCACAGGTTTTACCCCACTGGTGTTTGAGACCAGCGCGTCTACCAATTCCGCCATCCGGGCCTCATAAGGGACAGCAAAGATAAGTAAAAAGAATAAGCTACCAATTGAAGTTAATTGTTTTCTTCAGGTCCGGATGCAGGCTGTTGGCAACCGGGCAGGTCTTTGCAGCTGATTCGATGATGCGCTTCTGCTGAGGGGTGAAGTTGCTGCCCTCAGGGAAGTGGAAGTCTATCTTTATTTCAACCACACGCCTTGGGTCTGTGCCCATTATCTTTTCGGTTTCTACGGTTGTGCCTTCAAGGGTGAAGCCGTAACTCTCTGCGCTGATGCCCATTATGGTGAGCATGCAGCAGCCCAGGGAACTGGCCAGAAGGTCTGTAGGGGAGAAGCTTTCTCCCTTGCCGTGGTTGTCCAGAGGAGCATCGGTGAGGATGGTTGTCCCGCTCTGGAGATGGGTGACCTCGTTGCGGAGGTTGCCCTTGTATTTGGTGAGCATCTTTGTCATATCTATGGATTATTTGTTTTTTGGCTTTTTGCGGATAATGCGTTTTTTGATTTTTTCCTTGATTTCGTTGAGGCCCTCTTCAATTGTCTCTTCTGCTTTTTCTATAAGGGTCTTCGGAATCTCCACGATTTCTCCCATAAGGGTAGCCTGGGTGCAGGTGAGGATTTTAACCCAGACAAGGTCTCCCGGCTTGGCGTCTTTGGCGTCGAAAACGCAGAAACGGTTGTGAGGGGTGCGGCCCGTCATCTGGGACTCTGAACGCTTGGAAGGGCCTTCCACCAGAACCTGGTAGGTCTGGCCGATGCACTTCTGGTTAGATTTGAGGCTGAGAGTGTTCTGGAGAGCGATGATCTCGTTCAGGCGGCGTGTCTTTTCCTCTTCAGGGACATCGTCCGGATATCTTTTAGCCGCAAGGGTGTTGGGCCTCTGGGAATACTGGAACATGAAGGCACTGTCGTATTGAACCTCCTTCATCAGGCTCAGTGTCTGCTGGTGGTCTTCCTCGGTCTCCGAGCAGAATCCTGCAATGATATCAGTGGTAATGGCGCAGTCCGGCATGATGTTTCTGATATCGATGATTTTCTGGAGGTAATCCTCGCGGGTGTATTTGCGGTTCATCTTCTGCAGGAGGCGGGTGCTGCCGCTCTGGACCGGAAGATGGATGTGAGGACAGATGTTAGGGTACATCGCCATGGTGTAAAGCACTCCCTTGCGGATATCCTTTGGATGGGAGGTCTGGAAACGGATCCTCATCTTCGGGCAGGCTATTGCAACCAGTTCCAGAAGCTGGGAGAAATTCACCTTGCGGGTGGTGTTTTCAGGATCTGCCCAGTTGTAGGAATCTACATTCTGACCGAGGAGGGTAACCTCTTTATATCCCTCTTTTGCAAGCTGTTCCGCCTCAGCGACAATGCTCTTTGGATCGCGGCTCCTTTCCCTTCCCCTGGTAAACGGCACAATGCAGTAGGAGCAAAGGTTGTTGCAGCCCCTCATTATGGAAATGAAGGCGGAGACGCCATTGCTGTCTGTGCGCACAGGCTCGATATCGGCATAGGTTTCAAGGGGAGAAAGGTTGGTTTCAGTCATCTTGCCGCCCTTATCGCGGATGAAAGAAATAACGGCAGGAAGGCTGCGGTAGGAATCTGGGCCGATTGTAAAATCTACGGCAGGGTTTTCCAGCAAGTTTTCCTTTAGCCTCTGAGCCATGCAGCCCAGAACACCGACAATCACTTTCCTATGTTTCTTCTCCAGGCGGAAAACATCCAGACGCCCGAGAACCCTCTTTTCTGCATTGTCCCTTACGGAACAGGTGTTGACAAGGATGACATCCGCTTCTTTGAGGTCCTCCGTAAAACTGCATCCGGAGGCTTTAAGAATGGCGGAAGCTACCTGGGAATCTGCCACATTCATCTGGCAACCGTAGGTCTCTATGTATACTTTAAGGTTCATTTTGCAGTATTTGCTATACAAAGATAAGATTTTTAACTTTGCGGTGTGAGAATTGTTGCGTTAAGAAATAGGGCCTTTTTGTTTTTGCTGGCTGTGCTTGCGGCTTTGTTTTTGCCGTCTTGTGCAGAAAGGTACAAGGACATCAAGGTTACGGGAGTGAGGCTTGAGAGCCTGAGACCGTCTTCCCTAAGGAGCGTGGATGCCGTGTTGCTGGTGGATGTGGACAATCCCCTGAGGTCGAAAGTCAAGGTAAAGAAGATGATGGGGGCTGTCTTTCAGAACAGCAAGCAGATAGCGACCCTTACATCGGACGACGAGGTGGAACTGGCTCCGAGGTGTGTTTCCACCAACCGTATAAAGGTCAGGGCTACAGTGGATAACGCAATGTTCTTCTTTGAGCAGTTCCAGAAGGGCGCGCGTCCCAACTACAAGGAGTTTACGGTGGATTTCAGCGCCGTGGCGGGATCTGGATTGTTCCAGTTCCCGATGGAGAAGAAGAACATGCCTGTAGAGGAACTGGTCAGGCAGGCCCGTGCAGTTTGGAAAAAGTAACGTTATGAAGAAGATATTTTTACTGACGGTTTTTGTTGTTGCGGTTTCCCTGAACCTGGGAGCCCAGGACACTACGGCTGTTAAAGATCTGAGCCTTGTGGATTCGTCTCTGGTAAACACATCCGTGTTCTCCCTGCTTTCTTCAGAAGGAGGCGGAAGTGCGGTCATAGACCAGACAGAGCAGGTAAGGCAGGCCTTTGAACGCTACAACTCATCTGCCGCTTCCAAGAAGAGCTACGGCTACAAGATTCTTGTCTATTCCAGCAACGGAAAGGAAGCCAGGGGAGCATCTTCCGGCATAGCGGGATCTCTGAAGAACACTTATCCCCAGATGAACGTATACCGCTCGTACAAAGCGCCTTTCTTTATGGTTCACATAGGGGATTTCAGAACAAAAAGCGATGCCATGAAAATTCTCCATGACATCTCTTCTACTTACCGGCAGGCCAAGATAGTGCGCTCGACTATCGGCTGGTATGCTTTTTAAATCTCTTCCACCACTTGTATTTTTTGTCCAGGGCCCATCTGCGGATAGGCTTGACGTGGCGGTCTATCTTTTCCGGATAGATGTCTGAAATCTTTATCAGCATTCCTGTCTCTTCCACTCCGCCGAAATAATCGTTGATGGCGGTGTCGAAAACCTTCATCGAAGGAGAAAGGTTCATGTAGGAGTGAATCAGCGGCGGGACATTTTCTCCGTTTGCCTTAAGCTCTTTCTGCATGACCTTGAGGGCATCCTTGTATTCCAGTCCCTCGAACAGGGAATTGATGTAAGGATCTTCACCGATGCCTTCCAGCGGCTTGTAGGCTGTTACAAGACGGTCAGGATCCGGGAAATATTTGTGGAGGAAGCAAAGCAGGGTATTCCTTGCACGGCTGTTGTAGGCGGTGTACATCGTGACCTTGCCGAAGAAATATTTTATGTTCTCGTATTTGGCCACGAGGGCTCCGAGTCCGTCCCAGAGATTGTCAAGGGCGTATATGCTCTTGCGCCTGAGGTTTGCGCTCTGGTAGTTCGGCTGAATGAAGGAGCGTCCTAGCTCTATTGTCCACGGGAGATATTCTTTCTTGAACTGCTCGGAGAAAGACAGGATTTCCGTAGTTGCCATCTTCTCCGTCGGAAGGGCGCTGCAGACTATGTAGCGGTAGCCTCCTATTATTTCCTGGTTCTCGGAATCCCAGACCAGAAGCTGCTTGTATGGATCTTGGGGATCGGTGTCAAACCCGTCTATGTCGCAGGCCTTTCCGGTTCCGCCGCCGCCAAGGCGGAAGGAGATTTCGCGGAGTCTTCCTATCTCCCTCATTGTGAATGGAGAATCTTCAGCAGTGATTTCGAAGATCATATTGTCTCCCTTGCGGGTCTTGCCGACGAATTTTTCCGGCGTGAGTTCCCTTTTGATGAGATCTCTATCTATTGGCTGAATTACTTTCTCCATAACTGTAAACAATCTTTCTGATTTTATCGCACCACTGCTGAGGCGTTTCCTTTGAACTTGTGATTTCCTCAGGGGTTATAGGGTCTCCGATGGTCAAAAGGAAGGTCTTGTTTTTCTGGCGGAACATCTCGTGAGGAAGAAGTATCATCTCTATGAAAGATTTTATGCCCAGAGCCATCCTGATTTTTGAGGACCAGTAGAAGAGCCTGGAGTTCTTTCCCTGGAAATGCATAGGCACTATGCAGCGCCCGCTGTTGGTAGCCTGGCGGACGAAACTTCTCTTCCATTCCAGATCCTGGATCTTGCCCTTGATAAGCCTGGAGCAGGCTCCGGCAGGGAAATTAAGGACGTTGTAGTCCGAGTTGTAAAGATCCATGACTCCCCGGACCTGCTTTCCGCCGGCAGTTCCGAGATTGTTGACCGGCACAAAGAGTTCCTGGAGAGGTTCCAGATTCATGAGGATGTCGTTGACAAGGAATTTGGAAGGGCCGAACCTCTTGCTCAGTTCCGTGGTGATTATAAGGCCGTCCAGTCCGCCGAGCGGATGGTTGCTGACAAAGACGTATTTCTCTCCTTCCCTGAAGTTTTCCGGATGGAGGATCTTCACGTTGTTCTTGACATTAAGGTACTCAAGGCAACCATTTACAAAATCCAGCCCCTTTAGGTCTCCGTACTTTTCCAGAATTTTGTTTATTTCCTTGATATGTATAATTTTACCCAGTATCCAGATAGCGAAACCAGGCAGCTTTTTTGCCAGCTTGGGGTTTTTCTTTCTGATTACTTCCTTCAGGTTGATAGGTTCCATTCTGTCTTGCTTTATAGGCTTAGGTTTAGAAGACAAAATTAAAAAAAATAGTATCTTTGTTCCAAATGACAATGGAAGGTTCAAAATCGGGATTGGGCATCGGGCAGAAAGTTGTCCAGACGCAGACTCTGACTCCTATCCAGATCCAGACAATCAAGCTCCTGGAGCTTCCGCTCGTGGAACTTGAACAGAGGATCCAGAAGGAGATAGAGGAAAATCCTGTGCTGGAAGACCCGGTTGAGAGCGAGATGGAGGAAAATCCGCAGGACCGCAAGAAAGTTTCACTTTCCGAGGTCAAGGATGACACCATCCCGTCCTACCGCCTTTATATCAATAACCGCGGCCGGGACGAAAAGCCTCAGTACAATACCTTCTCCGTCAAGGAAAGTTTCTACCAGTCTCTTCTAAGCCAGCTGGGCTACAGGCGTATGGACGACAGGCGCAAGAGCCTGGCGGCATTTATGGTCTGCAGCCTGGATTCTACCGGTTACCTTTCCAGGAACCTTTCTTCCCTGGCCAACGACATATATCTCCGTCTGGGAATAGAAACGGATGAGAAAGAACTTGAGAGCATCCTTACGGAAGATATCCAGCAGCTGGATCCGGTAGGGGTTGGCGCACGCAATACCCGTGAATGTCTTCTGCTTCAGCTTAAGGCAAAGGAAAACCGCACCCCGGCTATGGAGAATGCCATAAGGATACTGGACGGCTACTACGAGGAGTTTACCAAGAAGCATTTCGAGAAGATAATGAGCCGGCTTTCCATCACGGAAGACGAGATAAAGGATGCCTATGACGAGATCCGCAAACTTTATCTGCATCCGGGAGGGCAGGTGGACGATTCCTATACAGACCAGACAATGCAGATCGTTCCGGACTTCATCCTGGAGAATGAAGACGGCCAGCTGACGGTTTCCCTGCCTAAACTCAAGATTCCGCAGATCAAGGTCAACAAGGACTATGAGAGATATGTTGAGAAGAAGCAGGACAGCACCAAGGCGGAGAGGGAGGCGACCAGTTTCGTAAAGAACAAGCTGGACAGCGCCAAGTGGTTCCAGGAGGCAATCCGCCGCCGCCAGGATACCATGCAGAGGACGATGAACGCCATAGTGAATTTCCAGAAGGAGTATTTCCTGGACGGAGACGACACCAAGCTCAAGCCGATGGTGCTCAGGAACATCGCTGAGGTTACAGGCCTTGACATCTCCACCATTTCCAGGGTGGTCAACAGCAAATATGTCCAGACTCCTTTCGGCATCTATCCTCTGAAGCACTTCTTCTCTGAAGGTATGGTCACCGATTCGGGAGAGGAGGTTTCAACACGCGAAATCAAGAAGATTCTCCAGCAGAGCGTGGAGAACGAAGACAAGTCCAATCCTCTTACAGACGAGGAGCTGGTGGACCTTCTGACAGCCAAGGGCTACAAGATATCCAGGCGAACCATCGCCAAGTACCGCAGCCAGCTGGACATACCTATAGCCCGAATGAGAAGGGAAATATGAAAAATCTTAAAACAATAGCCGCCGTCCTGATCCTCGGGATGGCTTTTTCTCAATCCTGCACTATGAAGACAAAGGCAGACCTTATCGGTGTAAACGGAGTGGTTTATACCGTTGATTCCGCTTTCAGCATCGCTGAGGCTTTTGCCGTGAAGGACGGCAATTTCCTGTTTGTTGGCACTACTGAAGAGGTGCAAAAGAATTATACCTCTGACAATGTGATAGACTTTAAGGGCGGGGCCGTTTATCCCGGCCTCATAGACGCCCATTGCCATCTTCTGGAACTGGGTGTGGATCTGATGTCGGCAGACCTGAAGGGCAGCAAGAGCCTGGAAGAGGTTGTCGGGAGGGTCAAGGACTTTCACGCCAAGCATCCTGGAATCAAAATCCTGACCGGAGCTGGCTGGGACCAGAATCTCTGGGAAAACAAAAGCCTTCCGGACAACAAGCTTCTCAACCGGGAGTTCCCCGATATTCCGGTTTGTCTTGTGAGGATTGACGGGCATGCTGTACTGGTCAACGAGGCTGCGATCAAAGCTTTGGGTCTTGATGTAAATGACAAAAACCTGGACAGGGGAGAATGCAAGACCAGCGGAGGAAAGTTTACCGGAATCTTTATGGAGAATATGTGCGTAAGGTTCCGTACAGACCTTTCTCCTGTTAACAAGGACAGTCTGGATGATGCTCTGCTGGAAGCCCAGAAAGAGTGTTTCCGCTACGGTCTGACCTCAGTCTGCGATGCAGAAGAGGAATATGGAACTCTCCAGACACTGCTTCGCCTGGATTCTGAAGGATCTCTCAAGCTCAGGGTAGATGCCTGGCCGCTTCCTACCGAGGAAAATTTTGAGAAAGTCACAGCCCCTTTCACCCAGGGCAGGGTTAAGGTGGATACCTATAAACTTTATCGCGACGGGGCACTGGGGTCCAGAGGTTCCCTTCTGAAGGAAGACTATTCCGACATGCCGGGATGGAAAGGTCTGGATTTCTATGCCTATGACCGCTTTAAGGGTTACTGCCAGTGGTGCTACGAGCACGGCTTCAGGGTTGCAACCCACTGCATCGGAGACGCTGCGGTTTCTTCTGCGCTGGATGTGTATTCAGGACTTCTTAAGGGGCCGAATAACCTGGGATGGAGGATTGAGCATGCCCAGATAGTAGCAGACGAGGATTTGGACAGATTCCGCCAGTATTCCGTAATTCCTTCAGTACAGCCTACTCACTGCACCTCGGATATGTTCTGGGCAATGGAAAGGCTGGGAGACCGTATCCGGACAGGCTACCGCTACAAAGAGCTCCTTGACCAGCTCGGATGGATTCCAAGCGGCACGGATTTTCCGATAGAACACGTGACTCCTATTTATACTTTCTTTGCTGCCGTATTCCGCAAAAATCTGGATTTCAAGCCTGAAGAAGGCTTCCAGATGGAGAACGCCCTGACAAAGGAAGAAGCCCTGAAGTCAATGACGATATGGGCAGCCCGGTCTACAAATGAAGAGTCATCAAAGGGCAGCATTGAGCCAGGCAAGGTTGCGGACTTCGTTACCACTGACATTGATTTCTTCATCGCCGATGAAAAGAAAGTGCCGGAAACTAAAGTTACCGGCACCTGGATCAACGGAGAAAAGGTTTTCTCCCTGTAGCCTAAATCTTCTCGCCGTAGGCAAGGTCTCCTGCATCTCCCAGACCAGGGATGATGTAGGCTTTGTTTGTAAGTTCCTCGTCAACCGCTCCGATCCACAGAGTTACCCTCTTGTGAGGCAGCTGCTTTGAAAGATATCTCAGGGCGGCCTCGCTGCAGATGGATGCTATGATGTGGGTGTGGATAGGCTCTCCCTCATCGATGAGCTTGTTGTAAGCCAGCATCAGGGAGCTTCCGGTTGCAATCATGCAGTCCGTTATTATCAGCACCTTGCCTTCCATCGGAGGACGGCTCATATATTCCATCTGGATCACGAACTTGTTGTCGTTTCCGTATTTGCGGTAGGCCGCTATGAATGAATTCTCCGCCTTGTCAAAAACTTCCAGCACCCCGTTGTGAAGGGTGAGTCCGGCTCTCATTATGGAAGAAATCACCACCTTGTCTTCCAGGGTCTTGCACTGTGCGATGCCGAGCGGAGTTGCTATCTCCGTGTCTTTGTAGTTGAGGGTCTTGCTTATCTCCATTGCGGCATACATTCCGATCCTTTCCATATTGCGGCGGAAACGCATGCTGTCCTTCTGGATTTTCTTGTCCCTGAGTTCTGCCAGATACTGGCAAACGATGGAGTTCTTCTCGCAGAGATTGACGATTTTCATAACATGTTTTGTTTTTGATTAAAGCAAAGATAAACAAAATCTACAATGCGCCGTCGTCAGAAAATGAGAAATAACTGTTTCCGGCTATGATTAAGTGATCCATAAGGCATATATCGCAGGCCTTGGCGGCTTCCTTGAGCCTCTGGGTCTGTATTATGTCTTCCTTGCCGGGGGTGCGGTTGCCGCTGGGATGGTTATGGACCAGGATGATGGAACTGGCAAGCTTCCCCATGGCTTTCTTGAGAATCATCTTAGTGTCCATTACGGTGGAACCGAGGCCTCCGCTGGAGAGTTTCTCCTGAGCTATGAGGCGGTTGCCGCGATTCAGGTACATTATCCAGCACTCCTCGTGGGTAAGGTCCTTGAGCATAGGGGAGATTGTCTGGGCTGCCGCTGCAGAGGAGTAGATTTGCGGAAGGGGAAGAGCCGACTGCATCTGGTAGCGCCTGGAGATCTCGAACACGGCCATCAGCTTTACGGCCTTGCCCGTTCCGATGCCGGGGAATCCGCGGAAATCTTCTTCCGTAAAGCGGGAAAGCCGGGAAAGGTCGTTGGAGGCGGCGTCCAGAATCTCCCTGGAAAGTTCCACGGCGTTCTTTTCAGGGGTTCCGCTGGAAATGATGATTGCAATGAGTTCTTCCGTGCTGAGGGCCTGGGGGCCTTTCTGCAGGAATTTTTCCCGGGGCCTTTGGGCAAGGTCCCAGCTTGTGATCTTAGACAGGTTCTTTTTCATGGCATTATAAATAAAAAACTTCCCGAAAGTCGGGAAGTTTTTCTGTAACGCCATGCAAAACAGTAAGTTCGCTGCAGTGTGAATCTTAAGAAAGTAAAAAACTTTCAGTTTTTGTACGATTGACTACTTTGCAGCCTCTTCGAGCTTTGCCACGTGCTTTACAAGACCGCTCTTGAGGTTGGAAGCCTTGTTCTTGTGGATGACACCCTTTGCTGCGAGCTTGTCCAGCATAGCGGCCATCTTAGGAAGTTTCTCCTCAGCCTCTTTCTTGTCTGTAGTCTCCCTCAAAGCCTTGATGGCGTTGCGGGCAGTCTTTGCATAATAGTGGTTATGCTCCTTGCGCTTTGCGGTCTGGCGTACGCGCTTTTCTGCACTCTTATGATTTGCCATAAATAATGTTTTTGTTTTTGAATTCTGTAGTCGGTAGGAGAATCGAACTCCTATTACAAGAATGAAAATCTTGTGTCCTAACCGTTAGACGAACCGACCAATTGGGGCGCAAAGATATAAAAATTTATTTATTCTGAAAATTTTCTGCCCAATCAAATGAATATACTACACTTTCCACCTGGCGGATGAGATTTCTCTTCTTATATCGCGGAGCATAGACAAATCCCTGGATCACAAGCAGTTTATTAGGTTCTTTGGAGTAAATTACATGTTCTACGAACGGACCGCCCATATAATCGTTTGCAACCTCCCAAAGTCCGCGGATTTCCACGTAGCTCTTGTCTTTGTACTTGTAGGAGGTCATCGTAGGGGTGACTGCAGTGGCCGTGGTCATATAGCTGTTAGGGAACATTCCCGGAACATTGTTCTTGAGAACCTCGTTTTGCTCGGCGATGACCGTTTCCATAGACGGGAACTGCACTCCGTCGAACGGGATGGTATAGATGAGTATGCCCTGGTTTATATAGGTTTTCTCGCTGGAAACCCAGATAAAGCCGTCTGCAACCTTCTTTATGGAATATCCCTTAGGGAAATAAGGGGAGCCGCCGAACCTCTCGGCAACCACGCTGCGGATGGAGCTTTCCTCGAATTTCTTGGATGAGCGGGCTATCCTTTCCTTCTCGATCTGGTCTATGGCGCTGAAGATGACTTCTCCGTCTGCCTTTACCAGGGAGTCTGCGATGTGGGCGTCCTTGGCGTCAACGGTTATGACTATCTGAGGCTGTGCCCATACATTCCTCTTTACGAATACGCCGTTTTCCGCAACCTTGTCGCTGATATTGAAATAGAGAATGTTGCGGTGACCCTTGAAAAGGTCTGAGAAAGCGTTCTCGTTGATGTTGATAAGGGTGAAGGAAGGCTCTCTCTGAGGCAGCATAGGATAATCCTTGGCCAGGACATCCCTTACGGAAGTTCCCACCTCGGAATCCCAGTTGGTCTTGTCCAGTATGACGATAACCTCTCCGGCCTTGCCGTTTACGGTTTTCATATATGCGGATTCATCGTCATTTCCGCAGGAGGCAAGGGCGAAAGCCGCAATGGCTAGCAAAAACAAACTTTTACGCATAGCAGTATCTTTTTACGATACAAAAATATCATAATCGCCGGCAGAAACACCGCCGGGAATATCAATAAAATATCAAACTATTTAAGCAGGCGGAAGATGTCGTTTCCGAAGGCCAGTATCATCAGGCCTATCAGAAGTATCATTCCCACGGTCTGGGCAGCGATGAGGAATTTGTCGCTTGGCTTTCTTCCCGTAATCATTTCATACAGGGTGAAAAGTATGTGACCTCCGTCTAGGGCCGGAATCGGCAGTATGTTCAGCACCGCCAGCATGATGGAAAGGAAGGCTGTAATGCTCCAGAAGGCTCTCCAGTTCCAGTAGCCAGGGAAGATCTGTCCAATCGCGATGAAGCTTCCCACAGATTTGTAGGCCTTGGTCTTGGGGGTGAATATCAGCTTGAGCTGCTTCCAGTAGTTGGAAATCTGCTCTCCGGCCTTTTTGATTCCGGCAGGGATTGCCTGAAGGAAAGAGTATTTGCGTTTTGTTATGTTGTAGAACTTGGAAAGGTCTCCTTCCACGACAATTCCGAAGAATCCCTCAGGGCTTATCTGAAGTGGGATCTGAAGAAGTTCCAGGCTGTCCGCATCTCTCTGGACGGTTGCCATGACCTGCCTGCCCGGATGCTCGGAGATGAACTCCAGAACCTCCGTGAACATAAGTGTCCTGCCTTCTGAAAGCAGGGTGGTGTCCTGGGCTGTGCTGTCCTGAGCCGGAACGTTAAGTGCCAGAAGGCGGTCTCCCTTCATAAGGCCGGCTGAGGCGTTGAGTGAGGTGTCCGGAACTTCTGCAACAACAAACGGGATTCCGTACTCGAACAGGTCTGCGCTCTCCAGGATGGCCGGCATATATACCGGATCGATAGCGATTTCCTGGCTCTGGCCCTCCCTTTCCACGGTAGCGGTCTTGGCCTGGTCCTGGATGAGCTGGAGGCGGAGCTCGTCGAACTTCTCCACCGGCTTGCCGTCAAAGCCTATGACCTTGTCCGCATTGCGGAAACCGATTTCTCGTCCGAGGCTGTTGGTGGCGATACCTGTGGTAACATCCTCGTTCTTGATGTATTCCTCTCCCCAGGATGCCATAATGCAGGAATAGAGCACAACGGCAAGAATCACGTTGAAGAATACTCCACCGAACAGCACGAAGAATCTCTGCCAGGCCGGATGAGAACGGAACTCCCACGGCTGCGGCTCGCTTTTCATCTGCTCCTTGTCCATTGACTCGTCTATCATTCCCGCAATCTTGCAGTAGCCTCCCAGAGGCAGCCAGCCGATTCCGTATTCGGTATCTGATTTCTTTGGTTTCCAGCGGAACAGGGCGAATCCGGCATCGAAGAACAGGTAGAATTTCTCTACCTTTATCTTGAACAGGCGGGCAAAGAAATAATGTCCGAATTCGTGTACGAGAACAAGCAGGCTGAGAGCCAGCACCACTTGCAGTATCTTCATGAAAATTGCCATAGTTATCTGATCTGTGTTAATACCTCCTGCGCCCTCTCCTTGGACTGCTTGTCCGTGGAGAAGATGTCTTCTACCGTAGGAGCGGCGACAAAATTACACTTTTCCAGTGTCTTTTCTATAACCTGAGGTATTTGTGTGAACTTTATTTCTCCCCTGAGGAAAGATGCCACGGCCACCTCGTTGGCGGCGTTCATCGCGCAAGGGATGTTGCCTCCCTTCTTAAAAGCGCTGTATGCTATTGCAAGGCAAGGGAATTTCTCAAGGTCCGGGGCAAAGAAGGTGAGCGAACCGAGTTCAGGGAAGCTTATGCGTTTGGTATTCAAATCTATGCGATTCGGATAAGACAGGGCGTACTGGATAGGGACCCTCATGTCCGGGTAGCCAAGCTGGGCTTTTATGCTTCCGTCGGAGAACTGCACCATTGAGTGGATTATGGACTGCGGATGCACCACCACCTCTATCTTGTCTACCGGGATGTTGAACAGCCAGGCGGCTTCCATTATCTCCAGGCCCTTGTTCATCATCGATGCGGAATCGATAGTGACCTTGCTGCCCATTTTCCAGTTAGGGTGGTTGAGAGCCTGCTCGACGGTTATGTTGTCAAACTCTTTCTTGTCCAGGTGCAGGAACGGGCCGCCGCTTGCGGTGAGAAGGAGTTTCTCGATAGTTGCCCTTTCTCCCTGAAGGCTCTGGAAGATAGCTGAGTGCTCGCTGTCCACCGGAATCAGAGGGCTTGAGCATTCGCGGCTGAGGCGGCTGATTATGCTTCCGGCGGCTACCAGGGTTTCCTTGTTGGCAAGGGCGATTACTTTGCCCTTTTTCATCGCTGAGATAGTAGGGGCCAGTCCGGAAAATCCCACCATAGCTGCCAGGACTATGTCCACATTGCTTCCTCCGGCAAGGTCTCCGGCACTTTCCACTCCCGCAAATACCTTTATGTCCAAAGGCTCAAGGGCATCCTTTACCTCCTTGTACTTGTCCTTGTGGCAGATGACCACGGCATTCGGGTTAAACTGCCTGGCCTGCTGGATGAGCAGGGCTGCATTGCTGCCTGCAGACAGCATCTCCACCTGGAAAAGGTCCTGGTGGCGGGAGATTACATCCAGAGCCTGGGTGCCGATGGATCCTGTGGACCCGAGTATGGCTATCCTTCTTTTCTGTTCCATCTTACGGGTTTTCGTTTTGTTTTTCCTGCTGCGGGATCTGGCCCGAGGTTATCGTCTGGATGTCCTGCATCTGCTTTTGCCACTGGAGGATCTCCTGCTTCAGGGAGTCCAGCATAATGCGGTTCTGCACCATCTCACGCCTTGTCTGCTCGGTAGGATAACCCGGTATGAGCCTTTTGAGCGGAGTGATGGAGATTATCAGAAAGCTTAACAGGAAAGCGGCCACGGCGCCTATCACAACATATAGCAGAAGGCTCCGCTTGCTTAATTCCAGATGATATTTTCCAGAGAGCGATTTTAACATAAATTCATTTAACTTTGCACCCGTCAGATGGAGAGAATTATCGGCATTGATTACGGAAGAAAACGCACCGGGGTTGCCCAAAGCGATCCTCTCGGAATCTTTGCCTCTGCTCTTGACTTCGTGCCAAGTGCAAAGATAATTGATTATCTGAAAAACTACGCCCGGACGGAAACCATAACCCTGTTTGTGGTGGGTTATCCCAAGAATCTGGATAACACTCCGAGCGAGAACCTTAAATACGTGGACGCTTTCCTGAAGAACCTCAAGAAGGCCTTCCCCGATATTCCTATTGAACTCGAGGATGAAAGATTCACTTCCACTATCGCGCACCGCACAATGATTGAGGGCGGTATGAAAAAGAGCGACAGAAGGGTCAAGGGCAATGCGGACAAGATCAGCGCGGTGCTGATTCTCCAGTCTTGGCTGGACCGCAAGGCATCGCAGAGCAAGATCACACAGAACACACCAAACACACAATAAAGAATATGATACTCCCGATATATGTTTACGGACAGCCTGTCCTCAGAGAAGTTGCAAAGCCGGTAGACCTCAATATGGAAGGCCTTGACCAGCTCATCAGCGATATGTACGAAACCATGAAAAACGCCGATGGCGTTGGCATTGCCGCCCCTCAGGTTGGCAAGAGCCTGAGGATCGTAATCGTCGATGGAACAGACCTGACAGAAGATTATCCTGAACTCAAGGATTTCAAGAGGATTATGATCAATCCGGAAATCATAGAGAAGAGTGAGGAGACAGCAGAGTATTCAGAGGGTTGCCTTAGCGTTCCGGACATCAACTGCAGCGTTACCCGTCCAAAACGAATAACCGTAAAGTATATCAACGAGAAAAGGGAAATCGTTACCGAAACTTTCGACGGTTTCGGTTGCCGTATGGTGGAGCATGAACTGGACCATCTGGAAGGCCATATGTTCATCGACCGCGTATCCCAGATACGAAGGAAACTCATTGGCGGCAAGCTCCGCAAGCTTGAGACCCGCAACTTCCGCCCGAGATACAAGATCAAATAGTTGTTTCAAAACAGGTATCATGGTCCAATTTTACGGGACCACTATATCTGGATATTGTCATAAGATATAATTACGGGTTAACTATTTCTAAATCAAATGATTTAATTTGGATCGTTGATATAAATCCATATCGATATTCCCCGTGAGCATAGAATATCGTAGAATCTAATTTTCTGTTCTTAAATTTATTGCGAGTGTTTTCTGAAATGTGTATCCCATATTTTACTCTATGTCCATCTATAGTTAGAATGACTCCAGGCAGAGATCCTCTTGCAGAAAACCCATTTCTTGGACCAACGAGATTGATTACTTCTGTACTATAATATTTTGAAGGTGCCTTTGTGAGATAAATTATTTCAGTAATTGTGTATAACGAAAAGCATACACAAAAAACAGACAGAGAATAATCAAACAAACGATCACCCCTCATTTTATTTTTGAAGTAAACATAAAGTATTGGAAATAGAGAAATAATAGCGATAACAACGAGGAACCATAAGTGATACCTACAAATAGCTAAGTTCCTTGATAGGAAAAAGGAAGCTACAGCTACCGCTATGGATACATTGATAAAGGATTTTTTCTTTTTTTTACTCATTATTTTCTTCTTCAAGAATTTCCAGAATAGATTTTTTTAAAGCATCTCTATTCCAAATGAGATATAAGATAAAATAAATTATTTCAGCAAGTCCAAAACGGTTGGGGTAAGGTACTTCTCGATTTCGGCGTAAGGAACTACGAATTCCGGGGCACCGGCTGCGTATGCTGCAATCTCGTATTCCTGGTAGGAGAACATCACTCCGTCCTTTACAAGGCAAGGAGGAATCTGAGGCCTTGCGGCGGAATACTTGGAGACGGAATTCTCCCAGCAATAATCATAAAGAGTTTCCTCATCGCTGATCTCCCAATATTTCATAAGGCCCTTCTTGATGATTTTGTCAAGGCCTTCGTCCGTAACGTCTTTAAGGATGAAGAAGTCTCTCATTATCTTGCCGTCAGCCTTGCGGAAAGTTACGCCGTAATGGGTTCTGCCGCCGTGTGCTCCGCCGAGATAAACATCAAACGTGTACATGAAGGTCACGCATTTGTCGTTTTCAAAGTCTTTCTTAACCTGGATATCGTAGCTCAGGGCAGGAGCCGGAAAGTCTGAGGTCTTCTCAAATCTTTCCTTGTAGGAATCTCCGTAAAGCTTAACGATTGCCTTGACGTCTTCCATATCTCCCTCATAAACCTTCTCATACTCATTGAGGAAGGAAAGATGCTCCTTGATCCAGTCTCTTACCGCATTGACAGACACGATGTTCTTGCCGTTGGACTTTGGCCAGTCGATGTCCAGGCTTACCAGTATCTCAGTGCTGTCCTGGTCTTCAATCGGCTCGTCAAGGGTAAGCATAACCTTGTTTTCATAGTCGTACTTTGCATTCTCGACCTGGAATTCTCCGGTAGCGAAAGGGTCGTTGGAAGAAGAGAAATACTTGCATCCCGGGAAAGATGCTGCAACCACCAGGGCGGCAAGAATTGAAATGGTCTTTTTCATATCTGTAATGTTTTTGTTTCCGGTTATTTAAGAAGGTCTGCCGCAGCAGGTGAAAGAAGTCCTTCCATCTTGTCGTAAGGAATTGAGAAGCCTGGCATTCCGGCTGCGTATGCCGCAATCTCGTACTGCTGGTAGAGGAAGTCTACGCCACCGCTGGTAAACCAAGGACCGTATTTCGGAAGGGTGAGGAGGTATTCCTTCAGGCTTCCGTCAGTATATTCTCCGAGAACTTCTTCCTTGTCTGCATTGAAGTATTCGCACAGGCCGTCGAATACCATAGGGATGAGTTTTTGCTCGGCTTCATAATTGTGAGAAACAATGTCGTTACCGAACATTCTTCCGTCTTCCTTGCGGAATGTTGCGCCATAGCAGGTGTGGTATCCGTGGGCGCCACCGGTGTATTCTTCGACGACGAAAAGCCAGGTGACACATTTAGGATTCTCGAAAATTTTGCTGGCGGAAATGTCCACATCCCTCCAGCCGTTGAAAATAGGAGGATCGATGGTTTCCTCAAGAGCTTTCTTGAGTTCGTTTCCATAATAGTCTGCCATGGCCTGACTGTTATTCAGATCCCCTTCAAAATACATCGGGCCCTGGGAATTGTTGGCGGAAATCTGCTCGCTTACCCATTCCCTGACTCTGCGGGCCAGGATGGAATTGCCTTCAGGAAGATCCAGGTCGAGGCTAACTACAATGTGAACGGAATCGTCATCGTTCTTGTATTCGGAATCTGCAGGAGGAAGAGGTGCAAGCCTGTTGTCTACATAAGAATACGTGTACTTCTTGACGGTAACGCTGTCTCCCGGTTTCAGGATAGTTGGTCCGCCTGCGTTATCCTTGCAGGAAAAAAGTGCAAGGGAAAGCAGAACGGTTGCTGCGGCAAGGATGATTCTTTTCATGTTATATGGTTTTAATTATTTGAATATCAGTTGTGAAAATTCCTCAAGGTAAATCCTCCATTCTGTCCACACGTGGGATCCATCGCTTTCAAAGAAGGTGTAAGGATATTTGCAGAATTCAAATTTTGTCCTGAGTGCCGTAACCTCGTTATAGAGAGGATCAGCCTTTCCGATTCCTATCCAGTAAAAAGGAGGATTCTTTTCCATCTGGGCCTTCCACTTGAGGTCTATATCGCGATAGATAGGGTTGTTCTTGAATTCTTCCTGAACAGAAACGGCCGGTGAGAAAAGACCCACGGCTCCAAACATATTCGGATAGTTGGCGCTGATGTAGAGAGAGTGGAATCCACCCATGCTGAGGCCGGCGATTGCCCTGCCCCTTTTCTTCTTTATGGCTCTGTAATTCTTTTCAACGAATGAAGTTATATCGGTGAAAGATTTTTCGAAACTTCCGTCCATTGTCTTTGGAAGATAGAACAGGGGCATATTGTATCCGTCCGGATTTTCAAGCGGAGCGGCCTTTTCTGCAGGGTTGCCGTTAGGCATGACAACTATCATCGGCGATGCCTTTCCCTGTGCGATCAGGTTGTCCAGAATCTGGGCGGCGCGGCCGAAGTCCAGCCAGGCGGTCTCGTCTCCTCCCATTCCGTGAAGGAGATAGAGAACAGGATATTTCTTCCGTCCGTTTTCATATCCGGCAGGGGTGTAGACCATCATCCTGCGCTGCATTCCAAGTGACGGGCTCTGATACCAGACGGCGCTAACGGTTCCGTGCGGAACATCCTTGACCTGATAGTTCTTAGTCCTTTCCCCATCGATGATAAAAATGTTGTAAAGGTCTGAGATATTACGCCATACAAACATGTTCAGAGGATCCAGCATTTTCTGGTTATCCACGATGTAGGAGTAAGTGTAAACCTCCGGTTTCACCGGGGCCGCCGTGGTATATTCCCACAGACCGTTTCCGTTGTTGGCCATAAGGGCAGGTCTCTTTCCGGAGGGCAGGAAATCCCCGTTAACGTAAACGGTGTCTGCACCCGGTGCATAATATCTGAAAGTGACCGTCCTGTCTGCGTTGATAACCGGCATAGGATCGGTCTTGTCGCGGTAAAGAATTTTCTGGGCTTCCAGATTAATGGAAACCAGAAGCAGAACCGCGGCAGTGATTATATGCAGAAACCTTTTCATCTTACAGCAGAGGGAATGTCTTCTCAAGGCCGATGGAATGAGAGCCTTTTATGAGTATCGTCTTGTTTTTCAGAGGATTCTTCTCCAGATAGGCTATAAGGGCCGGAGTGTCCTGGAACAAAAGCACTTCCGAGCTGTCCTTTGCGGCCTTGATGCCGGATGATTTCCTGGTGTGGAGTTCCTTGTAGGCCTTGGCGAATTCTTCTCCCACAAGCATGACTTTTTCAGTCTGCATCTTCAGGGCCTGTTCCAGTATGTTGCGGTGCTCCTTCTGGGATTCTGCTCCAAGTTCTCTCATATCGCCGAGCAGGAGAACTTTCTTGAATTTGCGGCTGGCCAGCTCAAGGCTCTGGAAACTTTCCAGAGAGGCCTTCATGCTGGTTGGATTGGCGTTGTAGGTGTCCTTGATAAGGATGTTGTGCCTTGTCTTGGTCATCTGTGAGCGGTTGTTGGACGGCTCGTAGGATGAGACGGCCTTTACTGCATCCGATGTAGGCACGGCGAAGTATGTTCCAATGCTTATTGCAGCCAGGACATTGTCGGAGTTGTAGCTTCCAATGAGGTTGGTCCTGATCTTTATCATCTTTCCGCCCTTGCTTCCGGAAGGGTCAGCGATTTCAAGTTTAAGGAAAGGATCCTTGTCCGTGTTAGGAAGCAGACGGGCGCTGTTGCTGGTAAGGCCGTAAGGCACGATCTGCATCTCAGGACGCTTTTCAGCCATTTCCCTGAGCAGAGGATTGTCTGTGTTTACAAATGCTATCTTCTTGTGCTCCTGGAGGTTGTCGTAGAGCTTGCCCTTGGCTTTCATTACACCTTCCAGAGATCCGAATCCCTGTAGATGGGCCTTGCCTATGCTGGTGATCAGGCCGAATGAAGGGCAGACGACGGAAGAAAGTACGGCTATGTCTTCAGGATGGGAGGCTCCCATCTCCACAACTGCCACTTCCGTATCCTTGTCTATGCGGAGGAGTGTCAACGGAACGCCTATGTCGTTATTGAGATTCCCCTCGGTGGCAACTACCTTGTATCTTGTGGAAAGTACGGCGTTTATGAGTTCCTTAGTGGTGGTTTTTCCGTTGGTGCCGGTAAGTCCGATTACCGGAATCTTGAATTGAAGCCTGTGGTGCTTTGCCAGCTGCTGGAGAGTCTTCAGGGAGTTGTCCACGATGATGACTTTCTTCGGGAAGTCTTTCTTAGCCTGCTTAGCCTTGGCCTTGTTGTCTGAAATAACATATGCGGCTCCCTTTTCCAGTGCCTGGAGGAGGAAGTCGTTTCCGTCGAAGTTCTCTCCCTTGAGAGCCAGGAACATGCAGCCTTCCTGAATCTTGCGGGTATCTGTGCACAGGCCCGTGGTCTTCTGGTAAAGGGTGTAGAGCTTGTAGATGTCAGGCTTGCCGTCTTTGGAGCAGATCTTGGAAACGGAAATGTTGTTGGCCTTCACTCCAAGGCCTGTGGAACCGAATCCGCCCTCTCCGCGGAGAGTCTCGGACAGTTTTTCCACCTGCTGCCACTGTACCTGGGAATATTTAGCAATCACCATCTGCGCTATCCTTTCACCTGGTTTTATGGTGAATGTCTCCTTTGAAAGGTTTACTAGGATGACCTTTATTTCTCCGCGATAATCCGCATCTATGGTGCCCGGAGCGTTGGCTACCGTAATGCCGTGCTTTGCGGCCAGTCCGCTTCTCGGACGGATCTGGGCTTCATAGCCTTGAGGAAGTTCTATGAAAAGGCCTGTAGGCACTATGGTTCTCTCCAGTGAGTGGAGTTCAACCGGGCTTTCAATGTTTGCGTTAAGATCCATTCCGGCCGATAGGCTCGTGGCGTATTTCGGCAGCGGGTAGGCAGACTGGTTAACTATCTTTACTATCATCGTGATAATTTAATTTTTGTCTTTTTCTTCAGGAATACCAGGAAGACTCCCAGTAGTACAGTGTTGAATGCGAGTTTGGCTATAAGCATTCCGGTGTTCTGCAAATCTGCGGTCTTGCCTGAAATCTTCTCCAGGGCCAACTGTCCTCCCACGGCGATAAAGTACAGGGCAACTCCCACGGCAATGTAGGAGATAATCTGTTTCCACCGGTAAGGGATAGGGTAGTATTTCTGCCCGAGATATGCGCTAAGCAGCAGCATTGCCAGGCAGCTTGCCAGGTGAACCCATACGGAAGCCCAGTAGGAGAACATCGGCATGAAAATCAAGTTGCCCACAATGGTCACTCCCAATCCCAGAAGTGTGATGACAATGGCGTATTTTGTCTGGCCGCTGAGCTTGTACCACATAGATACGTTGAACAGCATTCCCAGTATCATATATGCAATCAGCATGATTGGCACGGTTCCCAGGGCGCTTCGGAAATCCTTTCCGAGTATCAGTCCGATGATGTCCATATAGAAGACAATGCCCAGGAATATCAGCATGCAGAATGCCACGAAGTATTCCATTACCTTGGCGTACAGCTCGTTTGATCCCTTCTCCTTATATCTCGAGAAGAAGAACGGCTCCGCGGCGTAGCGGAACATCTGTATGAAGAGGTTCATTATCACGGCCAGCTTGATGGCAGCCTGATAGACTCCGAGGTCCGCCTTCCAGCCGTCTCCGGTTATGCCGTCTTCAACCAGGAAGCGGAACAGGAACCTGTCCGCACTTTCGTTGATGATTCCCGGAAGGTTTGCTATCATCAGCGGCAGGGAATAAATCATCATCTTCTTCCACAGGGCCCCGTCGAACTTGAAACGTATTTTCAGAAGGTCCGGTATGAAAAGCAGGAAGCAGAGAACGCAGCTAAGGAACACCGCGAAGATTATGTATGAAAAGTGGATCTGCTCAGGAATGAAGGCCGTAAGGAAATTGCCGGGATGGGAAGCCATGAACTTTGGCACCGCAAAGAAAAGCAGCAGGTTGAATCCCAGCTCGCTGACAATCTTGATGGATTTGAAAAGGGCGAACTTGAGAGCTTTCTGCTGGTACCTCAGCCTTGCAAACAAAATGGCCGTTATGGCATCCAGGGCCAGGATTCCTCCCACATAGATTATCATTTTGGAATAGCCCTCGTAACCCATCGCGGAGGAAATGTTTCCGCTGAAAAGCCAGCAGGCCGCAAAGAAGAATATGGCAAGTGTGGTTACGGTGGAAAGGGCTGTGGAAAATACAGTGTGGTGATGCAGGGATTCCGCTCCGCTGTCCGTGCCGTCTTCCGATGTGGTACCCCTTGAGGCAAATTTGAAGCATCCCGTCTCCAGGCCCAGCACCAGAACAACCTGGAATACGGCTATGTAACTCATAATCTCCGCATACGAGCCGTATCCGTCTGTTGTAAGGATCCTCGTGTAAATCGGCACGAAGAAGAAGTTTATGATTCTGGCCAGTATTGTGCTAAGCCCGTATATGGCGGTTTCGCCCGCAAGTTTTTTCAGAGGATTTGCCATATCAGTCTTCCATAGATTTCTTGTTGAACAGCAGCAGTCCAATGTTTATCTGAGGATACCATTTGTATTCTCCGTGGCTGTAATATGTTGTGGACAGGGAGATCGGACCGATAGGGCTCTGCCATACCAGGGCGGCGTTAGCAATCCAGTGTCCCCTCGGCATCTTTTCCGAGTAGGTGAAGCCCCAGCCGTCAGCATTTTTTGTTATGTGCCTGTAAGGCTGGAAATATGCTCCGGTGGTGTGCAGGTAAAACTTGTCCATGAACCTGATGACAGGATGAAGGGCCACGGCTCCGAAGGTGTTGGCCCTGTAACCCTCCATAAGCAAGGTGGTGGCGTGCGGAACCGGCTGGTAGGCAGGCATTGCCATAAGGTCTGAATAATAGTTTGCAAACTTTCCCTTCTGGCTTACGACCATATCCAGGGATGCTCCTATTGAGAAATTCTTGTCTGCCCTGAGATACCGTTCCCCACTTATCCTCAGCGACGGGATATTGTGCTTTTTGCCCTTTACCGCGATAGCCGTATGGTTGGTGGATCCTGGTGAATATTCTTCAACCACGTAGGTGAATCTCGGCCTTACGCTCCAGAATACTCCTGCAGTAGGATAGAGCGAATAGTCGAGGGTGTTCTTTTTCAGGACCACCTTGGCGGAAACGAAGAACGCGCTTCCCTTGTCCGGAGTGTCAGAAGACAGATACTCCTCAGTAAGATAGAAACTCTGGTAGGCCCGTCCTATATCCACTCCTGCCTGGGCAATGGAGTTCTTTCTCAGCGACAGCGGGGTTGCCATTCCTAGCCTACCGAAGAATTCCTTGAACTGTATGTTCTGAGGCAGTTTGTTGGCCCTCAATATATTCTGGTTGCCGTTGTAGTAGTCGTACTGGTGCCCGATGAAGTCTGCATAGTAATAGGCCAGGGGTTTTACCCCGACATCGTGGCGGAACCTCACTGCCGCACCTCTGTAGTACTTGCCTAGATTGACGCTTCCCTTCAGTCTCCACGGATTCATTCCGGCGTGAATGTATTCCGCACCTAGAAATATCTGGTTGATGGAAGACGTGGAAATGTTACCGCCTACGCTCAGTTTGAGCGGGTGGGCCCTAGATGCCCTGAACCTAAGGGAAAAGAGAGAGTCCGCTTCTTTTCCTTCCGGATTGGCTTCGGTGCCGACAGAAGGGAAGAAGGTGTTTACCACTCCGCTCTGGATAACCCTGTAATATCCTTTACGTAGCTGGTCGAAGTCGAAATTTTCCCGGCGGTCTTCCCTGATAGTCCTGCGGATAAACCTTGCAGCCTGGGTAGGTATGGATCCGGTTACGGCGATGTCCTGGTGGAATCTGAGCGGCGGAAGCTTTTGCTTGAAGGCTTCCCTGCGCTTCTGGGCCAGTTCCTTAGGGAAAGACCTTCCGGCCCTGGCCTTGATCTGATCTATATGCTCCATCGTGAGCTCGTATCCCAGACGGACAATCTCATCGATCTTTTCGAATTCCAGCATTCCGTACTTTGAGTAGTCTCCCCTTAGCAGGATTCCCACATTATCGGGTATGTCGTAGTTGCTCTTGTCTATCATAAGGCCCAGAACCAGAGAAGCGGCGTTGTCCTCGTCCATGTTGTAGTTTCCCGGGGCGCACTGGGCTCCGATAATGAAGTCCGGCCTGTAAATCTCACCCATCTCCTTCCACGGGAAGTTGTTGTAAAGGCCTCCATCGTAGAGGAGGGTGCCGTCTTCATAAACAGGTTTGAAAACCAGCGGTATAGACATTGAAGCCCTGATTGCCGTGCTGAGGCTTCCGCTGCGCTCTATCCTGGCGGTGCGGTGATTCACGTCAGTGGAAATGCAGAAAAACGGTACCATCAGGTTGTCAAAGTTGTAGTCGGCCGCCTTGCCTGCCGGAGCAAACAGGTTTATCACGGCAAGGTCCATCGGATAGGAGGAAATCAGCGATGTCGGGATTGCCCACTGGAACCTTTTAAGGGTATCTCCCTCGATGTTCTTTATGGATCCGAGGTTAATGTTTGCCATGGCCGCATCGGGAGGCCATTTGTAGAAATATGAAGCGTAAGGAATCTCCGCCTTACCCTTGCTCCAGGCGGCAAACTCCGGCCTCTTGATGAGTTCCACCATTTCGTCGGGGCTGTAGCCGATGGCGTAAAGACCTCCGATGATTGCGCCGATGGATGTGCCGCAGATATAGTCTATCGGAACGCCGTTTTCCTCAAGAGCCTTGATTACTCCTATATGAGACAGGCCTTTGGCTCCGCCGCCGCTGAGGACCAGCCCCACTCCGCCCCTGCCGGGGCTTTGCAGAGTGTCCTGGGCAAAGGAAATTTCCACTGCCAGAACCAAAGCCAACAATATTGCAATCCGTTTTGCCATTAATTGCCAAAGTTAATCATTATATTTGTAAACCGATAAAACAGAAGGCAAACAAATAACAACAAGCTATATGAAAAAGATTTTTATGATTGCATCTTTGTGCAGCTTCCTGTTTTTCTCCTGCAAGGGCGGGGAAAATACAGAGGAAAACGCTCAGCAGGGTACTGAGCAGCAGGCCGAGCCTGAACAGAAGCAGCCGGAACTGGCATTCAACCCTGATTCTCTGGGAACAGAACCTCAGTTTGATATCGTGACCTCAATGGGCACCATCCGCATCAAGCTTTATGAGGATACTCCTAAGCACAAGAAGAACTTCATCCGTCTGGCTTCCCTCAAGTATTACGACGGAATTCTCTTCCACCGCGTAATCCCGGGATTCATGATCCAGACTGGAGACCATTTCACTAAGGATAACCCTGACCGTCCGGATGTATTCGGAACCGGAGGCCCTGGATACACCATCCCTGCGGAGATCCTTCCTGACCACAAGCACAAGAAAGGCGCCCTGGCGGCAGCCCGCAAGGGAGACCGTGCAAATCCTGAGAAGGCTTCTTCCGGCAGCCAGTTCTACATTGTGCAGGATGCAAGGGCCTGCGCCCAGCTGGATGGAGAGTATACTGTATTCGGAGAGACCGTAAGCGGCCTGGATGTGGTTGACAAGATCGCATCGGTGAAGACCGGAGCCAGGAAACAGGACCTTCCGAACACCGATATTAAAATAATCTCGATCCTTCCTGTAAAATAAGAATCGCTGAGCTAAAATTATTCTATTGAAAATCAATCACTTGATTAAAAATTGCAAAATTTTTCAAAAAATTTTCTCCCCGATGCAAATTTGTGGCACGGGCTTTGCAATATCTAAAAGCGTAGTTTTTTCATAGGTTAATTTTTAGGTTTGAGAAATGGGTTGGCAATCTGCCAGCCCTTTTTCAATTTATGGTTACCCCGTCCAAAATTTTGCAGTTTTGGGTAAAAGATATATCTTTGCAACCCTTTCTCGGGTAGAAAGGACAAGTAAAATTTACTATTAACAATTAAAAACTCACAGTTATGTCTGTAAAAATCCGTCTTTCACGTCACGGTAAGAAGAATTACGCATTCTTCCACATTTTGGCTACTGATGTCAGAAGTCCGCGTGATAGCCGCTTTATTGAGCTTTTGGGATCTTATGACCCTAACACCAACCCGGCTACCATCGTTCTGAACGTAGACAGAGCAGTTTACTGGCTCCAGAATGGTGCCCAGCCAACCATCACCGCTAGAAGAATCCTCTCCTACAAGGGTGCGCTTCTCAAGAAGCACCTTGCCGAGGGAGTAAAGAAGGGTGCCCTTACCCAGGAACAGGCTGATGCCAAATTCAACGCTTGGGTATCTGAGAAAGAGGCTAAGGTTGAAAAGAAGAGGGAGAGCCTGAAGGTTTCCAAGGCCGACGCAAAGAAGGCCGCAGTTGAGGCCGAGAGCAAGGTAAACGCTGCACGCGCAGAGGAGCTTGCAAAGAAGAAGGCTGAGGCTGAGAAGGCTGCAGAAGAGGCTCGCAAGGCTGCCGAGGCAGAGGCTAAGGCCGCTGAGGATGCTGCCGAGGAGGCTGCTGCACCTGCAGAGGAAGCTAAGGCTGAGTAATCCCATGGACCTTACATCCTGCGCACAGATAGCCAAGACTTATGGTAACAAGGGAGAAGTTCTCCTGAGAATTAAGTCTGACCGCTTTTCTGAAATGCTGGAAGGATGCCAGGAAAAGGGAAAAGAACTCGAGGAACCGGTGTTCATCTATTTTGACGGACTGCCGGTTCCTTTTTTTATTTCCTCCGCCACCCACAGGAACGGCAACGCCTGGGTAGTGACTTTCTCCACAATCAGGGACAATGACCATGCAGAAGAGGTTGTAGGCAGAGACCTCTTCCTGGAAGTCAAAGACGAGGACAGGTTCAGCGACCTGGACATTCTGGTCGGCTATACCGTTATCTCTGAAGAAGGAGTAAAGGCGGGTACAATTTCCAGGGTGATAGAATACCCTAACAACATCTGCCTGGAACTCGAGGAAAGCGAAACCCTCCTCCCGTTCCACGAAGACCTGGTCCTTTCCTTCGACCAGGAGAACAGAACCATCGTGATGACAATCCCTCAGGGACTCCTATAGAATATGAAAAGAATTGTATTGTTGATTGTTGCGCTGGCTGCAGTTGCCGGCGTTTCCTGCCGTAATGAGGCAGAGGGAACCTATGTGATCAAAGGACAGGTATCTGACTCCCTGGCAAAAGTTCCGGGAGCCAAGGCTTTGCTTCTGAATGACGACAACACGACAGATACTTGTGCTGTCGTTGACGGAAAATTCGAGTTTTCCGGAAAGGCAGACAAACTGTCAAATGCCGTTGTATTCATTTCCACTCCGGAGAACCCGAATCCGGATTTCAGCGTAGCGGAAATAATGCCGCCATTTTTTGTACCTGTTATAAAGGAAGAGGGAATCACAGAGATTTTCATCGGCGATGAAGTCAAAGTAACAAGCGGAGAACTGTCCAAAAGGATCCTTGACTTTCAAAAGACGATGTGCGGTCTTCAGATAGAAATCAATAATAAACTGGATACCGATCCGGATGAGGAAACAGCGCTGAAATTCTTGGACAGCATTAACCGGCAGATGGTGGAAAAGTTTAAGGAATACTACGAAAACAACACGGACAATGCCATAGGACTTGGTGCTTTCAATATGTTGCTTTCAGATCTGAGTGCAGATGAGATTACCCGGTACTGGGATATGGCATCAGATGAAATCAAGGCAGACAAGGATTTCAGAAGCACGCTGGAAATGTCTCTGTCCGAGAAGGGCCTGAAGCTGAATGAAGAAGGCAAGATCGTAGACAAGACCTCCGGCAATACTGCTGTCGGGAAAAAGTTCGTTGATTTTGAGGTAAAGACAATGGACGGAAAGACCGGCCGCATATCTGATTATCTGGGGAAGGGGGATTATGTGCTGATGGATTTCTGGGCTTACTGGTGCGGACCGTGCATCAACGAGATGAAGAATCTTGCAAGGATAAACTCTGAATATGCCGGCAAGAACTTCAAGATTATCAGCGTAAGCATTGAAGACGAGGTGGAGCAGACCCAAAGGGCAATCAAGGAAAACAACATGACCTGGACCCAGCTCAGTTCAGTGGACACGGCCCTGGACGATGACTATGGAATCATTGCCATACCGTATCTGATCCTGTTTTCTCCTGACGGAACCATCCTGGAAAAGAATGTCAGGGGCCAGGCTTTGGACGAGGCTCTTAAAAAGCATCTTGGATTATAATCTCTCGTTTTTTTGTTTTATTTCATGGAATACTTACATTTGCAGCGAGAAAGTAAAACGCGGTCCGGATGGGTTAAGGGTAGTGCAAAGTTCCCCGCCAGCTGTCCCTCGCTTTTTGAAGTAAATCCACCGCGTATTCTTGGGGCAAAAAAGGGAGTTTAGCTCCCTTTTTTATTTAGTGGGAGTTATTGCTGTAATGCAATACTGAACCTTGCTCTTGTCGCTTCTTTTGATGCCCACTAGCATTTTTATTTTTCCAATTCCAACACACTCATATTGCATAATAAGGAGACTTTCAAATTTCTTCTGGTTGTTTTTCTTCTGATTTGAAGGGACTTTTGCTATAAAGACAGCATTTGTAAGTATTGCGTCAAGCTGTAGAACAGCTATCGTTGAATAGTATGTTAAAGATGCTTGCCCTGCAGTTTCTTCAATAGAGACATATCTTATGTTGATGTCATCTTTAAGATTGATGTTATATCTCTTAGATTCAGGGTTTGCTTCTTTCCATTTTTGATAAAAGGAAATAATAAGCTTTTGTCTTTTCCTCCTGTCCGCCACAGAATCTCCTGTAGGTATATCTTCTTCTGTTATATAGAGTTCGTCGTTTGGCTTTTCTGGGATATAATACTCTTCTATCTCGGGTTCAGTTGTATAACCTACAAGCATTTCAAACCTGACTCCCAGGACTTCTGCTGCCCTTCTGATCGTTTCGATATTCTTAGTCTTGAACAGAGCTTTTACATTCTGCTTTTTAATACCCATCTTTTCGGCAAATTCGGTTTTGCTGATACCTATAGTTCTGAGCAATTCTGATCCTTTTTCTTCAAAATAGATACGTGCCATAGTCGTATGTTTTAGAAGACAAAAGTAATATATTTTTATTACGAAAGATGATTTTTTGTTGTGTTTCTTTGCTATAGAAAGTATCTTGTAACTAAGAAAATTAGTTGTATAAAAGAATATTTTAGTTATATTTGCTGTGTAAACGGAAAAATACTGGAAATGAAAAGACTTACACGCAAAGAAGAGGAGATAATGAATTTCTTCTGGGAGAAAGGCCCGATGTTCGTAAGGGAACTAAGGGAACTTTATTCCGACCCTAAACCTCACTTTAACACCTTATCTACTTTTGTTCGAAATCTTGAGGCGGAAGGATTCCTCAGCCACAATTCTTTTGGTCCCACTTACCAGTATTATGCTACTATCACAAGCAAGGAATACAACAAGTTCTCCCTTACATCTGTAGTTGACAAGTATTTTGGCAAATCCTATATGGGTCTTGTGTCTGCATTTGTAGAAGAGGAAAAGATTTCCGTCAAGGAACTTAAAGAACTTATCAGCCGGATGGAATCAAAATCAGAATAATAAAGGAGGTCAGTTATGTTACAGTTGTTTCAAAGCAATAGTTTCCCTACTCTGTTTTTTGTTTTTGTAGGGATAATTTTCCTTATTTTGTTTTTTACAGTATTCAAAAAGCCAGAGAAAGTGAAGCTTGTAGGAAGTTTCGGGCTGGTTTTCTGCATTGCTTACGCCATCTATGGTCTTGTTCCCGCCCTTTCCGCCTTGGAAGCATCGGGTGGTGATGTGTCGATGGTACTGGTGTATGGAGCTCTCAAGATCATGGCTTTCCAGATTTTCTGCGGATTGGTCCTTTACCTGATATCTCTATTTTTGAGAATAGCGTTAAAGAGGGCCGACTTTTAGGTATAATTCAATGGCCAGCTTGTTTCTGGAATATATTATAAGGGCTGCTGCTGTTGAGGCTGTATTCTGTGCGCTGTTCAATATTTTCCTTAGAGAAGACAAGTTTCACTCCCTCAATAGGATAGTTGTACTCTCAAGTTGCCTGATGTCATTTGTATTGCCTCTGGTGGTTTTCTATTGCAGTTATTCTGTTTCATCTGGAGAAATTAGACTTATAGGCACGAATCTTTTCTTTTCAGGACCCATATCTGCAGAAAGAGACAGTGCTCTGCTCTGCGATATTATTTCAGTATATTTAGCCGGCGTGGTTTTTAGTGTTTTGTACCGCGCGTTTTCGGTATACCATCTGCTTCTCACAATCCGGAAGAGCCGGCTTGTCAGGACAATAATGGTTTCCGGAAAAAAGGCAAGGCTTTTATATTCTGAGACAGAAGAGTCTTTCAGCTGGTTCAATTTCATTGTCATAGGAAAGAACGATGCTTTGAAAAAAGAATCTCTCCAAGAGTATATTGTCAACCATGAACTGGGGCACGTTTCAATGAGACATTCTGCCGATATAATCCTTATGGACATTGCTGTTGCCTTGCAGTGGTTCAATCCATTCATTTACCTGATGAAAATATACCTGAAGGACATACACGAATATCAGGCGGACGAATATGCTGTTTCTTGTGGTGCGGACTTGAAAGAATACTGTCGTCTTATACTTTTATCGGTGACTGGATCTATTTTTAAAAGGAATGCCGGGAGTTTCTTTTTGGGCTCTGCAAAAGACAGGATTGTTATGCTGACAACCTCTCACCCTTCTTTTCTCGGATATCTTGTTAAGACATTGTATTATCCTCTTGCTATTCTCTTGAGCCTCTATATCTTTGCAAAAATAATCATATCCATTTGACACGTCTTTATGAAAAACTCTGTGGCTATAGTATTGCTGATTATTGTAGCGATATGTGCAGATGCTTGTTCGGGGAAAGATAATACTAAATCTTGGAACGAGTCGGAGCCTGCTGTTATAACAGGCTATATACGCAATCAGAAAATCTATCCCCAGTGCAAATCGATCACGGTAAGCATGCCCTTCTTTGACCGAATAGATTTTAGTTACACTACAGAAATAGACAGCAATGGTTTTTTCAAAATGGAGGTTTATCCATATTATGAGCGCGAAATTTCTATGCTACCATATATAGACAGGTTTTTGATAGCTCCAGGCGATTCGCTTATTATAGAGATCGATTTTTCTGATTTGTCAAAAATCAAGTTTTCTGGTAAAAGTGGTTGGGATAATGCTTGTCTACATTCATTTTACACTCATATTGACTATAATTATTGGCCCATTGACAACACAATAGGTGTTAACGGTTTTTCAGATGCTTTGGATCGGGAGCTCTGTTTGAAGCTTGAACGATTCAATGAATGGGAAAAGGAAAACTGCCCTTCAGACAAGATAATCACAATCTGTAAAAGGCAAATAATGACGTCTTATTGGATTCACAAAATTGAAGGGTTGTTCAAACTATCGCATAATATCTCTTATGACATAAATCAGTTTGTTGATTTCAGTGCAATTGAGAAGTTATTTGAAGAAAGTACCATATCTGCAGATTGTTTTAAACTATCAAGAGTATTGGAATCAGCAGTTTCCACAATACAAAGTCAGGAGGAAAAGAAACAATTGGCAGCTATGATTGATGGAGGGCGGGTTAAGGATGCCTTTTCCCATATCTTGTCTGTACAACAGAATAATTTTAAGAATCGTTTTCTCAGAGAAATGCTCACGGCAAGTCTGTTGCACCGTTTTTTGGAAAACAACCAGACAGAAAGATTTACCGAATGTATGGATGTTTTTGAAAACAGTATTCATCATCCCTTGTTAAAAAATCAACTAGCCAAACTATATACCAAGAAAATCGATTTCAAGAAGCATCCCAAAAGAGTATCAGACTTGTTAGTAAAAGCTGGTTCTTCTGATGGTATGGCAATGAATATGATTAATAATGAGGGTGTTTCTTTACTGGAACAGCTTGTGTCGGAGAATCCGGGAAAGGCTTTATATATTACTGTGGGGGCTTTTTGGTGCCATACTTGTTTAGCAGACTTGCCATATAAAAACGCTCTTGTTGAAAAAACGGATTCCAGAAATATATTAATAGTATCCTTATATTTAGACAGCAGAGAAGAACATGAAAGGATTCTCAACTACAATGGGTTGACAGACAAAACAGTGAAGAAATTTGTGAATAAAAGTCAGTCAAGAGGTCTTGATGCTATATTTCATCTGAACGCAATTCCCTTTTTCTTTGTTATAGACAAGGACGGAAGGCTTGTGGATTATGGCATGCATTTGAGGCCAAGTTATCAAGAGACTATGGATCTCCTGGATAAACTCTCGTCCTAAACATAATTGCATTACAGGCTCTCGATATATTTCTTAGGGGAGAGGCCTGTTTCTTTCTTGAAGAATTTCCCGAATGAAGACTGGTCTGCAAAGTTCAGTTTCTCAGCGGTTTCTTTGATGGAAGCCCCGGGAAGCCGGAGCATGTTCCTGGCTCTGGTGGCTATGTGCTGGGCTATGAGCTGGGAGGCTGTCTTTCCGGTTTCTTCCTTGAGTATAAGGCTGAGGTATTGCACGCTGATAAATAGCTTGTCGGCATAGAAGACAGGATTGTGCTCCTTCTCTCCGTATTCCCTTAGCAGGAACACGAACCTTGTCATCAATTCTGTCTTACGTGATATATGCTTTGCCTGCAGGCCGACGTTCTCCCTTTCGGAAATCAGGGAGAAGATTTCCGTCATCACGATGGCAAGGGAGGCGATAACAAGAAATTCCTTGATATCCTTCCTTGTATCTTTCATATAATGGTACAGGTTCTCGACACTGCCGCTGATCTTGTTGTAGGAGTTTTCGTCCATCTCGAAATGCGGCCTCTGGAAAATGTCCGAAAGGTCTTTGGTAGGAAGTGGCTTCGGACCGCCGGAGTTGCCCAGACGGTCCAGCAGTTCTCTTTTTATTATAAGAAGGAAGAAGCGACCTCCGGTGGAAAGGTCGGCTCCGGTTATGGCGTTTATCGGGGATATCAGAAGAAGGGACTTTTCAGGGATGGAGTAGCGGTTGAAATCCAAAGAAACATCCAGATTGCCGTCCATGGCAAGCAGAACGGTCAGGGCATCCAGGCGGTATGAGTTGGAAATCAGGCCGGAAGCAGCCTTGTCAATCAACTCTTTGTTTAAGTCCGTAACCCGGATCATCATTATTTCGTTGTTGAAACTGTAGCCCTTGAAATACTCGGCCAGGCCGGTCATGTCAAGGTCTATGCTCTGGATTATCTTGGTCTGCTTAGCCATCGCGATTATAATTTTGGAACAAAAATAACAAAAAACTTAGCAGCAATATATGTTTTGATTCGCCGATTTGTATAGATTAAGACCAAAAATATACGATTGACGCCTAAAATGGTTTCTGATTTTAGAGCCATCTTTGTAACCGCTTTTTCGGATAACCATGATTAAAAGGGAGCAAATACTTGAAGCGGCGTTCAAAGCCTTCACGTCTACGGGAATCAAGGACGTGAAAATGGAGGACATTGCAGCGTCCCTCAAGATCTCCAAGAAAACCCTGTATGACTTTTGCAAGGGGAAAAGGGATCTTGTTATCCAGAGCCTGGAATACAAGCTCCCCCAGCTTCTGGAAAAGGACGCCAAGATTATCAAATGCATGCCGAATCCTTTAACGGCCCTGGTTTTCTGTGCGGTGGAAAATATTCGGTTCTGGAGCGTGTTCACTGATAAATTTATGGAAGAAGCCAAGGCTTTGCCGGAGCTCGGCGAGTACGGCAAGTCCGTAAGAAAGGAAATGGAATTGCACAACAACCGGCTTCTGGACGGATGCGTTGCGGAAGGATATCTGAAAGAAGAGGACTCAAGCCGCTTGATTAGCGTTTTCATGACCAATCTGATGAAAGCGGACCAGCTCAGGGGGCAGGAAGTGTTCCCTTCAGACCTGTGCTTCAACATGGTGCTGACCATTATGGGAGGCCTTTGCACACAGAAGGGCAGGAAGGTGCTGGACGAATTGAAGGAAAATTACGGTTAGGAAATAAATATTGACAGTATATGAGAAAGATTTTGAAGTTTATCGGATTTGGGGTTGCGGCCCTCCTGCTTGTTCCGCTTTCAGCTTCCGGGCAGGGTGCGGATACCGTTGCAATCACATTGCAGGATGCCTGGAACATTGCCCTCAGCCAGTCTCTGACGGTTATGGTGGCAGACAAGGAAATCGAGAAGACGGGCTATGAGAAGAAAGGGGCTTATGCCAGCCTGTTCCCTAACGTGGCATTCTCCGGAACCTATCAGCGCACCATCAAGAAGCAGACGATGGTGATGAAGATGGGGGATGTAACCCAGAAGATTTCCATGGGAACGGACAACAACATTTCCGGAGGATTCAACGCTTCCATGCCTCTTGTCAACGTGGCCCTGTGGAGAAGCCTGGACATTTCCGGAAAGAGCGTTGACCTTGCAGTGGAGAAAGCCCGCCAGAGCCGCCAGGATCTTATAAATCAGGTAGAACAGGCTTTCTATACCTGTCTTCTGGCTTCTGATCTCTGCGATGTCTACAAGGAGAATTACAGCAATGCGGAAGAGAATTACCGCCAGACCAAGGCTAAATACGAGAGCGGCAGGGTGGCTAAGTACGACATGATCAGGGCTGAGGTCAACATGCAGAACGCCGAGCCAAACGTATATGATTCCCAGAACAGCCTGATGCTTGCCCAGTGGCAGCTGAAAGCCCTGATGGGAATCAACCTCAACACCAATATCAAGTGCATCGGGCATCTCGGCGACTATGCCTATCAGATGCAGAAGATCGTGATGGCGTCAGATACAATCGACGTCAGCGCCAACTCAAGCCTTCGCCAGCTCGATATCCAGGACGACATTCTGGACAAGACCTACAAGATGCAGCTGGCCCAGTATTATCCTACGCTGGCTGCAACCGCCCAGTACAACTGGGTTTCCATGTCCAACAACCTCAAGATATTCCACTATACCTGGAATCCATATTCCGTAGCAGCATTGAGTCTGCAGATTCCGATCTTCTCCGGATTCCAGAAGACTAACGCTCTCCGTCAGATAAAGGTTCAGCAGGAGCAGCTCGACCTTCAGAAGGAGAATGCCAGAAGGACTCTGGTAGTCGGCGCAAAGCAGAGCCTCAGTTCTCTGGAGACGGCACTCAAGCAGTACAAGGCCGCTCAGGCTACTGTGGAAGGAGCCCAGACCGGATATGATATAGCAAGGAAGATGTACGATGTAGGAAGGGCTACAATCCTTGAGGTCAATGACGCACAGCTTGCCCTTCTTCAGTCCAAGCTCAATCTGGACCAGGCGATCTATTCATATTTGATAGCCAAGAGCTCGCTTGACCTTATCCTCGGAGTCGACAGGGAAGACAAGGAGATGTTCGGAAAGGGACCTGAGCTTCAGCCAGTCCGCTAAAGTTTAAACGGAAATTTAAAAAGTACAGATATATGAAAAACAGAATCATCAGCACAGTTGCCATTGCGGCCGTCTGCCTTGCGGCTGCAACTTCCTGCAATTCCGGCAAAAAGACGGATAGTGCTCAAGGCAAGGAAGAGAAACTCACGGGCGTTACCATCATGGCCGCAACTTCCAAGGACGTGGACCAGGTGGAGATTTTCACCGGAACCGTAGAAGGCTACAACACCAACAACATTTCTCCGCAGTCTCCTGGAAGAATCGAAAGGATTTTCGTAGAGGTTGGAGACCATGTCGGAAGAGGCCAGAGATTGGCCCAGATGGAAGCCACGAACCTTACCCAGGCAAAACTCCAGATGGAAAACAACAGGATGGAGTTTGAAAGGACAAAGCAGCTGTATGAGATAGGAGGAGCATCGCAGAGCGAATACGACTCCCGCAAGATGGCTTACGAGGTTTCCCAGGCCACCTACAATAACCTGTCAGCCAATACATATCTTATCTCTCCGATTTCCGGAGTGGTAACCGCACGTAACTATGATGCAGGAGATATGTATTCCGGAGCAATGCCTCTTTACACAGTTCAGCAGATCCGCCCTGTAAAGATCAAGGTTAACGCACCAGAGAGCCTTTACGGGAAAATCAAGAAGGGTCAGACAGTACAGGTCAGGCTGGATGTTTACGGAGACGAGGTCTTTGAAGGAAAGGTTCATCTTGTATATCCTTCCCTTTCCGCCGCTTCCAGGACATTCCCTGTGGAGATTACAATTGCCAACGGAAACGAGAGAGTCCGTCCGGGAATGTTTGCCAGGGTTACCTTCAAATATGCGGTTGAGCACAATGTGGTTGTTCCGGACGTGGCTGTTGTCAAGCAGATGGGAAGCGGAGACCATTATGTATATACCGTGGTGGATGGAACTGTTGTTTTCAACAAGGTAAAACTCGGACAGCTCATCGGAACCGAATACGAGATAAAGAGTGGCCTCAATGAAGGCGACATGATAATCGTGGAAGGACAGAACAGAGTGGTTAACGGCCAGAAGGTCAATGCAAAAGAAGGAGAGCCGGCATCATTCACACCGGATAATCTCACAGATAAAACCAAGTAGAAATGAGCCTGTTTTCATCAGCAGTAAAGAAACCTATAACCACGGCGCTTATCTTCGTGGCTATAGCCATATTCGGTATATTCTCCCTGATAACGCTGCCTATCGACCTTTTCCCTCACATCGAGAGCAACACCATCATGGTCATGACCTCCTATTCTGGAGCCAGCGCATCGGATATCGAGAACAATATATCGAAGCCATTGGAGAACACGCTCAACAGCGTGTCCTACCTCAAGCACATTTCTTCCCAGTCCAGGGAAAACGTTTCAGTAATATCACTTGAGTTCCAGTACGGAAGGGATATCGAGACAGCGACCAACGATGTCCGCGACAAACTGGAAATGGTCAAGTCATATCTCCCTGACGGTGCGAGCAACCCTGTAATTTTCAAGTTCGGGTCTGACGATATTCCTATCCTCATCCTTTCAGTTACCGCCAAGGAAAGCATGGCCGGTCTGTACAAGATCATGGACGAGAAAATCGTCAACGAACTGGCCCGTGTAAACGGAGTGGGTTCAGTTTCGGTTTCCGGTATCCCGAAGAGGGAGATAATGGTACTCTGCGATCCGTATAAGCTTGACGCCTACAATCTTACGATAGAGGCCATTTCTTCCCTGATAGCATCGGAGAACAGGAATATCCCTGCAGGAACAATAGAGACAGGTTCCAACACTTATTCGCTTAGAGTGCAGAAAGAATTCGGCAGCTCTAAGGAAATAGAAGACCTCGTGGTCGGTTCCTATAACGGAGGAAACGTTTACCTGAGAGATGTTGCAAGAGTTGTGGACGGCCTTCAGGAAAGATCTCAGGAGAGTTTCATCAACGGTCAGCTCGGAGGTATGGTCATCATCCAGAAGCAGACCGGAGAAAACTCAGTCCAGATCGTGAACAAGGTTAAGGAGGTACTTCCTAAACTGGAAAAGAACCTGCCTTCAGACATCAAGCTTAATGTAATCATCGATACTACCGATAACATCACCCGCACCATCGGCTCCCTGGAGAGAACTATCGTCATCACCCTCTTTATCGTGATGCTTGTCGTGTTCTTCTTCCTCGGAAGATGGAGGGCCACAATCATCATTCTCATCACGATACCTATTTCCCTGCTTGCTTCCCTGGTTTATCTGTACGCCACGGGCAACACGCTGAATATGATATCTATGAGCTCCCTGTCCATTGCGATAGGTATGGTGGTGGATGCGGCGATCGTGGTGCTTGAGAACATCACATCCCACATAGACAAGGGAAGTAATCCGAAGCAGGCGGCGGTTTACGCTACCAACGAGGTTGCGATGGCCGTTGTAGCTTCATCACTCACGACCTTGGCCGTGTTCCTACCTATGACATTGGTCAGCGGCCTTGCGGGAATCATGTTCCGCCAGCTGGGATGGATGGTCAGCATCGTTATCACGGTTTCCACCCTTTGCGCCCTTGCCCTTACTCCTATGATGTGTTCTACAATGCTCAGGGCACAGAACAAGGACAAGGATTCCAAGTGGTACAAGATGCTGTTCACTCCTATCAACAAGTTCCTTGATTGGCTTAGCCGCTTCTATGCGAGGATTCTGGACTGGGCTCTGAGGCACAAGAGAATAGTGGTTGCGATAGCTATTGGAGTTTTGGTAGCGGTCGGAGCTATTTGCGGACCTTTGATGAAGTCCGAGTTCATCCCAGAGCAGGATAACGGACGTATATCCGTAACCGTGCAGCTTCCAGTGGGAACCCGCCAGGAAATCACCAGAGACCTTGCCCTTGAACTGGATAGAAGATGGAGGGCTGAATTCCCTGAAATCCAGAGACTGGGACTTGCTGAAGGAACCGCGGATTCAGACAACATGTTTGCAAGCATGCGTTCCAACGGAAGCCATATCATAAGCATGAACATCAGTTGCGGAAGTATGGAAAAGAGGAAGAGGAGCATCAAGGAGATTTCCAACATAATGATGAGCGAGCTTGCCGAATACAACCAGATCAGAAGGTTCAACGTTGTGGCCGGAGGGCAGCAGGGAGGTATGGGTGGACAGACAGTCTGCCAGATAGATCTCTACGGCTATGACTTCGGCGCAACTGACGAGGCTGCCGCCCAGGTTTCCGCAATGTTCAAGGAACTCGGAGTAAAGCAGACGGTTATAAGCAGAGATGACTACATTCCTGAATACCAGGTGGATCTGGATAGAGAGAAAATTGCTCAGTATGGACTGAATACGGCAACTGTAGCAACATTCCTCCGTAACCGCATCAACGGTGCCATCGCTTCCGAATACCGCGAGAGCGGAGACGAGTACGATATCCGAGTAAGATATGCTCCTGAATACAGGCAGAGCATGAAAGATGTGGAAAACATTACAGTGTACACTTCCACAGGCCAGGCCATCAAGCTGAGGGAGCTCGGAACTATCGTTGAAGCGATGACTCCTCCAACTATTGCCAGAAAGGACCGTGAGAGATATGTTTCCGTCACCGCTCCTCTTCCTGACGGTATGGCAACTTCAGATATGAACGAGGCCATAACCGCCAAGATAGAAGAGAATCCTCTGCCTTCCGGAGTTAGCTGGAAGATCGGCGGTACATACGATGACCAGGTCCAGACATTCCAGAGCCTCGGTCTTCTGATGGTTCTGATTATCATCCTGGTATTCATAGTGATGGCAGCTCAGTTCGAGAGCCTTACCTATCCGTTCGTCATCATGTTCGCCGTTCCGTTCGCCTTCGTGGGAGTTCTCATTGGACTTGTGCTTACCGGCACACCATTGAGTATAATGGCGATGGTCGGAGCGGTTATGACAATCGGTATCGTGGTTAACAACGGTATTGTGCTCGTAGACTACGCCAACCTTAACCGCGAGAGGGGAATGGGCATCATCCGCGCCGTTGTGGACAGCGGTCACTCAAGACTCCGTCCGGTGCTTATGACCACCCTTACCACCGTTCTGGGTATGCTTCCTCTGGCTTTGGGAAGAGGCGAGGGATCAGAAGTGTGGAGAGGTATGGGTATGACGGTTGCCTGGGGACTTTCCGTATCGACGGTTGTTACCCTGGTGTTCGTTCCTGTACTCTACACGATCTTTGCGGCTTTCGGACTTACCAGAAAGAGAAAGAAGGCTCTTAAGGCAGCTGACAACAAACAACTTGCAATAAACAGCAAATAGATATGAAAGCAGTTTTTATAGCATATAACGAGGCTCAGGGAGCAGCCGTTCTGGAGGCTCTGGAGAAGGTCTTCATAAAAGGTTTCACAATGTGGGAGCAGGTTCAGGGAAGAGGCTCAAAAGACGGAGAACCTCACCTTGGATCCCACGCCTGGCCAACAATGAACTCAGCGATGGTAACCTTTGTGGATGACAATGCAGCAAAGAACCTGAAGGAAAGGCTCAAAGAGATAGACAACCTCAAGCCCGCCCTCGGACTCAGGGTTTTCACCTGGACCATCGACGAGGATTAAAAAGGAAGTTGAGAGAACTTTTTGTTGCCGGTAAAGAATTTCCGGATGATTGAATATGGGAGCATTCCGTAAGGGAGTGCTCCTTTTTCGTTTGGAGAAACAGAAACTTTTGCCTTGAGTTTTCCGTAATCGCGATGGGCTTTTATGACGCTTTTGAAATAGCTGAATTTGCCCTGGAATATGTAGCAGACTGCAGAGAGTCCGTCGATGCATTTCCGGAGGAAAATCTTGGTGTTTTTGCCTTTTTCAGGAAGGTTTTTCCAGAGCATCAGAAGATTGTTGCGGTAGTTGAGGTAAAGCTTCCTCGGCGAGTTGTTCGGAAGGGTTCCGCCTCCCACGTGATAGACTTTGCTCTGCGGCACGCACCAGATTTCTCCGCCGGCAAGGGCTGCTCTCCAGCAGAAATCTATTTCTTCCATATGGGCGAAGAATTCTTCTTCAAGTCCACCGAGTTTGCGGTAAATGTCGCTGCGCACAACCATGCAGGCTCCTGAGGCCCAGAAGCATCGCTGAGGATTGTCATACTGGCTCTTATCTTCTTCCACGCAGGAAAGTATTCTTCCGCGGCAAAGAGGGAAGCCCCACTTGTCTATGAAACCTCCTGAGGCTCCGGCATATTCAAACTGGTTCTTGTTGGCGTAGGAAAGGATTTTCGGCTGGCAGGCGGATACTTGAGGATGGCTCTCCATAAAGTCTGTCAGGGTGTCCAGCCATCCGTCCGTAACTTCGATGTCAGAATTTATCAGGACATAGTATTTGTAGCCGTCCAGTTTTTCGAAGGCGCGGTTGTAGCCTCCGGTAAAACCATAGTTCCTGTCCAGCTGGATCCACTTGATTTTTGGATTGTCGGAGAATGCTTCTATGGACCCGTCTGTCGAGGCGTTGTCGGCAATGATCAGATCCGCCTCGGATTTGCTTTGCTGCAGGCTATTGAAAAGGGAAGGCAAGAACTTCTCGAGGAAGCCCTTGCCATTCCAATTCAATATAGTTACTGCAACTTTCACTTTGCAGTTATCGTTTAGTCAGAAGTAACTTTCTCGAGCCACTTGACCATACCCAGCATCACAGCCATTGAAATGAGGCAGAATGCAGCGAATACAGCCCAGGTTTCCCACTGCTGAGGGAACTTGCGGAGCATGGTGACTCCGAGTGCGATGAACAGGTTTCCTACTGCGGTTGCGGTAAGCCAGAGTCCCTGGCAGATTCCCTGAAGATGCTTAGGGGCAACCTTACTTACGAAGCTCAGTCCCAGAGGAGAGATGAACAGCTCAGCTACGGTCAGGAAGGAGTAGGTGAGGATCAGAACCGCAGGACTTGTTCTCATCGTAACCTTGACAGCCTCGCTGAGCGTGTCGAATGAATCCAGTGAAGGATATTTGTGGATGCAAGCGATGATGATCAGGAAGATGTATGCAAGAGCTGTGATGAACATACCCAGGGCAATCTTTCTCGGAGTGGAAACGTTCTTTCCTCTTGTTGCAAGCCATGCGAACAGACCCATGATGATAGGGGTGAGAATGATTACGAAGAACGGGTTGATGCACTGCCATACCTCAGGCGGAACATTCTCAGTGTTGACGAAGTCGCGGGCGAAGAATGAAAGGCTCTGGCCGTTCTGGTGGAATGAGAACCAGAAGAATACTGCAACACCAAGAACTGCGAACAGAGCGTAAAGCCTCTGCTTGATTTCCTTTGCATTTGCAATCCTTTCTTCCTCTGTGTAGTTGGCAACGGCCTTCTTTTCCTTCTTTGCCGGGTTAGGGAATTTCTTCTTTGTAGCAAGGAAGATGAGAAGTGAAATCACCATTGCTGCAACAGATGCGATATATGAGTAGTGAACGCCCGTGTTGAATACGTTCAGGTAATTCTCAGCGAACTCTGCTCCTGCAGGAAGAGCCTGAGCACCAGTCTGTACCTGCTCTGCGAGCTGGGTGAGATTGTTTGTCTGCTCTGCAGTCATTTCGGTTGTTTCGTTCAGGAACTGATGGCAAAGTTTTGGAAGGCTGGAGTTGTAGACAAGGTCGTGAGCCTTGAGCCACCAGCTTCTGAGCAGAGGGGCAACGAACGGAGCAATCACTCCACCTATGTTGATGAACACGTAGAAAATCTGGAAACCAGGGTCTCTCTTGGTCTTTCTCCTTTCAAGTTCTTCCTTGGAAATCTTTGCGCCTTCAGCCTCGAAGTTGTCATACATCTGGCCGACGATAGCCTGCAGGTTGCCTTTGAAAAGTCCGTTTCCGATTGCAATCAGAAGCAGTGCAAAGCAGGTGAAAACCAGGATGCCTGAAATGTGGCCGGTGGTGGCGGCGAAGGATTCTCCGAATACAGGAACTGCCAGCAGGGCATATCCTATAGCCATAACCAAAAGTCCGGAAATAATGGTTCCCTTGTAATTCTGCAGACGGTCTGCAATCAGGCCTCCAGGGAGGGCAAGAACATAAATAGAGAAATAGAATACCGCATAAATCCATCCGGCTGCATCATCGCTGATACCGAATTTGGAAGCAAGGAACAGGGCCAGGACGGCGTTCATGATATAGTAGCCGAACCTCTCTCCCATGTTACTCAAAGCGGCTGCAATCAATCCCTTCGGATGCTCCCTTTTTGCTTTTACAAGATAGAATATCAAAAGCGGAATAACCACGATCAATATCACTATCAGGATAAATAGAGGGGCATTGGTTTCCCAAAGTTTTAACATGTTGTGAAATCTTTTTTATTGCCGGACTTTCTTTTCCGTTTTGCCAGGCGGCCTGAAGTCCGTTGAGAACGCCTGTCTTTCAAAACTCAAATATAATGAATTATTGTTACAACTTTATTATCTTTATACCCGCAAATCGGAAATGAGTCATGAAAAAGTTTTTCGCCGGAGCCGTTTACTGTCTTCTTTATGTCCTGGGCCTTATGCCTCTCCGTGTGCATTATTTTTTCTCCAGCATTTTCGCATTCATCCTGAGGAGGATTGTAAGATACAGATACTCCGTGATCGTGACCAATATCGCAAGGAGTTTTCCTGAAATGAAATACGGGGAGATCAAAACTCTCACCAGGAAATATTACTCTCACATGTGCGATATCTTCGCGGAAAATATCTGGAATCTTGCACATTCCGCTTCCGCTTTGAGAAAACACATCTCGGTTTCAGGAACTGAGGTTGTCGACGAGCTTCAGAAAAAATACAACAATGTTCTTCTTGTAATGGGACATTGCGGAAACTGGGAACTTGTAAGCGCTGCGGTTGTTTCTCCTGAAGAAAGGACTCCCGACAGTTTCTCTTCCCATCCTGTGTATATGGTTTACAAGGCTGCGAGGAACAAGTTCTCCGATCTGATATTCAAGAAACTGCGAATGCGCGAATATAAAAAGTTCCAGTTCCCGGGAGAAGTTCTGGAAAGCAAGCAGGTGTTGCGTCACGCGCTGAAAAACAAAGACGGCAAGGCAACCTATGTTCTGATATCAGACCAGAATTCGATCGGCGACCACGATCCTGTCGTAGATTTTCTGGGCCAGAAAACTTACATGCTTCCGGGCCCTGAATTTCTCGCTTCAAAACTCAGGATGCCTGTTGCATATTTAAGGATGAATCTTCTGTCGCGAGGCAAATATCATATTGAATTCGAGAAGATTACAGAAGAGGCTCATAATATGGAAGACTACTTTGTGACAAAAGAATTCGCTCGTCTTCTGGAACAGGATATCAGGAGCAACAAGGTCAACTGGCTTTGGAGTCACAGAAGATGGAAAAGAAATATACCCTCTGAGTGAGAGCAACTTTGACAAATTATTATTATAATTGCATAGCAATTCTTTCCAGCAATTAAGAAAATGCAAATCGTAAAGAGAACATCGATATTTATCGCAGCTTTGCTGCTTGCCTCTGCAACTCCCTCTTTCTCACAGATTTTCAAAAGTACCGACGCTGCTCCTGCAGGAACTGTCATCTATTCTCTCCCTCAAACTTCGGTAAGGGTAACGGTAACGGTTTCTTTATCAAAATTCACAGCGGGACCTTATGCGGCTTATTCTGAAAAGTATCTGGGAACCAGTGCAGACCGCTCTTCAAAAAACAGTTGCACAATAGAGGAAGTCGAGCTTACTCCACTTGTTGAAGCAGACCAGTCTTTGTGTGTTGCGCTGAACATAGGGAACTCCAAAAACGCTAGCGCGAATTTCCTTAATTTCTGCACTCAGGGTTTGATTGTGGCGCCGGGATATTTCACAGCAGAAACAGCACCGGCAAGATTTCCTTCACCTGTGCAACCTTCTTTCAGCGAGGGTGTTGCAAACCTTACCACTCAGACAACACAACTTTATAAGAGCGTTACCAACGAAGATGGAGAAGTGGAAAAAGTTGCTGTTCCGCAAACACAGACAGTAGCAAAAAGCCTTGAGAAAAAAGCTGAGGAAACAGCTCAGCTTATCTTCCGTCTCCGCGAAAAGAAAATCGACATCCTCACCGGAGACACTGATGCAAACTACAGCGGTGCGGCTCTTGGAAGCGCAGTTGAAAAGATGACCCTTCTGGAGAATGAATACACTTCTCTCTTTACGGGAAAAACTACCGTTGCAAAACAGACAGCAAGCTTCGAAGTTGTGCCAAAGGCAAAGAATGCAAAGCAGAGTTATGTAGTGTTCAGAATCTCCGACTCTCAGGGTCTTCTTCCTCCGGACAATATGAGCGGACGTCCTGTTTACCTGGAGCTTACAGTGACGGACGGAAAGATTGCTCCGGAAGTTTCAGCAGAAGAGATTGCTGCCTCTAAAGGCAAGGTGGCCTACAGGATGCCGCTTGTTGTCACAGCCCGTCTGCTGGATGGACAGACCGTTATCGGCCAGACGAGGATTCCTGTTTACCAGTTTGGAAGGCTTGCATACTTTCCATTGGATTTAGCTTTGGGAAAATAGTACGATTAAACACAGATATTAATGAAAACTATCGATCAGTTACAACCAAAGGAAGTTTGGACAATTTTCAGCGAACTTGCAAAAGTTCCGCGTCCATCCAAAAAAGAACATAAGGCAGTAGAGTTTGTTTACAACTTCGGAAAGAAGCTCGGACTTGAGACTATCAAGGACGAAGTAGGAAACGTTGTTATCCGCAAACCTGCAACCAAGGGAATGGAGAAGAAGGCCGGTCTGATTCTCGAGGCTCACCTTGATATGGTTCCTCAGAAGAATCCGGATGTAAAGCACAATTTCGAGACAGATCCTATCAAACCAAGAATCGTAGGTGACCTTGTTTATGCAACCGGCACCACTCTTGGAGCAGATAACGGAATGGGTGTCAGCATGGCACTTGCCGTTCTGCAGTCAAAGACTATGCAGCACGGTCCAATCGAGTGTCTGTTCACCGTTGACGAGGAAACCGGCATGACCGGTGCAAGAGCCTTGAAGCCAGGCATTCTCAAGGGAGAGATTCTGGTTAACCTCGATTCCGAGACTGAGGGTATCCTCTATGTCGGCTGCGCAGGCGGTCTGGATGGCGAGGCTACTTTCAACTACAAGACAGAGAAAGTTCCTGCAGGATATGTTTTCAAGAAAGTTGCAGTCAGCGGACTTATCGGAGGTCACTCCGGAATGGACATCGTTCTCTACAGGGCAAACTCAAACAAGATTCTTGCAAGAGTTCTCCTTCCTGTAATGAGAGACCTGAACGCTCGTCTGGTTTGCATCAGCGGCGGCAGCATCCGCAACTCAATTCCTAGAGATTCCCACGCTATAGTCGCAGTTCCTAAGAAGAACGAAAGGAAATTCTCTCTCCACGTAAGCAAGATCCGCAAGGAAGCATCCTTTGAATATCAGTATACAGACAAGGATCTGAAGATCACTGTAACTCCGGTTAAGGAGAAGGCTCCTGCAATCGAGAAGGCAACGGCTCTGTCCATCGTAAGGGCAATCGCTTCCATTCCTAACGGAGTATGGAGAATGAGCGACACCGTTCCGGGATTCGTAGAGACATCAAACAATATGGCTATCATCCAGCAGGATGCCAAGACCATCAAGATCCACTCCCTGATGAGAAGTTCCATCGATTCAGAGAAGTACGAGCTTGCTGAAAGCATGAGAGCCATCGTTGAGCTGGCTGGCGGAAAGTGCGCCTTCAGCGGCGGATATTCCGGATGGCAGCTGGATATGAATTCTCCTATCCTCAAGGTTTCCAAGGAAGTTTACAAGAAGCTCTACAAGAAGGATCCTGAGGTTACCGGAATCCATGCCGGACTTGAGTGCGGTATTCTCGGAGCCACCTATCCTGAGTGGGATATGATTTCCTTCGGTCCTACAATCTTCTCACCTCACTCACCTGACGAGAGAGTAAATATCGAGAGCGTAGGCAAGTGCTGGAAGTATCTCGTTGAACTCCTTAAGGAGGCTCCTGTTTCAAAGCGCAAATAACACACTAACTCTTTAATACAAATTATTATGGTAACTAAAAAAGCTCCTGTAAAGAAGGCTGCCGCAAAACCAGCTGCAAAACCAGCTGTTAAGAAGGCTCCTGCAAAGAAAGCTGCTCCTGCAAAGAAACCTGTTGCAAAGAAGGTTGCAGAAGTAAAGAAGGCCGTTGTTGCAAAGAAGGCTGAAGTAAAGAAGGCTGTTGTTGCAAAGAAGGCTGAAGTAAAGAAGGCCGTTGTTGCAAAGAAGGCTGCTGTAAAGAAGGCCGTTGTTGCAAAAAAGGCTGAAGTA
>JAGCXV010000027.1 GCA_017961175.1 Bacteroidales bacterium
CGGTTGCAGACATCGTCATCAAAAACACAATGTCCCAGTTGTTTTGCCTGGCACTGGCCACAGGCTATGCAGCCACGGACGGGTTTGTTGCCCAACTGCATGATTTCGGCCTCTACACCCTTCTTTTTAAGTCTGTTGGAAATCTCCGAGAGTGCCATGAACGTATTCCCTTTCTTATTGGCACTTCCGTTTAACAACAATACTTTCATAACTTATTCTTTTTATTTGATCTGTTTGTATATTACGATTTATCTAACTGATAAAGATAATCATTATTCTCTGGAGATAGCAGAGCTTGATAGATTCTTTCGGTCACTTCTCCTCTGATTCGGCCACTTACGGTCACCTTTTCCGGGGATTATTTCAACCCGCCGAACAACCACTTAATCTACGGGAATACAGTAGATTGAATAGATAACAACATCTCACGATAGCCACCAATATGACAGCTCCGGCTCCGGGTACAAGAAGGACTGCTAACCGCAGTCCTTTTCTTGTACCTATACTTTTTCACTCCCGGCTTTGCCGGCCCCTCTAGGGGCATCACGGCACTCCGTGCCGGGCGTTAACGCGCCTTGTTACCATCCACTATGTTTGCCTGGATTCCTTTTTATCCCCCAAATTTGGTCACCATTTGGTCACCATTTTCGAGGTTGCCCTTATTGGTGACAACCATTATAAAATGCCTTTCAACTTATTTCAGGTTTTCCTTGAAGAATGATTCTATCTTGTCGTAAGGAATTACGCCTGCCTTATCGTCATACAGGTCCGTATGTACAGCGCCAGGGATGATGAGGAGTTCCTTATTGTCTCCCTTAAGTTTAGCAAAAGCACCTTCGCTGAAATAGCGGCTGTGGGCCTTCTCACCGTGAATCAGAAGCACAGGAGTCTTGATTTCACCGGCCATATCCAGCAGAGGCTGGTTCAGGAAGGACATTGTGCCCGTGATGTTCCATCCGTCATTGGAGTTGCCGCTGCGAGGGTGATAGCCGCGTTCGGTCTTGTAGTAATCGTAGTAGTCCTTCACGAACCAAGGAGCATCCTCCGGAAGTGGATCAACAACACCGCCGGCGCGCTTGTAATTACCAGTACGATAATCTTCCGTTCGCTGGGCAGCCCAGGCTGAGCGCTGTGCGTCGCGAGCCTCGACATTATCGGCACTACCGAAATATCCTTCACGTGCCACGCGAGACATATCGTACATAGTGGAAGTGAGAGTTGCTTTGATGCGGGGGTCAAGAGCCGCTGCATTGATGGCCATGCCGCCCCAACCGCATATACCGATAATGCCTATACGCTCAGAATCCACATTCTCCTGCACGGAAAGGAAATCCACAGCAGCCAGAAAGTCCTCGGTATTGATGTCCGGGGAAGCCATCCGGCGGGGTTCTCCGCCACTCTCGCCAGTATAGGACGGGTCAAAAGCAATGGTGAGAAAGCCCCGTTCTGCCAAATGCTGGGCATAGATACCGCTGGTCTGCTCCTTAACGGCTCCGAAAGGACCGGAGACCGCTATAGCGGGCAGCTTGCCCTCTGCGCCTTTGGGTATATACATATCAGCAACCAGAGTAATGCCGTAGTGGTTGTGGAAAGTGACCTTGGAATGCTCCACCAGGTCGGATTTTGGGAACGTCTTGTCCCATTCCTGTGTGAGGTTCATATCGTTTGTGTTTTTGTTGTTGCAGCAGGATGCCAGCAGGGCGATGCCCGCAAGGGTGATGAGTATCTTTTTCATATGGACTGGTTTTACGATGCAAAGGTACGGCGAGGCCCGCAGCTTTTTGTGTCAATATTCGCTGACTTTATACCAATTTCGCAGATTTTGCTATCTTTGCAGGGTTATGAAGAAGATTCTGAAGGTTTATAATCCTAATGTCTATGCGGAATATGTAGGCGCTCCTATCCTGCATCCTCAGCTGGCGCTCATCAGTTATGATGAGGTTTCTCCGTTCCGGAACAGTCTCAATAATTATGGGGTTTACGGTCTCTTCATTCAGCAGCAATTCCCTAAATACCTGTCTTATGGCACAAAATCAATTATCGTGGGAGACAGTTCCATCATTGCCGTAGCGCCGGGACAGATAGGCGGAGGAGAAGACAACGGAACGCCCCTGTACATCAATGGTTGGGCCTTGCTCTGGTCCCCGGAACTGTTGAAAGGATCTCCGCTCGAAGGGAAAATGAAAGGATACCATTTTTTCTCCTACTTCGATACGGACTGGTTGCGGATGACATCCTCCGAATATGAGCGTTTCTCGCTTCTTCTGGTCACTATGCGCAAAGAAATGCAGGAGAATCCGGATTCACCTGCGCTCAGGAATATCCTTACAAGCTACCTCCAACTGATTCTGGAATATTGCAAACGAATCTATCTTCGCCAACTTTCACAGAAAGAAAGTGGCGAAAGCGATATCCTCAAACGCTTCCACCGCTTGCTTGTCGATTATTTCACCCAAGGGCTGCAACATGAAAAGGGCCTTCCTACCGTTTCATATTGTGCCGGAGAACTAGCTTATTCAGCCCGTTACTTTGGTGATATGATCCATCAGGGCACCGGTGGCACTGCCATCGGCTACATCCACAGTTTCGTAATTGATCAGGCCAAGAACCTCCTGATGAAAGGGCTAAGTGTTGGCGAAGTGGCCGACCTGCTGGGCTTTGAATATCCCCACCATTTCAGCAGATTGTTCAAGAAGGTCACAGGCAGCACACCTTCGGAATTTCTGGCAAAGTAATGCACAATGAATAAACGATAGATAGCGATTATCCCAAAAATCTGGTCACTTTTTGGTCAACATTTTCAAAACGCTACGTCAAGAAGAAAGCCTCAAACCTTACGTGTTCTGATAAGGTGGCCTTCCTGAACGGCAGCGAATGAAGCGACACCGGCAACAAATGCTAATGTGACAATAGACCAGAACACTGTAGGGACAGAGAGGAAGAGCAAAAGACCAGTCAGCTTGTTTGCTTTTGTATGAGGGAAGCAGAAGTGTTTGAAGACAATCATTGCCGAGACTTGATTGACGATCTTGATGGCGACAATTACCCCGGCCCAGATCCATAGCCAAGCGGGAATCTGCACAACTGGTATCAGCTGTATTGCGCAGCAAGCGACAAAGCAGATATCTGCCACACTGTCCAACACTGCACCGGTCTTGCTCTCTGCGTGCAGTTTCCGCGCCAGGTACCCATCCAAGATATCGCTGAGGCCGCATAATCCATAGATAACCCAGAATGCCACACTTGCCGGATAAAAAAACAGAAGGGAGATGGCCCCAAGAATTCTGAGAGCAGAGATTATGTTTGGAATACGCTTCAAACTTCAGTACTTTTCTTGTACCTATTTTTGGGGTGCCGCCCAGAATTGGTCGGCATCGGTTGTTATGGTGTTGCCTCCACCTATATTGAACGGCTTGAAACCTGAAGGTACGAGATGAAAGTAATGATCCCGTACCACATCCTTATGGTTATAATCCTCCTGGTAGTATGACAGTTCTCCCCAGCAGGAAAACCAATAAGTGTTTTTGGCCATATATGCGTAGTGTTCGTCCTTTTTAGTGGAGCCGTTCATGAATGAAGGATACATCATCATTTTCTCACTGGAGATATAATGTTCCCTCATTTCTCGAAGCGAAAGCGGGACACCATTAAGGTCGGAGAAATAGTGTCCTCCCATATCCGTGTCTATCATCGCCCACTTGCTTAATTCTGGAAGCCAGACCTCATTGACGACATGACAATCATTATCCTCGGCATCTTGCGGCATGCAGGTTACGTATCTCGCGTCAATCCCTGCGGCAAGAAGCAATTCGAAAGCGAAGATGCCGTGCAGGCGACAGTTGAAAGCAGGTTCAACATTCTTGGTATATTCCCACAATCCAATGGCATCTATCGCCTCGGGCCATTGTCTCTGATTGGCGTGAGGAATGTTTGAACAAACGAACTTGCCGATGGCAACCGCTTTTGTCCAGGTATCAGCATCGGGAGCATACAAAGTGTCCAGTTGGAAATAATCCTTTATCTCCTGAGCCCTTGCCTCGTTCTGGATGATTCTGAAACTGAAACTGGCGGTATCCTTCGCGTATGGACCTGAAGTCCGGAGAGAATCCACATAAGTATCCATCATTCCAAGGCGGTTCAGATTGATATCTACATCAAAATAAGGCCTGGCAAACAGGCAAAGGATGACAAACAATACAGCAATGACTCCGATGACAGCAAAGAAATTCCAGCAAACTTTGAAAACTTTCTTCATACTTTATTATTCTTAGACAAAGATAATCTCTCCGGACAGATAAATGGATGGCATTTCCCAAACATTTTTATTAAATTGTGTCCTGTTATGGACGGCTGTACAAAAAATACTTCAAACAGCTTTGCAAAAGCTGCATTGTTTTTCCTGTTCTTTTTCGCGACTTTTTCCTTTGCAGTGGCTCAAGGAAAGTGGGTTTTAGTTGATAAAACTCTGGAAAGCAACAGCAAATACTGGAAAGCAGACAAGAACAAATTCTACTGGCACAACGGAAGCATTTATTTTCTGTTCAACGATCCGCCTGCTACAATTTCTTTTGGAGAAGAGAACAATATTGTCATCCCATACACAATGGTTCATGATAATATAAAAAACCGCAGGGGAGATGACAGACCTGCAAGCGGAGTCTATGAAATGCATGTCGAGCTGTACCGTACAGACGGGACAATGGTATTTCTCAAAAATGAAATCACAGAGAAAGCTCATTATGAAGGCAACGATGATGTCAGGAAAGGCAGAATGGTGGTTGGCGGTAACTATCCAATAGAGGAAGATGATTACTATGCGAAAAGGTCTGAATTAATCATTACAATATTTGCTTACTGGAACAGAAAATTACAAGGCAACAGATTTATTTCTTACAAATACCGGTATGAGTACAGAGGAACCGATGAAGGAGAAAAAACCGGGAAAGAGACTTCCGAGAAGGAAGAAAGCAAGGGAGGGCAGATTATAGAGAAGACTACAGATGCATCTGATACATCAGGCGATGACGAAGAGGGCAGCACGGAAATTCCGTGGAAATGGATAGGAGTCGGAGCTGCTATTGCCGCGGGCGGAGGTATCGCTATTGCAGCCGGATCTAAACGGAAGAAAAAGAAGACGCCAAAGAAACCGACAACTCCTCCTGCAAAGAAAAAGAAAGAAGAAAGAAAAAGCCAGGAAAGCAAAGAGGAAGAAAAGGATCACAGCCGCTACAGGATGGTTCTCTACAAGGATTTCGGAGACACCCTAGTTGCGGGAGATCCGCCAAGGATAATAGGAGCAAGGATCGAAGAAATAAATGTTTATGGAGAAAAGATAGACAGGCCGGACCTTACTGAAAGGATTACCATCAAGGCGGAAGAGAATTGCGCTGTAAGCAAAGCCACAACCAACGGCAAGTACAAGCTTTGCCACATTGCAGCATCCGAAGCTCCGGAGGAAGGAGAGCTTGGGCAGGCAAAAGTCTAGTTTGTTTTCAGCACGGAAACCGGAACTCTCATCAACCATGTTGTGTTCAAGGTTGCGCCAGCCACTGAAATCGTTGTAGACGAAGGTATCACGTTCGAGGCCGGAGGAGGAAAGACCCAGTTCATGGAGTTCGGTATCAACAACCTGGCATCTGAAGTGCTTGGAATCGATATCTCTCTGGACGGTGGCGGAGACAAGTATTTCCAGACAGAACTCCTCAAAGACAAGGAAATACCGTCAAAGTTCAGGATAAACATCACCGAATGCGGAGTCCTCACCGAAGATGAAAAGAAGAATGCGGTTCCTGGTGATGCTGACCGCTTCAGATGCAACATATCTGTAATAGTTGACGGAAAGGAAAAACCTCTCGAGGCAGAATTCTATATCTACCGAATGCATCTGGGAGTGATGCTCAATGTCAAAGCCCTCAAGGCATATCTGGTGGATTACAAAAGCACCCTGGAGGAAGAGATCCTGGTCAGCGACCCGAAGGCAAGGAAGAAATGGGGAGAGAGCAAGACTACATTCAAGCTCATCGCCGAGGACAAGAAGACCGGGGATATCAGAGCCGTACTGCCTGACGCAGAGCCCGTTTTCACATTCGAAGACATTCCGGAAGAAAACGTGCTCTTCAAAGACAAGTTCGGGAATGACGTGCCGTCACCTTGCGCCCTGATGAACTTCAAGTTTGAGCTTCAGGACGTATATAAAGACAATACCGTAATGGGTGTCATACATTCCGGTGGCGGCGGGTTTCTCCCTCCGAACAGGGCCAAGGCAAAGGTTACCCTGAAAGTATCCTACAACGGAAAGACCTATGAGAACACCGTCA
>JAGCXV010000028.1 GCA_017961175.1 Bacteroidales bacterium
GAAGCGTATCTGGGTAGCCTCGCCGGAATTGATGTCAACCGAATCAATATCGTCAGGAAGCATCATTGAATGCCTCTTGGCAATGAGTTTGCCGTCAGAAAGTGCAATGCTTCCGAAATCGTGCTGACCCTCGGTAACCTTGCAGACATCTCCGCTGAGGTCCGTGCGGTAAATCTGGGTTGTTCCCTGCCATACTCCAATGAAATACAGGGTGTTGTCATCTGCCCAGATATAATCGTCAACTCCGCTCTCGAACTTCTCGGTAACATATTTCTTCTCTCCGCTCTCAAGGTTCTTTACGCAGAGGCGGGTACGGTCGCTCTCGTAACCGTCCCTTTCCATACTCAGCCAGGAAATGTTCTTTCCGTCCGGACTGTAGGCCGGATTGGTGTCGTAACCCATATTCAGGTCTTCCTTGTTCTTGTTAACGGCCTGGTTCTCGAGGCTCTCGTCATACTTGACTTCAGGCCTTACATAGCCTTCCGGCTTGCAGAGATTTACGGTCTTGCCGCTCTCTATGTCATATTCGTAGATGTCTGAATCTGTGCTGATCGCATAGTCAAGACCTGTCATCTTCTTGCAGGAATAGGCAATCTTCCTTGAGTCAGGACTCCAGGCCAGCTGCTCCTCACCGCCGAAAGGCTTGGACGGGCACTCGAACATCTCACCTTCCAGGATATCCTTTGCGTTGGTGAATGCATTGCCGTCAAAATCAACCAGGAAAGGATGAGGAATGGCATCCACCCACTCGTCCCAGTGCTTGTGCATTACGTCGGTGACAATCCTTCCGGTTGTATTCGGAAGATCTTCGTACTTGTTCTTGCCGAGAACTGTAGCTCCTTCCCAAGGAATCTGGGCAATCAGCACGGCTTTCTTTCCGTCCGGTGAGAATAGGAACCCTTCAATATCCTTGTCAAACCCAGTGATTTTGCGCGGTGCGGTTCCATCCGCTTTCATCACCCAAACGGAACTTGTACCGTCTTCACTTGTCAGATATGCAATGGTGTTATCATCCAGCCAGACTGCTCCGCCCTGGCTTTTGGCGGACTTTGTAAGTGTCTTTACGTCAGAGCCGTCTGCATTCATAAGGCAGATTACCGTATGGCTCTTGTTTTCCTTGACGCTGTAATAGGAAACATTGTAGAGGATCTTCTGTCCGTCAGGTGACGGCTGGACTCCCCCGATCCTTCCCATAGCCCAGAGGGCTTCCGGAGTCATAAGGTCTGAAGCAAGGTTAACCTCCTGCTTTCCGATGAATACCTGCGGCTCCTCTTTCTGAGAACAGCCGGCAATTATAGCTGCTGATAATACCATCGCGATTAGAAATATTCTTTTCATATTGAGACTTTTATAAATTTCTTGCAAGATAACCCGCACCGAGGAGGGCGGCATCGCTTCCCACCTGTGAAGCGCAGAAGCGGGTCTTTTTTATCGTAATCGGCTGAGCCCATTTAAGAGCCTCGCGATAAATGTCAGGAATAAGCTTCCTAGCAGTTCCGCTGAAAACGCCGCCGCCGAACACTATCATTTCCGGATTGAAGAGGCTTACCAGGTTGGCTGCCCCCTTCCCCCACATCTGAACGGCTTTGTCTATAACTTTCCGGGCGGTTTCATCACCCTTTTCCCAGAGATCAAAAACTTCGTGGGAGTTAATCTGGCGGCCGAAAAGCTTGGATGCCTGATATCCGATTCCGTTACCGGAAGCAAAGGTCTCGAAGCATCCGCACTGGTCCCAGTCATTGTCATAATCACTCTCAAGAGCCATCCATCCAGTCGCTCCCACGACATCATCCGCTCCGTGTATCACCCTGCCGTCCAGGAGGATGCCTGCTCCGATGCCGCTTCCTACAGCAAGGTAGATGGCGTTGTCGCAATCCTTTGCGGCACCCTTCCACTTCTCGCCGAGAATGTAGCAGGTGCGGTCGCTTTCAATCCCGATTTTTATATCTCCAAGAGATTCCTTCAGGCGCAGGCCCAGAGGATAGTCATCCCAACCAGGGATATTGGGGCACCAGACGGTTCCCCTCTTGGAATAAACAATTCCGGGGACGCATATTCCCGCCCCCGAAATGTCATATTCTTCTGCAAGTGATTTGATTACCTGGCACACAAGAGTGCCCGCGTCTTCTCCTGAGCGGCCTTCCAGAAGGCTGTACCGCCTCTGGAGAATATCCCCGTCATCGTTGAATATGGCGGCAGATATCTTGGTGGCTCCCAGATCTATACCTAAAAGTGCCATTACTTTATGATTTTCTTTTCCTGAAAATGAGCGAAGCAACCAAGACTGATACAAGCATCACGAAAATAATGATGCAGAAGTCCCTGAGGGCAAAGTTCTCTCCGAAAATAGGAAGCCTCACGTTCATTCCGAAGATACCGGAAATCAGAGTCGGAGGCATGAACAGCAGGGAAACATAAGTCAATATCCTCATTATCTTGTTCTGGTCAAGGTTGATCAGACCAAGCACGGTATTCTGCAGATATTCAAGCCTCTCGAAGTTGAAATTGGTGTGGTTCAGAAGTGAAGCGATATCGTTCACGAGAACATCCAGCCTCGGGCGGATATCGCTCGGGAACTTGTCGCTGCGGGTAAGGGCGGTAACGATTCTCTGCTTGTCCACGATATTCTCCCTCACCATCATCGTGTTTTCCTGCATCTGGTTGATATCCAGCAGGAAGTCCTCATTAACCTTGGCTCCCACATTTACGTTGCGGCCGAACTTCTCAATCTCTTTGGCCATCACCTCGATCATATCCGCATCCAGGTCCACCCTGTTCTCCATAATGGCAACGAAGATGTGATAGCCTGTAGGATAGAGCTTGTAGGAATAGCCCATCCTCTTCTGGAATTCGGTAATCGTGCGGAGTGGCGCCTGGCGTGTAGTCACCAGAACACCTTCGGATATTACGAAAGAAACGCTTTCCTCGGAATAGCTGTCAGGCCCCGGGGAAATGAAGTCTGTATTTGCAAAGATTGCGTTGTCTGTCTCGGAATAGCGGGATGAACTCTCGATCTCCTCCGCCTGGGCCCTGCTCTGCAGGGTGGTCTCGAGGAATTCCTCAACCGCTTGCGTCTCAACTCTGTCAGGTTCATACAAATCTATCCACAGGACATCGTCAAATCCCAAATTCTCTGTCAATTCCTTTACATCAGAGGTAGTGAGGATCTGCCCCTTAGATTTGTAGAACACCTGAATCATACTCCGGCCTCCTTCTTTATGGTTATAGAGTTAGACATAGCGGATTTCTAGTATACGCGCAAATTTAACTATTTTTTCTTTGCAAACAGCAACATTCCCAGGAATGTAAGGCCTGCGATCACGAGAATCAGTGCAAATCCGAAATCGTAGCCCCAGCCGAACACCTTGTTCTGGATGCAGTAGCAGATAATCGGAACCAGCACCGCGATGAAAGGAACGGCCTTGTCGCAGGTCTTCAGCTTGGTAAGGATACCGTACATGAAGATACCCAGAAGCGGACCGTAAGTGTATGATGCAATGGCATATACCATATTGATTACGGAGTCGCTCTTCAGATAGTTGAACGCAACCATCATAGCCACGAACAGGATTGCCATCAGGATGTTCACCCTCTGGCGCACGTTCTTCTTCTTCTCCTCTCCCCAATCCTTCTTCTCCATTCCGATAAGGTCAATGCTGGCTGATGTGGTCAGCGATGTGATTGCATTGGCGCAGGAAGGATAGGCTGCTGAAATCAGTCCGATGAAGAAAATCACTCCTACAATCGGCCTGAGGCTCAGTGCAACGGTCGGGAAAATCTTGTCTGCCTCAACTCCGCCGGCTGCCTTGGTAACGGAAGAAAGAAGTTCAGGATGGTTAACCATGAAGATTGCCAGTACGGCGCCGATGATGAGGAACAGAAGGTTCACAGGAATCATCATCGCAACAGATGTCATCATGTTCTTCTGGCTCTCTTTCAGGTTCTTGCAGCTGAGGCTCTTCTGGATCATGCTCTGGTCCAGACCGGTCATTGCCACAGGCACAACCAGTCCGCTGATGAATCTCTTCAGCCAGTGGGTTCCGTGAGACCAGTCGGTGTCAAATATATCCGAGTGCGGGTCTGAATGAACGTTGGAGAGCATATCGCCGAAGCCCCAACCCAGTTCCTTGCAGATGAATACGAGTGAAAGGACCACTGCCACGATCATGAACGTGGTCTGGAACGTGTCTGTCCAGATGATGGTCTTGACTCCACCCTTCAGAGTGTAGAGGATGGCAATCAGTACAAAGATTGCCGCAGCCAGCCAGAACGGCATTATATGGCTTCCGTCCGGGCGGATAAGCACAAAGTTATACAGCACGAACACTACCAGGAACGTCCTGACGGTAGCACCCAGGAATCTGGAAATGATGAAGAAAGATGCTCCGGTCTTGTAGCTGCAGACTCCGAACCTCTTCTCAAGATAAGAGTAGATGGAGGTCAGGTTCATCTTGTAGTACAGCGGAAGCAGCACCAGGGCGATGATCAGGTATCCGCCGATAAATCCTATCAGCATCGGGAGATACCAGAATCTCTCGTTATACACATTGCCCGGAACGCTCATGAAGCTGACACCGCTCAGCGATGCCCCGATCATTCCGTAGGCCACCACAAACCAGTTGGATTTGCGGTTTCCCGTGAAGTATGAGCTGTTGTCTGCCTTCCTGCTTGTAATGTAGGCGATAAAGAAAAGTATCGCAGTATAAACCAGGAACGTCACAAGTAGTATTGTATGGTTCATATCGTAGTTATTTAACTGTTAACGAAAGGGTTGCCTGTTTTCTATGCTCTTTGCCAGCGTGAGCTCGTCGGTGTATTCGAGGTCGTCTCCGAAAGCCACTCCCCTGGCAATGGCGGTAATGTTTATATCGTATTTCTTCAGCCTGTTGTAAATGAAGTAGGATGTGGTCTCCCCTTCCATGCTTGTGGAAAGTGCCAGAACCACTTCCTTGACCTCTCCTCCCTCTATCCTTTTTTCAAGTTCAGCGATGGGAAGGTCGCTTGGGCCGACTCCGTCCATCGGGCTGATTATGCCTCCCAGCACGTGGTACAATCCGTTGTAGGTCTGCGTGTTCTCGATACTTATCACATCGCGGATACTCTCCACAACGCAGATTATGCCGCGGTTGCGCCTGCGGTCCGAGCAAATCGGGCAGACCGGGCTGTCCGAAATCATGTTGCATTCCGAGCATCGCTGCACGTTATGCGACAGGTTTACCAGCGAGGAGGCGAAAAGCTCAACATTTTCCTTCGGCTGCCGCAGAATGAAAAGGGCCATGCGCAAGGCGCTCTTCTTCCCTATTCCGGGAAGTGTGGAAAACTGGTCCACGGCCTTCTGCAGAAGTTCTGAGGAAAATGCCATAGTCAATTATTTTCCTGCCTTGTAGGCATCCACTCCGTTTCGTACGGAACCGTACTTGAGCAGATACTCCTTGGCCAGTTCATAATCCTTGATTCCGGTCTCGTCCATTATCATGCGGGTACCCCTGTCCACCAATTTTGCGTTGGACAGCTGCATATCCACCATCTTGTTGCCCTTCACGTGGCCGAGCTTGATCATCGCTGAGGTAGATATCATATTGAGTATCAGCTTCTGTGCTGTACCGGATTTCATTCTTGTGGAACCGGTCACAAACTCCGGTCCTACAACTGCCACCATCGGGATGTCCACAACCTCGGCAACCTTTGCTCCCGGGTTGCAGGTAATGCATCCTGTCAGGAGACCCTTCTCGCGTGCCTTTGCGCAGGCTCCCACAACATACGGGGTAGATCCGCTGGCAGCGATTCCAACTACGGAATCCCATCCGCCGATATTGTACTTCTCCAGATCGCTCCAGCCCATATCGTAATCGTCCTCGGCATTCTCAACTGCCTTTCTGATGGCGCCGTCTCCACCGGCTATCAGTCCGATAACCAGGTCAAACGGAGCTCCGTATGTAGGAGGGATCTCGCTGGCATCCAGGATTCCCAGCCTTCCGCTGGTTCCTGCTCCAAGGTAGAAGAGCCTTCCGCCCTTCTTCATTCTCTGCACCAGCAGGTCCACAAACTTCTCCACCTGCGGGAGACATTTCTCAACTGCATACGGTACTGTCTTATCTTCTGAATTCATTCCTCGGAGAAGCTCTCCGGTAGTCATCTTGTCCAGGTCTGAATAATTGGACGCCTGCTCCGTTACTTTCTTTACACTCATTTTCAACGATTTTAATTCTCTTTACCCAGATACTTTTCCTTGTGGTAATCGATCAGGCCCTCGA
>JAGCXV010000029.1 GCA_017961175.1 Bacteroidales bacterium
TAATCATTACCGGGGATCTGGTAAACGACCAAAGGGATGCGCTCCAGGATTCCATCTATCGGGCAAACCGTGCAAAGATAGAAGTACCAGTGTATGAGATTCCAGGCAATCACGATATCCGGCCGTGGACACCGGAGAATCACTCCAACTATCTTGTGCTGAGGGGTTATGACCGCTTCTCGTTCAAACATAAAGGATGTGCGTTCATAGGCATAGACTCCAACTGCATTGTGGACAGCTCTGATGAAGACCGCGGTGGAGACGTAAAGATTTCACCATCCGATAAAGCTGCAGCAGCCCAGGCGGAAGCAGAGCAATTGGAGTGGTTGAGGAAACAACTCCGTAAGGCTCAGCGATGCAGGTACATCTTTGTGTTCATGCACTGCCCGGTAATCCTCAAGGACATCGATGAGGAAAACAACTACTTCAATTTTCCAAAGAAAAAGAGAGCAGAGTATATAGCTTTGTTCAAGGAATATGGAGTTGATGTGGTATTTGCAGGGCACACGCACATGGATTACGACACTACTGCAGAGGGCATCCGATTCGTGACAGCCGGTCCGGTAGGAAGTCCGCTCGGGAGGGGTTATTCCGGCTTCGAGCTTGTAACAGTATCCAAGGACAGCGTGAACTGCACATTTCTCCCTCCTTATCTACCCGCTTTTATGTCCAAGTAGTTTTATCTTCTTGCCTGGCGTTTGAGGATATCTTTTTGTGTGTTTGGCGGGAAATGAGTATATTCGCCAAATTATTGTAATGTGTAAAAACGGTTAGTCCTATGCAGAAGAAAGTCATTAACAACAATCCTGGAGACCAGATTGCATTCGAAGGTCTGACGTTCGACGACGTACTGCTTGTACCGGCTCACTCAAACGTGCTGCCGAGGGATGTGAACATTGCTTCCAAGTTTACGAGGGAGATCACTTTGCAGGTGCCTATAGTTTCCTCTGCGATGGACACCGTGACGGATTACAGGATGGCGATCGCCATTGCCCGTGAAGGTGGTATCGGAGTAATACACAAGAACATGCCGATCGAGGTCCAGGCAGACCAGGTACGAAGGGTGAAAAGGGCCGAGAACGGAATGATATTCGATCCGGTAACGATTTCTCCGGATGCTTTGGTGTCTGACGCGCTGAGGCTTATGGCCGACAACCACATTGGAGGAATTCCTGTTGTGGATGACAACCAGAAGCTCATAGGAATCGTGACGAACCGAGACCTCCGCTTCATATCTAACAAGAAGACTCCTATCCGCAAGGTGATGACCAGCGAGAATCTGGTGACCACCACCCGTACGGACCTGGCAGAGGCAACCCGCCTGCTGCAGAAGTACAGGATAGAGAAACTTCCGGTGATTAACAAGCAGGGAGAACTGGTAGGACTTATCACATACAAGGACATAACCAAGATCAAGGACAATCCAAATGCCAGCAAGGACTCCATGGGCCGACTGATGACAGCCGCTGCAGTGGGTGTAACAGCCGATGTGGCAGACAGGGTGGCGATGCTTAAGGATGCAGGCGTGGATGCTATCGTGATTGATACGGCTCACGGACATTCCGAGGGAGTGCTGAAGACAATCAAGACCGTAAGGGAAGCCTTCCCTGGCCTTCAGATCGTAGCCGGCAACGTGGCAACCGCCGAGGGAGCTAAGGCTCTGGCAGATTGCGGCGTGGATGCCGTAAAGGTGGGAATAGGCCCGGGTTCCATCTGCACCACGAGAGTTGTGGCCGGAGTGGGAGTACCGCAGCTGACGGCAGTGATGCTGGCGGCAGATGCCCTCAAGGGAAGAGGAGTTCCGGTTATCGCCGATGGAGGTATCCGCTATTCAGGAGATATCGTAAAGGCTCTTGCAGCCGGAGCAAGCACCATAATGGCAGGGTCTTTGTTTGCAGGAGTTGAGGAATCTCCGGGCGAGACCATCATCCTCAACGGACGTAAGTTCAAGTCATACCGCGGTATGGGTTCTCTGGAAGCCATGCAGCAAGGCAGCAAGGACCGCTACTTCCAGGATACGGAAGACGATGTCAAGAAGCTGGTTCCGGAAGGAATCGTTGCACAGGTACCTTACAAGGGCAACCTCAGCGAGGTCATCTACCAGATGGCTGGCGGACTGAGAGCCGGAATGGGCTACTGCGGGGCAAAGGACATCGAGGCTCTTCGCAAGTCCAAGTTCGTGAGGATCACCTCTGCCGGAGTAAGGGAGAACCATCCGCACGATGTAACCATCACCCGTGAGGCTCCAAACTACAGCCGCGGGCTCTAAACCCGTCGCTGAGACAAAAGAAAAAAGTTGAAAAATAGATAACAGATGTTTAGAAGAATTTCTGCAGTTGCTGCAGCTTTACTGGTGCTGACGCTCTCTACCGCAAAGGCCCAGGTTTACAAGAACGGACTTATAGACAAGACGGTAGCCCTTATAGGCAATGAATCCATATTGCTCTCCCAGATTGAGGAGCAGGTTCAGCTGATGCTGGCAAACGGGGTTGCGCCAACGGACGAGAAGAAGATGAGGTGCAATATCCTGGAGCAGACCCTTCAGCAGAAGCTATTCCTCAACCAGGCCAAGCTGGACTCCCTGAACATCTCATCCGATATGGTGGAGGTTCAGCTTCAGGAAAGGGTAGACAATGTACTGTACCGTATGGGCGGTCAGGAGCAGGTTGAGGCATACTTCAAGAAGCCTCTCTTCCGCCTGAAGGAAGACTGGAGGAAAATCCTCGGCGAACAGAGCCTCATCCAGCAGGAGCAGAGGGAGATCGTCTCCAAGGTTCCGAACCAGACACCGAGCGAGGTGCGCCGTTTCTACAAGAAGGTTGACAAGGATTCTCTCCCGATAATCTCCACTCAGTACCGCCTGCGCCACATCGTTCTCTATCCTAGCAAGGAGGATGCGGTCATGGAGGTCAAGGAAAAGCTCCTGGAGTTCCGCCAGAGGGTTATCAACGGAGAGAGATTCTCATCACTTGCAGCGCTTTACTCAGACGAAAAAGAATCTGCTATGAGAGGCGGAGAGCTTGGTATGGCACCAAAGGCAATGTTTTGGCCGGCTTTCACCGATGCTGCAGTCAGCCTCAAGGAAGGCCAGATTTCCCAGATCGTGGAGACTCCGGACGGATTCCACCTGATCCAGATGATAGAGAAGAACGGCGATATGTTCAACGCCCGCCACATCCTTCTCAAGCCAAAGTACACTGATGCAGAAAGGCAGAGGTGCTTTACCCGCCTGGACAGTATCCGCAACGCCATCCTCACAGACAGCATCACATTTGAAAGAGCTGCCAGGATGTACTCCGAGGACCCTAAATCCTACCTCAACGGAGGCCAGATGGTAGACGAGAACACAGGCAGCACCTTCTTTGAGAAAGATATGCTCAAACCGTCTGATTATGCGGTGCTTAAGGATATGAAGATCGGAGACGTATCAGCTCCGTTCGAGAGCCAGGATAACGAGGGTAGAGGCCAGACCATCTTCAAGATCATCCGTCTGGAAGAAATCATCCCGTCCCACACTGCAGATGTCGACCGCGACTTCGTGGTAATCCAGAATTTCGCCCAGAACCTCAAGCAGCAGGAAGCCCTGAAGAATTTCGTCGAGGAAAAGCAGAAGACCACCTTCATCCGCATCGACGATATGTTTAAGGATTGCCCGTTCGAGAGCAAGGGCTGGGTAAAGGAAGCCAAATAGGGGAATAACCCGATATGTTTTCCGGAAGAGTCATAACCGCAATCCGTAATGGCAGGGGAGCAACCCTCTGCATGCTCTTCCTTTTACTCGCGATTTTTACAGGCAACAAGGCCACCGCCCAGGACTTTGGCCAGGACCGTGACAGCCTTGTCCGCCTGATTGAAGCCAAGTCCATCAAGCTCACCGATATAGACGGCGCTCCCTTCAGGATCGTGAACGGTCCCGCCCGTTTCCTCCACAACAACACTTACCTTCTCTGCGACAGCGCCGCCTGGGATGTGAACGCCAACGTCATAGACGCGATGGGTCACGTCCAGATCATCCAGAATGACACTTATCTGGTCAGCGATTTTGCCACTTACGTAGCAGATGACAACATTGTCCAGTTCCGCGGCACGGTGGTCAAGCTCTACAACAAGAAGGGAGATCAGCTCAAGACCCGCTTCCTGGACTACAACACAGCAGACAGTGTGGCCACCTTCTACAACGGAGGAGCGATGCGCTCCGCCAAGGGCGACATCGTTGAAGGCCTTGAAGGAATCTATGATTCAGCCGAGAGGATGTTCATGTTCAACGACGACGTGAACATGTATTCGGACTCCATCTTCCTGAAGTCCGAGATGGTGGAATACCATTCCGCCCAGGAAGTTGCGATATTCAGTGAGAACACCGTTGCCTGGAGAGGCCGTGACACTCTCTTCTCCAACAATATGGAGTACGCCACCAGGAGCAAGACCCTCGTCCTGAAGGCAGACAATTACATTGCCACCCAGGACCAGGAACTCTGGGCCGGCTGGATAGATTACCACCGCGAGAGCGGCAATGCGGAACTTTACGACAACGTCCAGGTAAGAGACCAGGCTCAGAGCTCCATCATCATGGGCGACAAGGGCGTCTATGTCCAGCGCCCGATGCTTATCTATATGACGGAAAATGCCGCTGCCGGAATGTACTCCGAGGAGAAAACCGGCACCGACTCCCTTACCCTCCAGCCAATCTACAAGCGTGATACCCTGTTCATTGCCGGAGACACCCTGAAGATGTGGCAGGTCCCGATGAACCAGATAGACAGCAGCGAAGTTGCCCAGGCGCATCAACGCAGACAACTGGCCGACACCGATCCGATGGAAGAGATCAACCGCCAGAACAAGGCCTACCTCGATGCCTACAAGCGCAACAAGGAGAACATGGGCAAGATCCTTCCTCCTCCGCCGAAGCAGAATCCCGCCAACAACCCTCAGGAAAACAATCCGGACGGAAAGCCGGAACTCAACAAGCCCGTTGATCAGGCAACCCTGGACAAGATGCTTGACCGCGACCGCCTTCTGCAAAACAAGGGCAATGATTCCACTGCAGTAGCCACAGACTCCCTGAGTATCCCGACGGATACCATAGCCCCTCCGGATACCACTGCAGTTACTTTCCTGAGCGTCCACCACAAGGTAAAGCTCTACAGAAGTGACCTCCGTGGCCGTTGCGACTCCCTGATCTACACCACGATAGACAGTATCGCCCGCTTCTTCCGCAACCCTGTGCTCTGGAACGAGGAAAAGACCCAGTTCACTGCAGACAGCATCCAGCTTTCCATCCGCAACAACGAGATCTACAAGGCCAACCTCATAGAAAACTCCTTTATCATTTCAAAGGAGGATTCCATCCATTTCCACCAGATAAAGAGTACGGAGATGGTTGCCTATTTCAAGGATAACGACGTTTACCGCTTCGATGCCCTGGGTGGTGTCCAAGCGATGATCTTCCTTGCGGAAAGAGACAGCGTCATCACCCTCATGAACCAGAAGGAGTGCCGCATGCTCACCGCCAAGATTGTCAACCAGACCATTGAGCGTGTCCGTTACATAGAAAACGTAAAGAGCGACGTTACTCCTACATACAAGCTCCCGCAGGAAAAGATGCGCCTCAGGGATTTCAACTGGAGAGAAGACCAGCTGATCAAATCCAGGCAGGAACTTACCACCCGCAAGGTACATCCTTCCACAAGAGGCAAGCTTTCCCGCCAGCGCTTCCCTGCCTACAACCAGACTCGGGAGTTCTTCTCCGATTCCTACAATGAAATCCTGACCATTTCCAAGTCCATTACCCAGAAGATCAGGCAGGAAGACCAGGAACGCCTGGAAAAGGAGCGCAGGGAGAAAGAGCAGCGTCAGGACCCTAACCAGCCACTTGACGAAGAGACCCGCCGCAAAGCCCTTGATGAGGAGGGCCGCCGTCAGATGGAAATGGACAAGGACAACGACGGCCCTGTCATGATCTACAACAGGGACAACCCTAACAACCCGCAGAAGGACAAATAGAATAGCATGAAAACTAGCTCCCTCCTTAAGATAATAGCTGCAGTTTGCCTGCTTGCTGTATATTCTACGGCCAATGCCCAGTCAACCACACAGTCAAGCAAAGACCTGCTCGCCACCAACGGAGAGAAAATTGAGACCCTCCGCAAGCTCAACCCGTTCAAGGACAAGGTAGTAAAGCAGTATGTCAAAGACAGCCTCCAGACCCTTATCCAGCGTTGTGAGGTTGTCCTAAAGGCTGCCTATATGGCTGAGGAATATGTTACCACCCATTATGACGTTCCCGGCTGGGAGGGTTATCCTGTAAAGGAGTATACCTATTACACCGGCAAGGACGTCAAGACCGGCAAACCCAAGAAAGGCCGTGTCTATCTCCTTATGCCTACCGCAGAGCAGCTTGCCTACTGGACCATTTCCGCCTGTTGGAAAACCGTCCACAGTCTGGATTACCAGTACACCAACACCCTCCTCCGCTTCATCCGCTGGCAGAGTGGTGCCCAGTTTGCCGTCAGGGGAGTTGTCTATGAAGCCATGTACACTGCCGGATACTATGAGCCTTATGTTTTCAAGGATGGCATAACCGTCTATGTTGCAGACCCTAAGATGAAGGCCGGAGACGAGCAGCTGGCCGAGTGCACGGAAGAGCAGCTTGATTTCTACCTCCACCTCACCGATAAAGACCTCAAGCCTTATACCGGCTCCTTTGCCAGAATCTGTTCCACCACCAGGGAAATGTACTACAGCTGGGGCGGCACGACAGATGTTGGCACAAGCTCCTTCCGCGAGGGAAGAAGTCTAAACTACCTCCCAGTCTTAAGGGACCTCTACAAAAAAGCCCTCAACTCCAAGGATAACGAGCTCATCGATGCCTGGTGCAACGTCAACCTCAAGGATTATCCTTTTAAAGGGAGGGATTAAGTAATAAATATGGATTAAGAGAATGATAGACATCCTGATCATAACCATAGCGATCTTCCTCGGAGTTGTGGGCATCATCGGTTGCGTGCTGCCTGTCATTCCCGGCCCTCCGATCAGTTGGGCGGGCATGCTGATCCTCTACTTCTTCGGACACGGCACAGACTCCACCGGAGAACCTATGTCCAGCCGTCTTCTGATCATCTGGTGCATCATAACCGCTGTGGTAACCGTTCTGGACTACATTGTCCCTTCCTACCTCACCAAAAAATCCGGAGGCAGCACCTACGCCTCCAGAGGCGCCCTTGCCGGCCTTCTGATAGGTCTTATTTTCTTCGGCCCGCTTGGCATCATCCTCGGCCCGATGCTCGGCGCCTTCATCTGCGAGATACTCTTCGGCCAGAAGACCGCCGGCCAGTCCATCGTCCCTGCCCTCGGAGCCTTCGCAGGCTTCCTCTGCGGTACCGGCCTCAAGCTCATCGCCTCCGGAATGATGATGTACTACATTTTTGTCTACATCCGCTAGGCAACCCCCTCAGACCAAGGTTTCCCACTTTTTTTCTTTTTTTGTTCGCTTTTGTCGATAAAAGTTCGTACATTTGGACGAATTATGGGCTATTGTCCTCTTTGAGGACAGCCTTCAAACAGAACGAGTAATAACTATTAATATTGAAGTCCATGAAGATCTTAAGAAAAAAAGAGGAATACCTCGCTCCTTATTGTGAGTTTGAGCTCCTCGAAACTGAAGATTGTATTGCGGCCGGTTCTCCATTCTCATCAGACGATGATGTTCCACCAGTGGAAGATGATGATTGGGGATCATTCTAAACATTAGGGAGGAAAGAATATGAAAAAGTATTTAAGCCTTTTATGTTCAGCTGCAATAATTGCGCTTTCACTGTCAGGATGTGCCAAGAATGATGCTCCTGATGAGGATGTACAGGGAGTAGGTGTAGAGAAGACTGTAAGCTTCAACGCCCAAAGCCCTTCTACCAAGTCTTATTTTGGAGAAAAGACCGATAGTGGCTATCCAACCGTATGGACCAGCAACACCAAGGTTTCCATCTCTGTCAACTATGCAACCGGAAAGGCAGCAACCGTTAATCCTAAGGGAAGCGGCAACACAGCTACTTTCGACGTTGAACTCACTCAGCCTACAGCAGATGAATTTGTCTTCTATGCATTGAGCCCTTCATCTGCAGCTGTGTCTTATTCTTCCACAAACAAAAGCATCCAGGTGGATATCCCTGCATCCCAGAGTCCTACCAAGGGTTCTGTTGATGAGGCTTCCCACATTATGTTTGCCAAGTCTGAGACCTTTACCGAGTGGCCTACAGAAACAGTTGACCTGAAATTCGCCCACCTTGCTGCATACGGCAAGTTCACCCTGAACAACTTCCGCGAGGACGGAACAGCAGGTAAGGTAAAGATCAACAGCGTAGACATTGAGTCAGACTCTCTGATTGCCGGCCGTTTCTATTTCTATCCGGAAACAAAGCATTTCAAAGCAAATCCAGGAACCAATATTATTACTGTTAAGTCAGATAATATTGAGTACGAGCACAATAACAGAGACATTACATTCTGGTTCGCTGTACGTCCTGTAGACCTGAGCGGTTCTAACATGAAGATAACCCTCAACACCACAGACGGAGTGTTTGTCAAGACCTTCACTTTCCCTAAGAGTGCTGGAAACTTCCAGTCCGGCAAAGTTGGAACATTCGAAATCAACATGGATGGCATCAACCCTCAGGAGGAAGAGGTTTACACTCTGGTTACAGACTATAGTGTACTTAAGGAAGACGCCAAGGTTATCATAGCAGCTGCTGAGGCTGACTATGCAATCAGCACTACCCAGAACGGCAATAACAGAGCTGGCGCTGCAGTTAACAAGTCTATCGAAAACGATGTTTCTGTCATCAAGAACCCTTCAAGCGCTGTCCAGATCTTTGTTCTTGAGCAGGGTACATTAGAGAATACTCTTGCTTTCAACTGCGAAAACGGAGATCAGGCTGGACTGTATATTGGCTCTCCTGGACTTTCCAGCAATTATATGAGAAGCTTTACCGGTGACAGTCAGGAATTCACAAAGGGCAACTGCTCATTCACTGTTATTCTGAAGAAGGACACAGAGTCAGAGACTCCTGTTGATTACGCTATTCTGAAATCAAACGCTGATGTGGCCAACACTTTCATGCGTTTCAACGCTGGTAGCAGTAATATTTTCAGCCTGTATACAGAAACAAGTAGCGTAACCGGCAAGGTAGCTCTCTATGTTCTCAACGGTTCCGGAGAAGGAGATCCTCTTGTTGATGCAATGACTGATGAACCTGTTATCGAGTTCGACGAGGATACCAAGACTGTAACCATCACTTGCCCTGATGAAACCGCAAGAATCGGCTATTCTATCGATGGTTCTGAACCTGGTATCGATGATACCGGAGCACCTCTTCCTGGAACATTAGAGTACACAGCTCCGTTCACAATCAGTAAGACTACTACCGTTAAGGCATTTGCCGGTGCAGAGCACAAGCGCATCAGTCCTGTAGTAACCAAGGTATGTACTGTAACAGCTGGTGAGCCTACAGTTGAGACTATAAAGATTACTGAAACCTGGGAAGCAGACCTTACTACCACTGACGGTAATAATGGCAAGTTCCTGGATGACGGAGCAGAGGTTTGGATTGCAAATACCTATGGAAGAGTAGCAGCAAACAACGCTTCTATGTCTTCATTCTACTCTCCTAAGTTTGATATGAGCGACATTACCGGTGGAACTATTACATTCATGCACACTGGAAATGTTACCGGATCTAACTATCAGAATCTTGGTAAGGCATATTATAGGATTAACGATGGTGAGTGGACCCAGATTACCCTCTCTAACCCATCAAATAACTGGGCTTGGCAAACAGCTACTGTTGAAGCTTCTGAGTATGCAGGCAAGACTATCCAGTTCAAGTGGGAGTTCCAGGGCAATGCTTCCAAGACCTGGGAGGTTAAGCAGTTCAAGATTACTGTTCCAACCACATCTTCATACATCTTGGATGGTACCATTACAGGCGGTTCAAGTGGATATGCTTTAGAGTCAGATATAACTCAGGGTGAGATTTCCTGGAAGGTAATGGGTAATACCACCATGAGCCCTTGGAGAATAGGAGGTAAGAGCCTAACAGGAGAGGATAGAACACTTTACAGTACAACAGCTATTGCTAATAATGTCAACAAGATCGTTATTACTCACGGCACAGCTAACGATATTACAGTTAACTCAATGAAAGTTACTGTTCACAGTTCTGCTGCTGGTGCAGCATCTGGAACTTCTGATGTTATTGCAACCTTTACTCCAACCTTCCAGGCCAACGGTACTGTTACCATTACCAAGTCTGGCACAACAAGCTGGGCTAATTGCTACTACAGAATAGTTTACAACGTTACTGTTACAGCAGACGCCAACAAATTTGTCCAGTTCTCAAAGGCTGAATTCTTCTTTGAATAAGCTAGATGAGAAAGGAATAAACTGTAAACAATACAGTTAACAGTAAGTAACACAAACAGTAAACAATTAAACCACAAACTCGGGCAGGAATAATACTCCTGCCCGCTTTTGTTTTTTCACTATCTCGGGTTTCCCTCGCGATGTTAACCAAAAGTTTCGTCCTTACCCGAAGTCGGAAGCAACTCAAACACCGAAGTTACTGAAGTTAATCGCAGCCAAAATAAAGGTGTAACTGCCACCAACGGGAATTCTTCCAAAACTTGTGGGAGCGAAGATAGCGCGCCGGAAACTAATATCCAAGAAAAACGTGGCAAAAACCCAATGTGGCTCATCAAAGAAAAGAACGAAAAGGAATAATAGCCCGACGAGAAACTTAGAATAACGCCATCGTCCAACCGTTTAACTGCAGAAGACCATAATACTATAATTAACAATTACTAATGGTCGCAAATCCGCTGAAAGATTCAAAGATTGTTACTCTACTTGAAATGTAGTTTATTGGATGCTGACTAAAATTCTTTGTAATAAAAAGGGGAGGTTTTTTCCTCCCCTTTTTCGGTCGATAAACTAATCTAAAAGAGAATTATTCATACGTTACTTTAATTTCGGTAAACCTTGCCTGAGAAGACAAGCTGCTAAATGTAACAGATTCCTTTGTGCCAGTATATGAGTATTCTGTATTAAGGCCACCGTTATAAGTGCCTGAGAAAGTAAACTCTATTTTTCTAATATTTCCGCTCGATGTTGAAATAGATAAGTTTGCTCCTTTGTACACCCTTAACTGATCCGTTCCATATGCTTTGTCACTTGAAATAGTAACAGCATCCTTAGTTTGAGAAACATTACTCCCGGTGCCCGAAGTTCCCTGTCCTGAAAAATCAGAAGGAACAAATGTTACAGTAACGGTTGATGCGCTTACTTTATTGAATGTCTTGGTAACGATACCTGTCGAAATGCCATTTCTAACCGCAATAGCTTTGAAAGTAGTAGTATTGTTAATAGTTATAGGAGTAGAATACAAGGAACTGGAGTTAGACGGAATCGATCCATCTGTTGTGTAATAAACTACAGCATCAGCGTCTGCGCTTATTGAAACAACCTGAGAAGTAGTAAAGTTCCCCTCGTTTGGACTGAAAACAGGTGCCATTATTCGAGTAATCAAAGTGCTGTTTGTCATCTCAGGAGTTTTTGTCGTTTGATTTTGATATAAAGCAAGTGTGCCCTTAAATACGACATAATCCCCTATCCTGTAATCGTCAATAGACGTAGCAGATGTTTGATATATCTCAAATGTATTGGCCGTGCCGTCTTCTGATATCCAGAAAGTAAATGTTGGGTATTGAGCACTATAAGAATATACTATACTACTTATTATTCCCTTAACATGCACTTCATTTGTATTACCTGCTAATGCCAGTTCTCTTGCTTCTGACGCTGTATAAGGTTTTTCAGCAGAACCATCATTAACATTAGGATCAGTAACATTTATCGTATAACTAGCAGAGCCTGACTTATATGTTTCATCTCCCCCAAAATTAGCTGTTATGACTGCCGTGCCAGCTCCCTCAATAGTTACTGCTCCTGTTGACGAATTTACAGAAGCAACATTAGTGTTAGATGAAGAGTAAGATACAGATAGGTTATGAGGATTCGTCAAAGTCGGAGCAGTAAATGAATCGCCCAAATCTATATCAAATGAAGTTGTTGAATAAGATAATTCAGGATCAGCCTTTACCACGCAAGTAGATAAATCTACATAAAGAGCGAGGTTATCCGTGCCATTAGAAGGGACGCTTTTATACCCAGCAAATATAGGATTAGAATCTGGATTATTATTCTGCCAATTAGGATTAAAGCAAAGCTTTCCTCTTGTTGTATTGCCTACATTTGTAATAACAGAAACTCCATTGGTTATACTAATAGTCCATTTAGCATAATCGTCAATGTTTTCCTGGCTAAGAAGGCTATTAGCTGTTGTATTATCTGTGTATAGGTATAGATTCGAAGATGCATCCTTTAGTGTATAACTACCATTCACTTCCTCAATAATTACTGGATGAGCTGCAATGGTATTGTCAATTGTTATAACACTATTGTCATCAGTTACCTCGACTCCCGCACGATTATTAGATTTCTGTTCTCCTAAAGCATACAATTTAGAAGTCTTACTACTGTTGCCAACAACCAGATAAGTCGCTCCACTATACAAATCATCATGGCTTTCAACAAGAGTGTATTGTGTACCACTGGTTATATCAGAACCATAGTTTGCCATTCCCATATTGAATCTGGTAAATTTGCCGCATGCGAAAGTAATTGTCTTTCCCTCAAATGGATTCGGGTTGCATGAAGTGTTCTTTGTATAAACATGCTGATCTGTTGTAACGATTACACTTTCGAAAGCAATATTTTCATTTGGAGCTACAACAAAATAAACAGGGAATGAACCACCTGCAGGAACAGCAATATCTGGATATGATAAAGTCAATTTCTTGACATTTAACGAATAAGGATTCTCATCACCACCCGTATAATGACCGGCAACACTCTTATCAAAAGTAATCTCTACCTTGCTTATCTTTTCACCAGCAACAAGTCCAGTAAGAGTCATCTTGTTAACAGAAACTTTTCTGTCCATTGAGAACTGAAGAGAAGTTAATGCTGTCTGGGAAGAAATATCTTCAGCTATCATAACATCAGCAGCTGGATCATAAGAATTCTCTGCAGGACTTTGATTAGCATTAATTTTGGGATTTCCACTACCACTTAATTCCTTACAGAATTTTGCAGAATAAACAAAATTGGTGGTTCCTTCTGGTGTATCAAATGAAACTGTAAGAGTAGCAGTCTTCATTTTATCAGTGTATGTAACATTTTCTACCGTTCCCTCAGTTTCATTTTCATAAACATGGAAATATGCATCATCGCCCTCTGTCCAAACATAAGAGGCTGTGGTTCCTTCGTTAACAGCTGTTTTTGTATCAGCTCCTTTAGTTACATTAACGGTGACAGTCCTTTTATAAGTCTTTGTTTGAGACTCACCATCATTCTTAGAGCAGCCAATCAGTGCAAAAGCTGCGGCTGCAAACAAAATTATTGATATCTTTTTCATAACAATCAGACGATTAAAAATCACCACCATCTACAATTTCATCATCGCCACCAGCTCCGCCAGGGCTACCAGGATTCATTACAGACTCGACATGTATCGAGTAGAGTTTACACGCAGGAGCAGAATAGGCGCTCCTGGAAACAATTGTTTTTGTCGTAGAAACCATTGCTTTGTTTAATTTTCGTTATTATTAATATTAGTTTATTCTGTTTTAGGACCTATGCGTGCCCCAGAGGGCTATTACGCATATTCGGGCCAAATATAGGAAAAAAAACAATATAGGCCGAAGAATAGATGAGAATTATTTTTAAGGGTTGGCCTGTAGATGAATTCCGTAGAGCGATATTAACAAAAATGAAATATCGGTGTAAAATGAGGATGGGGCCCTCTCAAATAGCCAAAAACATGTTTAGAGTTGCCTATAACTGGGTTTTGGGGTGAAAAAGGGCAGGGCGGGAAGGGGATAATATGGTTTAACATCAACCTAATGGATACCATCAGCGATTGAAATGAAAAAAGAAGGCTAACCGTTCTGGTTAGCCTTCTTAAAATAGGACTCTATTAGTCAATTAGTCTTCATCGTAGATAACGGTTACTTTATGGAAGCGCATAAAGCCTTTTTCATTGCCTCCTCGACCTATCTCAAGAACAATATCGCCGTTTTCACCATGAACATTAGTGGCAACGTACTCTGTAGAGTTTGCCACGAGGTTATTGAAAGTACTAGTCTTTAGATTCTTCGCTATTGTTAAAGAAGCCCTAGGATTAAGCACCTCTCCTGAAGCCCAAACATGTATTTCCCAAACTTTATCATTCTGACTGAAAGCAGTAGAGGCTAGTCTTAAGAAGGTCGCTTTAGTGTTAGTAGCACCAATGCTTATATACTCTGATGTTTTTTCATAACCCTTTCCGCTATGTTCAATTTCCCAATCGTTTCCTTTGTCATCTTTACCAGAATCACTAGATGAGAAGGTGCTCATAGAAAGAATAGCCTCAATACGACCTTTCTTCTGGTTAACAGTAACAACTACAGGAGTTGCATCTTTGTAGGTCAATGTAATATGTCCCTCTCTAGCAGGAGTATTGTATGCCTGCGCAGCAACATCGAATTTTACCTTACCAGATGTTGTATAATCAAAACTGCTAATCCAAGTTACATCTGATTCAGCTGAAATAAATTCACCGTCAATAGGATCATCTATATCATAATTAATAGTATAGGTGCCAGCCACATTGTCAGCTGCCATAGGGTTGGCAGAGGTAACATTGATTACAGGATGATGGATAACGGTTCCTGAAGGCAGAGAGATGTTGAGAGTTGTAATCTTTCCTTCAGTAATTTCTATACCACTTGCAGGAATGGTGATGGTTTTCTCAATGTAGTAGTTTTCTGTATTGGCTTTAACAATCAGGGTTGAACCACCAGCCAAAGTCTGTGGTAGAACTACCAGATAAGCACCGTTTGTTCCATCAATTTCAAACTGAGTAGCTGCTGTATAATTAGCAGTTACTTTCTTTGAAGGATTACTCTGAAGAGATAATGACTGACCAGCAAAATCAACCAACACGTTGCCAATAAGGTTATTATCAGCTTCAACTGAAACGAAAGTAGGATGCTCTCCGTTCAGCTGGTTTTCAGTATCCTTAAGTACAACCTTAATAACAGAAGTGAGCCTCTTGAAAACAAGACCACTAACTGTGGTGTTCTCTGGGGTAACGGTAAACATCTTGGAAACAAGAACGTCTGCGCTTCCGTCAAAAGAAGTGGCAGAAGGATTCTGTTCAGCTGACAAAGCAATGCTTGCTCCTGATGTGCTAACGCCTCCTGTGGAATAAGGATAATATGCATACAGGTCACCAGAAACAGTCTCACCAGAGAAAGTAGCTGTAGTTGAAGCACTGGTAATTGAAGAGTTAAACTTCTCGTTGGAATTAGTTCCATTGGTTACGCCAATAGCGTCGCCTACGGACCAGTAAGGAGTAGTACCATGAACCTCTGTCTTAGTTCCTGGGTCAACTACTGGGTTACCGGCTATAAGAGTAGCCTTTACAATAACGTCTTCATCATTTACAACTACGTCATCAGACTTGCTGCAAGAGAAGAAAAGCATTGAAGACAATGCTAGTACAAGTGTTGAGTAAAAAAACTTTTTCATAGTCATAAATATTAAAGATCATGTCCATCACCACCCATATCATCACCAGGGTTTCCTTCATTGCCATAGCCGCTGGCCGTCATTACAGACTCTACAGCTATCGAGTAGATCTTACACTTAGGAGCTTCATATGAGCTCCTACAAACGATTGTTTTTGAAGTGGAAATCATAACAATTTATTATATTTACATTATAAATATTACAAAATCTAAATAGTAAGGATATGGGCACCAATTACGCATTGGCGCATAATCGCTGCAAAATTAATCAAAAAATCGTTTTCTCCAAGAAAAACGCTGTAATTGTTACAGTTTGGTGTATTTCACAGAACCGCTGTTTAGGTTTTGGCAGAGGAAAAACACGAATCTATGAAACACACTACTCACCACAACAAGGAAAACCGGGCGGACAAGGGGGCGGACAAAGGCCGAATACCCCTGTTGGACTGGATGCGCATCCAATCTGAAAATGCCGAGCAAATAGCCCTGGAGGCCGGTCGGAGCCGGGCTGTCAATGCAAAAAGCTTCTTGTCCGCCTCCAAACATCTGGCTATATATATAAGTAGTATAGGACAGAAACGGTCTTTTCCGCTTCAGGAGGTGGACAAAACCTTCTGCAGGGGCTTTGCACAGTACCTGGGACAGGCCCAAAACCGTCGCGGAGGAAAATTGAGCTCAAATTCCCGGTTTCTGTACTTCTCCAAGTTTGTGGCAGCCTTGAATGCGGCGGTCCGGGCAGGATATATCCCCTCCAACCCCGCCACCTTGCTGGACAAGGGGGAGAGGCCTCGATTCCGGCAAACCGAAAGGAGCTACCTCACGGAAGAGGAGCTTCAAACGCTGATCGATACTCCAAACACCCATTCCGGGGGTGATGTGGCCAGGGCTTTTCTGTTTTCCTGCTTCTGCGGCCTGCGCTGGAGCGATATCTCAACCCTGGTCTGGGGAGACATCCGATCCCAGGGAGACTGTCTCCAGATAGAAAAGCGTATGGTCAAGACCCGGGAACTGCTCTACCTGCCTCTGAGCCGGGAAGCGGTGTTTTTACTCCCGGAAAAAGGAGGAAAGGGTCCATTGGACCTTGTTTTTAACCTACAGAGTTATGCCAGTGCCAGCATTGCCCTGAAAAAGTGGCTCCGCGATGCAGGTATCTCCAAACCCGTAACATTCCATTCCGCCCGCCATACCTTTGCCACCTTGCTTCTAAGCCAGCAGCAGGATCTTTACACCGTGAGCAAACTTCTCGGCCATAAAAGCATCAAGGTAACCCAGATTTACGCCGAGGTTGTAGACCGCAAAAAGCGTGACGCTGTAAACTCCCTTTCCGGGATTTTCTCTTTCCCTTCTCGTTAGCCGCTCTATCCCAAAGCATTACAGCGAGTTAATATTTATAATGTAAATTGTAAGGGAGAGAAAAATATTGCGGTTTAAGCATATTTAAACATCCAAGATTATGACAGATAAAATAAAGTACGACAAGCCTTTGATGAAGGTCGTCGAGTTGCAACACAAGACTATGCTGCTGGCCGGCAGTAATGATGGAGGGGGAGACCTCCCACCTATGGGTGACCCCGAGGATCTTTAGTAATTAACCCCTAAAAACGAAGACGACAATGAAGAAGTATATTATTCTTTGGGCTGCGCTGTCGATGACGGCTGCCCTCGTAATGACATCATGCAGCAAGGATGACAATATAACGGTGACGCCACAGGATTCCTCGACATCGATAATCATTCCCTACACAGTAAACGTCAACGGCGGCGCAACAACCCTCGCCACAGTTGACAGTGACAACAAGACACTTAAGTTCGCAGCAGGCGACAAGTTGTACGTTACTGGTACGAACATTAAGGGCGTGCTCGAAATTCAGTCTGGCACAGGAACGGCAAGTGCCACATTCTCGGGCGACTTGACCTATTCAGGAGAAGGAACCCCTGCTGCAGACTTGGCGCTTACCGCCACACTTGTGAGCGCACAGCAGACAGATGGAACTGAGGTAACCATCAACCCAACAACAGGGGCCGTGACTGTAAACTATCCCACGACGGCCTACTGCACCGACGTGGCCACAGCCGTGCAGAAGTACAGCAACCTGACGGGCACATCGACCTACTCTGCGAAGAAATTCACTCTCACCCAGCAGACCGCTTTCCTTAATTTCGAGATTACCTTCGAGGGTGGCGCCAAAACAGCCACTACACTCTCCGCGGTGGTCAACAACAATGGTTCAGACATCTGCACCGCCAACGTCACCACAACGACCGAGAGCGAGATGGTAGTCGCCAAGTTTGTTCTGCCCGTAGCCAAAGGCACAACTCTGAGCAGCGCCAAGGTGACGATGGGCAGCGTAACTGCCACCAGCTTCGGTGCCAGCCAGACGCTTGAGGGCAAGGTGTATAATGTGAAGAGAGCACCGTACATTATGGCCGCTAAAGCCATCTCTGAGGATGAGGGCAAGCTGATTTGTACCGCCGGACATATCCATATGTATAACTATAATGCCAATCCTGCCTGCACGGCGACCCGCGTGGCCAAGATTATCTATGTAGGTAGCGAGACCGACAATACCACCTACACCCACGGTCTTGCATTGGCGCTGACCGACGAGGGCGAGATGGACTGGGAATCCGCAAAGACGGCTTGCTCCAACAAGAACACATCTGCAGCCAAAGTTACCAACGCATCATGGATGCTGCCTAGCGAAGATCAGTGGACTCGGATGATTGAGGTAGCTGGCTACACCGCTCTGCGCGATGGCTTCAGCATTGTCGGCGGCACAAATATACCGTCGGATGAATATGCATATTACTTGTCGTCTACGGAGGTAGATTCCGAGGAAGCGAATGCCTTCTTCTTCAGAGATGGGCATTGGCAAGGAGTCGAAAAGGTCGACGATTACCCTTTCCGTGCGTGCCTCGTTTTTTAACCTATTTAACTATTTACCCAGGAATAGGCGATTCTGAGGGAAAAGTTTTTAACCGGGCGGGAGCAATCCCACCCGGTTTTGTTTTGCATCGCGGAGGAAAATTCCAGGATTCGCCAAAGAAAATCTTGGATTAACAATTTCTTTAGGGGTAGGGCAACGAATTTACCTTTTGGCATTCGCTGAGAGAAGTATCAATATATATTGCGCCGTTAATAAACGGAATGCATTTGCGGGGATGGAAATAATTTAATATTTTTGCATCGTTTTAATTAATAATAAATCGAAGCAATAATATAATATTATTCCATGAAGACTATTTTTATTTCCGGAAAAGGTGCAGAGCTTAAAGAACGGAGCAAAAAACAGATGAAAGGCATAAGCATAGGAGATGCGCTTTCTTATAATTTCTATGATGGCAAGTTATATAATGTGCTGTTTCTTTTTGCTGAACCCAAGGGGAACATCCCTACGCCGCGTTCTTTAGCCATTACCGCAGGCGAGTTGAGTGGAAAGACTGGTTTGCCGGTTGTCTTCCTGCTCGATAAGTGTCCGGCCTACGAAAGACAGAGGCTTATAGACAAGGACGTGTATTTTATTGTTTCAGAAAAGTATGCATACTTGCCAATGCTTGTGGCAAATGAGCGTTTGAGAAAGAGAAAACCGGCGAAGATGCTTAGCCCTGTAGCCCAATTCCTTCTTCTATTCCATTTGCAAGTTGAGAATCTGGACGGAAAGGCCGCTCGAGACATTGAGGATATGATACCATATTCTTATCCGAGCATTACACTTGGCTTTACCTGTCTTTCTGATTTGGGGCTATGCCAAAAAGTCTCAAATGGCTCTAAACGTAAAGTGCTCAAGTTCAACGAATGTGGCAGGGTACTTTGGGATAAGGCTCAGTCTTTTCTTATAAATCCGGTAGCAGATAGAATATTCTGCGATGATTTCCTGTCAGAAGAAAGTTTCCCTGTTTGCGGTATTAATGCGCTTGCACATTACACTATGCTCAATCCAGACCCGGAAAGAATCATTATGATGAGTGTTGACCGGCTGCGGTCATTTAAAGATTCCGGAGCGCTGGTTCACCCTAATGAGTTTGACGGCAACATCAAAATTGAGACATGGAAATATCCAGTTATAGCTAAAATAGGGGAAAAAGCGGAGTGGGTAGATCCTCTATCTTTAGCGATTACTCTCCGCGATGATTCCGACCCTCGTGTAGAAGGCGAAATAGAACGTTTAATAAATACTATAAAATGGAAGGGTTAGATAAATATAAAGAGGCTTTTGAAGCTTTTTCAGAGAACTACGTTATTATTGGAGGTACTGCTTGCGACCTAGTTATGAAGGGTACTCCGGTGCGTCCCCGTGCTACTCACGACATTGATATGATAGTTATCGTTGAGAAAATGACATCAGATTTTGCAAGGCATTTTTGGCAATTCGTGCGGGAAGGAGGATATCGCCCTGAAAAACGTAAACAGGCGGAAGGTGAGGCTACAAAGTACGAATTGTACAGATTTGTTAACGGACGGCCCAACTATCCGGAAATGATAGAACTTTTGTCTCGCCAACCAGATATTCTTGGTTTGCCACAAGGATTGACAATCGAACCGTTATCTATTGATGAAGGGTCAAGTTTAAGTGCAATTATAATGGATGATGATTACTACGATTTTGCCATCTCCCACAGTAAATTAACTAATGGAATTCGTCATGCTGATTCTGCGGCACTTATAGCTTTGAAAGCACGTGCATACCTTAACCTTTTAAATGACAGGGAGAAGGGTAAACATGTGAACAGCAGGGACATAAAGAAGCATCGTACAGATGTGTTGAAGAATGTGGTCATTATGGAGGATAGCGAGATTATAGCTCCTGAGACAATAGTTGCTTGTATAAGAGATTTTGTGGCTTCAATAAGAAATGATTGGAACATTCTCGAGAAACCTCTTGCCAGCGCTCTCGGGCTGCAACCATCGTTTATTGAATCTTTGCTGGAAGAATTAGAGCGGTTGTTTGTTATAAGGATCGGTCGGATAGATTAGCAATTTCCCGGGCAAGAGCGCCCATCGTTTGGATGATTTTTAGTAACTTTCGCCAACTTTTTTCGTTTTGCGGAAATTATTATTACAAAATCATAAAGAAAATGAATCTATTATTTAACAAAGAAGAGGAATACACTTCTCCTGTGTGTAGGGTGTATTCCGTTAATTTAGAAGGTGCTATTGCTACTATAAGTTCTAGTAGTGAAGTGCCTGGAGTTGTAAGTGATGATGACGATAATGATGGTGAAGGTTAATTATTGGAGGATGTCAATTATGAAAAAGTTTTTTAATCTGTTTTTAGCTGCGGCTATCATTGCTTTCTCTTTTTATGGATGTAGCAAGAATGATTCTCCAATTGTTGAACCAGAAGGAGAAAATGTTGAATACTTTACAGTAAGTTTTAGTGCTGTTTCAGATAATCCTGGCACTAAGAGTGTTTTTGGCGAGTTGGCTGATAATGCATACCCAACTATTTGGACTACAAATACAAAGGTTAAGATAGATGTTAATTATAGTAATGCAGTAGAGGCTCCGGTTGTTCCATCTTCAGACGGTAAGACAGCGTCATTTAATGCAACGATGACGGCTCCTGCAGATCGCGCTGCTTACACATTTAGAGCTATAAGCCCAAGCACATGCTATTCCGGAACTTCTGCAAAGATTAAGATTCCAGCAGAGCAGACTCCAATTGATGGTTCTGTTGATGAGGCGGCTCACATTATGGCAGCTCAGTCTGAAACCTATACTACTTTCCCTGAGAATGTAACATTGCCATTCTCCCATGTTGTTGCCTACGGAAAATTCACACTTAAGAATTTCCCTGATGATGTTAATATTAATAGCATTGAAATAGTTGCAGAACAGGGCGTTAACCTTGCGGGTGTGTTCACATTGGATTATGCTACAAAGGCTCTTACGGCACAATCAGATCTTTCTAATGTTATTGTTGTAAATACCTCTGCTCTTACTAGCCGTACTTTTTGGATTGCTCTAAATACTGTGAACATGGAGGGGAAAACCTTGACATTCAATATTAATACGGATGCGGGTAAATATGTTAAGACCTATACTTATGGAACAGGTAAGGGTAACTTTAGAACGGGCCATGTTCGTACACTGACACTTAATATGGCTGGTATTGAGCCGATAGTTCCTACTTATAAACTTGTAACGGATTATAGCGAGCTCACTGAAGGTTCAAAGGTAATTATTGCTTCTGCCTCCTATGATTATGCTATGAATAGCAATTGGAACAATTATCCAGGAGCCCCTACAGCGATAACAAAGAGCTCTGATAAGTCAACTATTTCTAATCCTGGGGATGATGTTCTGATATTCCAACTTGTAAAAGGACAGTATGATAATTCTGTAAGGTTCGAAATGATTAATGGTAACCATGCGGGCTATTATTTAGGTGCCACAATACAAGACACTTATTACACTCAAGGCTTGCAGGCCTTCCTTCCTACAGAAACATATTACTCAACAGGATACACATCATATCATATTAGCTTGACTCAGGGACAATTGTATCTTGATGATTCATTTACTCATTATAATAAGTTTGTTGATTACGAGAACGGTAGTTTTACTTCAACGGGAGGCTATGCGACAGATCAGTTTATTGCTTTTTACAAGTTGGAAGGCTCTGGTGCAAGTGGTGAGCAACTTATTACCCCGATACCAGATATTTTCTTTACTTCAGGTGGCGCATATGAAGGAACTGGTTATTTTATTACCGTTCCGGCTACAGAAGGCGAATACGAAGTAGGCTATACAATTAAAGATCCTAACCCTGCCGGTTTGATGCAATTAAATAGTTCTCAACCAGGCTGGGCTACTACAACTTTTACAGATGTAGCGGCTGTGTCTTCTACGATGAAAATTAAAGTAAAAGCTAATACGACGGGAAGTGAGAGAGTTGGGGTAATAACACTTAATTATTACTGGAGTGATGGAAATGGTGGCTGGGTTAATTATTATTATAATCAGTCATTATTTGTTCGCCAGCTAGCAAACTAAATCCTGTTATTTTCATTCAGGAATCCCGGGCCTTTTGGTTCCGGGATTCTTTTTTGCGGGTACAATAGTTGTTGAAAAATTACTATCTTGCATAGCTTATTATATTAGGAATGGTGTATCGAAGAGTAAAATAGAATAAAATAAAAACGAATTTATATGAAACAGGTATTGTTCCGGAGAAAGCAAGAATATGTGGCTCCGGAGGTAGAAATTGATAGGCTGGAGGAAGAATCCGGCATTATGACAACAAGTCCTGGAGAACCGGGAGGGGATCTGGATTATGATGAAGGTGATTTTTAGGAGGATTGCGCTATGAAGAAGATGAACAGATATTTAGGCAGTAGCCTTCTGGGACTGGCCGTGGTATTTGCATGCTTTGGATGTGCAAAGGACAAGGGAGAGAAAGAGCCGGAAGTATTTACCAGGACTGTAAAGGTCACGATGACAAAAGGCGAGACTGGGGATGTTGGAGAATCCGGAACGAAGACAACCGTGGTGGAAGGAGCTGATAAGGCCACTTTCTACTGGACAGACGGAGACCAGGACAACTTCACTATATATGAGAACGGAGTAAAGGGAAATGTTAAGGGAGTGGAGTTCAGCTCCGATATGAAGAAGATAACTCTGGAGGTGCAGTTCAACACTGCTGATGCGGATGAATATGTTTATACGGCAAAATATGCGGCAGAGCTCAGCAACAGCGGAAATCCTAAGCTGAGCGCAAGCCAGAGCCCGCTGGAAAACTCCTATGATCCGGACATGGATATCATGATCGCGGAGGAAAAGACTTCAGCTACGGCACTTACTTCCCTGAAGTTTGTGATGAACAGGGTGGTTTCCGTAAACAAGATGACCCTGACCGGCCTGGAGGCTGGAGAGAAGATCAATACCGTGGAGTTCGAGCTGGACAAGGTGGTGGCTGGAGCATATCAGGGGAACAGCGGTTTTACCGGATCTGACAAGAAACTGACCTTCAGTTACGACGGAGCTAAGGTGGGAGATGACGGAACGTTCCCGGTATACTTTGTGTGCGCTCCGGTTGAGGAGGCTGCCATTCAGGGAGTTACGGTTAAGACGGACAAGAACTCATACTTTAAGTCGGCAAGTGCATTTGAGGGGAAGAGCATCTCCTTTACGCTGGACAAGATGATGAGGTTCACGATGGATATGAGCGGATACGGTTCATCTGCAGGAGATGGCAATGTCTTTACCCTGGTGGAGAAGACCTCAGACCTGGCCGAGGGACTTTACCTGATTGCTGCGGCAGATTATGACGTTGCAGCTGGAACCCTCAGCAGCAACAGCAAGTATCTGTTGGAAGCTAGCATAACCAAGAGTGCAGACAAGAAGACTATAACCTTGGAGGAAACCAGCGCAGCCGTGCCGGTAACACTCGTGCGCAGCGGCAACAACTGGCAGATCAAGATAACCAAGACCGTGGATCCTAACGACGGCAGGTACCTGAGCTGGAGTTCAGGAAATTCTATCAGCATTCAGGACGATGCCTATAACTGGGCAATTACCGTCAGCGATGGAGAAGCTGTAATCAAGGCTAGTTCAGACCTTAACAGGATGCTGCAGTATAACCACGGTTCTCCGCGATTTGCCTGCTATCTTGCTTCTTCCAACCAGAACCCTGTGGCTCTGTACTACAACGCTAACGGCGGAACTCCGGTTGAGCCGGGTGATCCTGCAATTAATGTTGTGTCTGCAAATCCGATGAGCGTTTCCAGCCAGGGAGGCGTGCAATCCATTTCCTACAGCGTTTCCAATCCGGTTGCCGGAGTAAATGCTACTGCAACCGCCAACGTCAGCTGGATCAACGATATAACGGTAGATCTGTATACCATTTCCTTTAACGTGGATGGCCAGGAAGAGGAGGCTCCTGAGAGAACAGGAGTCATCACCATCAAGTACGAGGGTGCTGCAGACGTGGCCGTTACCGTTAATCAGGAGAGCGGAACTACCAGCGGAATGCCTGCCAACGGATGGCTTGAGCTTCCTGCCACCACTTCCGGCAGCGATTATTTCAGCGGTACTTTCTATGACGACAGCGACCGCAACTACACATACCTGTACCAGTACAGCTCATACACCGCTCTTTGGACTGCATATCCGCTTTACCGGGAAACCATCAGCAGCGGCGCTCCTCTGGGACCTGTTATGTACTCCGGAGAGGAGACCCGTGCAAGCTGGACCTACAACCCTCAGATAGAAAAGACCAAGCAGGTTAACCTCAGTTCCAGCTACGGTGTGGATTACGGCAATACCATCTATTCCCGCGGACACCAGATTCCTAACGGAGACCGTAAGGGCAACAGCACGATGCAGAGCCAGACCTATTACTTCACCAACAGTACTCCTCAGATCCAGAACGGCTTCAACGGCAGCATCTGGAACAGTCTGGAGAACGGTATCAGGGATGTTATCGGTTCTGATACAATGTACGTGGTTACCGGTGCTTCCTTCCTGAAGGGTGGTAAGGCCGAGAATATTACCTATATCAACCCTGCCGGCGATCCTAACAAGGATGTTCCTGTTCCTAACTACTACTGGAAGGTTCTGCTGAAGGTTAAGCGTAATGGCAGCAACATTACCTCCGCCAAGGCTATCGGCTTCTGGCTCAAACACCAGCAGTACAGCAACAACAACTACGAGTCTCATGCCTTCTGCGTTGATTCCATCGAGGCATGGACTGGCTTCAACTTCTTTGTGAACGTTCCGGAAAGCATCCAGAACAGCGCCGAGAAGAACACTAGTTGGGATACCTTCAAGAGTTTCTAAAAGATTCTTTCGCGAAATTATTTAAGCACAAATACAATGAAAACGATTTTGCTTAATGAGGCATCAACGGAAGTATACACAGCGCCTCAATGCCGTGTTTACACCGTTGCTCTGGAAAGTGTTGTCGCAAATAGTCCTGGCACAATTCCAGATGATGATATTATTGATGAAGAAGATGATGATTAATTTCTTGGCGCTATGAAAAAGGTATTTTTTAGACTAGGTTTGTTTGCGGCAGTGTCCGCGATGCTGCTGGGATGCGCCCAGAAAGAAAACTCAGAACCTGAGCCAGAGGGCTTCAAGAGGACGGTGCAGGTAACGTTTACCAAGGGTACGGATACCAAGACTGCCATTGTGGAAGGTGATAACAAGGCTTCCTACGTGTGGACTGAGGGCGATGAGCAGTATTTCAAGGTTTGGGAGAATACAACAGTTGGATCAAGCATCAGTGCTTCCTACAGTTCCGACATGAAGAAGGCTACTCTCACGGTTTCATTCAATACGGTGAATGCTTCTGAGTATGTCTATAAGGCATTATTTGCCAAGGGAATCAGTGGAAGTGATAATCTTGAGATCCAAGCTAATCAGAATCCTACGGCTACGTCATACGATCCAAGTGCAGATGCTATGTATGCAGAGGATATAACTTCTTCTTCAGCAAAGACTTCTCTGGATTTTATTCTGCATAGAGCAATAACGGTTAACAAGATGACTTTGAAGGGAATGACTGCGGGAGAGAAGGTTGGCAAAGTGGAGTTGACTTTCAACAAGAACGTTACCGGTTATTTTAATCCATCTAACGGAGAATATTCATTGAATGGGAAGAAAATATCGTTGTCTTATCCTAGTCTGGAAGTTGGAGATAATGGAGAGTTCCCGGTTTATTTCACATCTGCTCCTGGTGATGGGCTTGCTCTGACGAGTGTTGTTGTCTATACAGATCAAAACTCTTACAACAGAACCGATTTCTCCAAGACGTATAACTTCTCCATCGGGAAGATGGTAAGGTTTGGAATAAACATGGCAGGAACTGCTACTCCTGTTACTTCTTCAGATGTTTATACGCTTGTAAGCAGTAGTTCAGATCTTACACCTGGAACATATATCATTGCTGCATCTGCATTGGATTTTGCTATGGGTCCTATTGCGGGCACTTCAACAAAGTATCATTCTTCAGAAAGTATAACAAAAGTAGGGAATACCATATCGTTGGATAATACAAGTCCGGTTCTTATTCTGGAACTTGCGAAGAACGGTAACTATTGGACAATTAAGAATATTAAGGAGGGGGACTCTAATTATGGCAAGTATTTATATTGGTATTCAGGAAATAGCTGCAATGAGCGGTCAGATCCATACAACTGGACGATTGATATAAGCAACGGCGTAGCAACGATTACTTGTTCTGATGATTCCAATAGGCATCTTCTGTATAATTCGCAAGATACAAGATTTGCGTGCTATACATCTTCACAGAAACCGATAGCTTTATACAAGAAGACCGGTGGGGCTAAACCTCTAGGAATATACTTTGAAAACGAGTCTTACAGCTTTGCTAAAAATTCTGATGAATACAATTCGTTTACTGGTCAGACAGTAACCAAGGAAGATTCAGATACGAGAGCTGTTTGTTATGAGATGTCAGGCAACATAGGAATCATTAATTCTTCTTCTGGAGAAGTAACACTCAATGGAACAACAGGTACGGCAACTGTAATAGCTACCGTTGGGGCAGATGACACACATTCCTCTGGATCTGTTTCATATACTATTACCGTAACTTCTGAATTTGGCGATTATGATTTGTTAGATTATGAATTTATTGGCGTGACAACCGAATACTATCTTCCTAAGAGTAATTTGGATGGTTCAAGCCAAAGGGGCTCCAAGTATTCTACATATTCTGCGGGAGGAACTTCTACAACTGGGGCAACAATTCAGCTTAGAACAAGTGACAGCAAATCAGGTATTGTCTCTACAGCTTCAGGAGGAAAGATTTTGAAGGTTGAATTTGTTTGGAATTCCCATACCGTTTCTGGACGAAAAGTCCAAGTTTATGGAAAGAATACTCCATATTCTTCCACTTCTGATTTATATGATTCAAACGACCAAGGAACTCTTATAGGAACGGTTAATAAAGGTGTAACAACTTTGACCGTTACAGGTAGTTTTAAGTATATTGGTATAAAGAGTGCGGATGGTGCCTTGTATTTGGATGAGATACGAATTTACTGGACAGAAGCTCCAGCTACAGATCCTGTCATAAATGTTACATCAAATAACCCGATTTATGTTGCCAAGGAAGGTGGAGCGCAATCTATAAGTTATAATATTACTAATCCAGTGTCAGGGGAATCTCTAAGTGCTTCTGCGAATGTTTCGTGGATTAGCAACATCAGTGTTGGTGCTTCTACTGTCACATTTAGTGTTGCAGCCCAGTCTGCCAGTTCTGCTGCCAGGGCTGGTAGCATTACATTGATTTATAACGGTGCTGTTCCTGTTCAGGTTGCTGTTAGTCAGGAAGCCGGAGAAGGCGGAAGCCAGGCGGCAAATGGTTGGCTTGAGCTTCCTGCTATGCAGACCGGAAACGATTTCTTCAACGATTTCTTCAAGGTTGGCAGTGTCCGTAATTATTCATACATGTACCAGTATAGCACTTATACCAGCCTTTGGGTGGCATATCCACTATACAAATCTGTGATGAGCACAAATACTGTTATACCAGGGCCTTATTCTCCAGATATAGCTTACAGCGAAGAAACCCGCGGGACTGATTGGGATCCAAATCCGCACCTTGCAGAAGGGAAACAGGTTAATGTTTGGTCTTACAGTTACAATGTAAACTACGGCGATACTTACTGGTCTTCTACTCAGGGATCTGAATATTATGCAAGGGGCCATCAGATTCCAAATGCAGATAGAAATCTGGTAGAGGGAGAATTACAGACTCAAACTTTCTATGCAACAAACAGTACTCCTCAGCTTCAGAACAAATTTAACTCGTCAATCTGGGCGGCTCTGGAAAAGGCTGGAAGAGATTGTGCTAGAGGAGGTGGAGTAAATGATACCGTTTATGTTGTGACAGGAGCAGCCTTTAACAAGGTTGGAGAGAATAGGACAATTACCTACATTCATCCAAGAGCTGATGAAAATAAGAACGTACCTGTGCCGAATTATTATTGGAAGGTATTCTTGAAGGTCAAGAGGAGTGGTAGTACTATAACTTCTGCAAAAGCTATCGGTTTCTGGCTCGAGCATAAGCAGTATTCCGGAACTGCCTATGAATCTTATGCATGCAGTGTAGACCAGATTGAGCAGTGGACAGGATTCAACTTCTTTGTTAATCTTCCTTCAAATCTGGAGGAAACAGCTGAAAGCAATACTAACTGGAACACCTTTAAGAACTTCTAGTAGAATAGTTTATCGCGGAGTGCGATTATGTCAAACAAGCGTCTTGTATATGGCTCAAAGGGCGGAAGGATAACAGTATGGATACTGGGTATCCTTCTGCTTGTGTTTGGCGTGGCTCTGCTTCTTTGTTATTTCTTCTGGAATAACGGGGATATGGGGATGGATGAATCGCTTCTTGGATGTTTTGCCGTTGTCTTGGGAATTCTGGACATCGTGTTGCTGATAAGGAGCAAGAAGTTGATGGAGGCTATCGAGGAAGCGGAAGAGGAGGAAGAAGTGGAGAAGGATCTGGAAGAAGGGGATGCCTCTGAATTTGAAGAGCTTGCAGGAGAGCCGTATGAAAGGATCGTGATAAATCCGACAAGGATAAACGAGCCGGATGGGTCTGTGCTGATTTATCGCGATAAAGGGGTGCTCGTGTATGACAAGGTGAAGATCCCTTTGGATAATGTAAAGGACGTTTCTTTCAGCAATGTTGCAATGGCATACCTGCCGACATCTTATGATATCCTTCTGACTATGAACGACGGATTTGTGCTGCACATTCCGGCGGGGATGGATATGATGCAGGTGCAGGAAAATATGATGAAATTGCAGAAGGCTCTGTTTGCCGAGTGATTGGTACCCCCGAGGCGAATCGAACGCCTATCAATGGAACCGGAATCCATCGTTTTATCCGTTAAACTACGGGGGCGGGTTGTTTCCGGGGGGCTTTGCTGCCCGAACCGGTGCACAAAGGTATAAAATTCCTATCTTTGCCGGCACTAAAACCTTATAGAGAGAATATGAAAGCATTTGTATTTCCGGGCCAGGGTGCCCAGTTTACTGGTATGGGCAAGGATTTGTACGAGAGTCAACCCCTTGCAAAAGAACTGTTTGAGAAGGCGAACGAGATTCTTGGATGGAGGATCTCCGATGTGATGTTTGAAGGAAGCGCAGAGGATCTCAAACAGACGAAGGTTACCCAGCCTGCAATATTCATACATTCCGTTGTTCTGGCAAGATGCCTTGCCGAGAGTGTTCCTGGAAGCGACTTTTTGGCTAAGGCCGCCGAGGCTGGCATTACAGGATTCAATCCTGATATGGTGGCAGGACACTCTCTGGGAGAGTTTTCCGCACTGACTGCAGCCGGAGCGCTGAGCTTTGAGGAAGGTCTGACGCTGGTTTCCAAGCGTGCTTTTGCAATGCAGAAGGCCTGCGAGCTGAAGTCATCTACTATGGCAGCCGTGATTGGTCTGGAGGACAAGGTTATCGAGGAGGCTTGCGCTGAGGTGACAGCCAAGGGCGATTGCGGCGTGGTGGTAGCAGCCAACTACAACTCCCACGGCCAGGTTGTAATCAGCGGAGACATCGATGCCGTAGCAGCTGCAGGAGCCATTTTGAAGGAGAAAGGAGCACGCAGGGTGCTTCCTCTGCAGGTAGGTGGAGCTTTCCACTCACCGCTGATGGATCCGGCAAGGGTAGAGTTGGCCGAGGCTATAGAGAAGGCTGTAATAGTTAAGCCTATCTGCCCGGTATACCAGAATGTGGACGCTCTGCCGCACACAGACCCTGAGGAAATCAAGAAGAACCTTCTTATCCAGCTTACCAATCCGGTAAGATGGGCCCAGATAGTGGAGAAAATGGTTGCAGACGGAGCAGACGAGTTTATTGAGCTCGGTCCTGGAACCGTACTGCAGGGCCTTGCACGCAAGCTTGCCCCGGCAGAAACCAAGATAACAGGTCTTCAGTAAATATCTTTGCTTAAGCCCTTTTTATTTGTTATCTTTGAACGCCTAATTGCAGTTAGGCGTTTTGGGTATTGAATACAACAACAAAGCATATAACTGATTAAATATCATGAGTAAAGAAAAGGTGTTTCTGACCTGCGACGGAAACCAGGCAGCTGCTCACGTAGCTTATCTTTTCAGTGAGCTTGCAGCTATCTATCCTATCACCCCTTCTTCTCCAATGGCTGAGCACGTGGACGAATGGTCTGCATTCGGACGCAAGAATCTCTTTGGAGAGACCGTTAAGGTGGTAGAGATGGAGAGCGAGGCCGGGGCCGCCGGAGCCGTACACGGTTCCCTTCAGGCAGGTGTACTTACTTCTACATTTACAGCATCCCAGGGATTGCTGCTGATGATCCCTAACATGTACAAGATTGCGGGAGAGCTGCTTCCGGCAGTGTTCCACGTAACGGCAAGAAGCCTTGCCACTCACGCGCTGAGTATCTTCGGAGACCAGCAGGACGTGATGGCAGTCCGCCAGACGGGCTTTGCAATGCTGGCATCTGCCAGTGTTCAGGAGGCTATGGATATGGCCGCCGTGGCTCATCTTTCCACAATCAAGTCTTCAGTGCCTTTCGTTCATTTCTTTGACGGATTCCGCACATCCCACGAGATCCAGAAGATCGAAGTTCTTCCGGAAGAGGGCCTGAAGAAAATGGTTAGCACCAAGGCTTTGGCTGCTTTCCGCAAGAGGGCATTGAACCCTAACGCCCCTGTAACAAAGGGCACCGCCCAGAACGCTGACGTTTACTTCCAGGAGACCGAGGCCAGGAACCAGTTCTATACTGAGGTTCCGAACATCGTAGCCAGGTATATGGGAGAGCTCGGAGAACTCTGCGGCCGCCACTACCTGCCTTTCGACTACTTCGGAGATCCTGAGGCAGAAAGGGTTGTTATCGCGATGGGTTCTGTCACCGACACCATCAAGGAAGTTGTTGACTACCTTGTTGCCAAGGGCGAGAAAGTGGGTGTAGTAGTTGTAAGGCTGTACAGGCCTTTCAGCACCCAGTACTTCCTCAGGGCTCTGCCTAAGAGCGTGAAGAGAATCGCCGTCCTGGACCGCTGCAAGGAGCCGGGAGCCGTTGGAGAGCCTCTGTACGTAGACGTAAAGAGCGCCCTTGCGGACACTCCTTTTGCCGGAAAGGTAAAGATTGTCGGCGGACGTTACGGACTCAGCTCAAAGGACACTTCTCCTGCACAGATCCTGGCAGTTTACCAGAATCTTTCCGCCAAGGAGCCGAAGAACTCATTCACGATCGGTATCGTGGACGACGTTACCTTCCTCTCACTTCCGCAGAAGGAGGAGATTTCTCTTGCAAAGCCGGGTACCTATGAACTCAAGTTCTTCGGACTTGGTTCAGACGGAACCGTAGGTGCAAACAAGAACACCATCAAGATTATCGGCGGAACTACAGACAAGTACTGCCAGGCTTACTTCGACTACGACTCAAAGAAGAGCGGTGGATTTACCTGCTCTCACCTGAGGTTCGGAGACAATCCTGTCAACTCGCCTTATCTGGTTTCAACTCCAGACTTCGTGGCTTGCCACGTTCCGTCATATCTTACCAAGTATGATGTTCTCAGGGGTATCAAGAAGGGCGGCACCTTCCTGCTCAACAGCTTGTGGGATACCGAGGAGACTCTCAAGAGACTTCCGGATTTCATCAAGTATCAGATTGTAAGCAAGAAGCTCAACTTCTACATCATCAACGCCACCAAGATCGCTGAGGAAATTGGTCTGGGCAACCGTACCAACACCATCCTCCAGTCTGCATTCTTCAAGATTACCGGCATTATTCCTTACGAGGATGCTGTCAAGGAGATGAAGAAGATGATCGACAAGAGCTACGGAAAGAAGGGCGAGAACATCGTTAAGATGAACTACGCTGCAGTTGACCGTGGCGGCGAGTATATCAAGGTGGATATTCCGTTCGAGTGGAAGAACCTGAGCGCAAGCAAGTTTGTTCCAGACAGCTACAACCGTCTTGCTCCGGATTGGGTAAGGCAGATTGCTGACCCTGTGAACGCTCAGTGCGGAAATGACTTGCCTGTAAGCGCATTCCAGAACTTCCCTGACGGAACAATTCCTGCCGGCACCGCCGCTTATGAAAAGCGTGGTATCGCAACCCACGTTCCTGAATGGAACCCTGCAAACTGTATCCAGTGTAACCAGTGTGCGGCTATCTGCCCTCACGCTGCTATCCGTCCGTTCCTGCTTAAGGAAGAGGAAATCGAGAAGGCTCCTAAGGGTGCTCTCAGAGGCCTCAAGACTGCAGACGGAAAGGCTAACCTCAAGGATTACAAGTTTGTTATGCAGGTTGATCCTGCAGACTGTACAGGTTGCGCAAACTGCGCAGACGTTTGTCCTGCAAAGGAGAAGGCTCTTGTTATGAAGCCTGCAGATACTCAGGCTGCTCAGCAGAAGACCTTCGACTGGCTGCACAGCAAGATCGGCTACAAGGACGAGGTTATGAAGAGGGACAGCAACATCAAGGCGTCCCAGTTCGCTCAGCCTCTGTTCGAGTTCTCCGGCGCTTGCTCAGGTTGCGGCGAGACTCCGTACATCAAGCTCATCAGCCAGCTGTTCGGAGACAGGATGATGGTTGCTAACGCTACCGGATGTACATCCATCTACAGCGGAAGCTTCCCTGCATCCCCTTACTGCAAGGACAAGAACGGAAAGGGTCCGGCTTGGGCTAATTCCCTGTTCGAGGACAACGCTGAGTTCGGTCTGGGCCAGAGGCTCGGATTCGCAAGGCTCCGCGAAACTCTCGAAGAGAGGGCAAAGGCCGCTATCGCAGACGAAAAGTGCTCTGAGGAGGTTCGTAACCTTCTGACACGCTGGCTCGAGAACAAGAAGGATGTTGCCGTTTGCAAGGAAATCGCTGCGGCTCTTCCTGCAGCCCTTAAGGACTGCAAGTGCTCTCACTGCAAGGCCATCGCTGAGTACATAGACTGCATCATCCCTCGTTCCCAGTGGATTATCGGTGGAGACGGTTGGGGATATGACATCGGTTACGGCGGACTGGATCACGTGCTTGCCAGCGGCGAGAACGTGAACGTTCTGGTTGTAGATACCGAGGTTTACTCCAACACCGGAGGACAGTCCTCCAAGAGTACTCCTGCCGGAGCTGTTGCAAAGTTTGCAACCAGCGGCAAGAAGATCCGCAAGAAGGATCTCGGAATGATGGCTATGAGCTATGGCTACGTTTATGTGGCTCAGGTTGCTACCGGTGCCAGCCAGATGCAGTACCTCAACGCTCTCAAGGAGGCTGAGGCTCACGACGGTCCGTCTCTGATCATTGCCTATGCTCCTTGTATCAACCACGGTCTCAAGGCCGGAATGGGACATTCCCAGCTCGAGGAGAAGAAGGCAGTAGAGTGCGGATACTGGCATCTGTACCGCTTCAACCCTGACGTTCCGGAGGGAACCAATCCGTTCACTCTGGACAGCAAGGAGCCAGACTGGAGCAAGTTCCAGGACTTCATCAAGGGCGAGGTAAGATACGCATCCTTGCTGAAGACCTTCCCTCAGGAGGCTGAGGAGCTCTTCTCACTCACCGAGAAGTACGCTAAACTCCGCTACGAGGGCTATAAGAAACTTGCCGGCAAGTAGCATTTTTCAGTGCAGCAGGCTACTTTGAACCGAACCCCGAAAGTAAATCAAACACTTTCGGGGTTTTGTTTGTTTGGCCGGGGGCGATGGTGTTTTGTAAAATTCTCATTATCAATACGTTTCAAAATTACCCATTGTTTAGGAATACGGTTATTTTATAATAAGTTGAAAATCAGTTGATTGGAAAGCACCATCGCCCTCGGCCTTCCCTCTTGATAACGAGGGTTTAGCGGGCGTTGTTTTTTCATATATTTGTGTCCGTTTTGGACATGAATCTATGAATATTAGTGTGTGTAACATGATAATATATAGGATATTATTCGCGATAATGGTTTGTGCGTCCTGTTTAAGTGCCAAAGCACAGAAAGTAGGTGTTTGTTCTAGTGAAGATGGAATAAAATCAGATATTGTCAATAGCAAGGACAGGGGTACTGGTGTGGAGGTGGATTCGGTTGCGGTGAGCCGGGAGGATACATTGACTGCCGTGCAGCTTTCAGAGATCAGCGTGCTGGCATCCAGGGTGCCCATTGTGTGGCACAAGCAGGCGAGGATGGTTTCTTCCCTGAACGCCGCAGCCATCAGCAATTCTCCGTCGCAGAGCATAAACGACCTCTTGAAATACTCGGCAAGTGTGGATGTGAGGCAGAGGGGGCCGATAGGGGCGCAGACGGATGTGGGCATCCGCGGAGGAAACAGCGAGCAGGCGGCGATTCTTCTTAATGGCATCAACATATCAGATCCGCAGACGGCGCACAATTCCTTTGACCTGCCGCTGAGCGTGCTTCAGGTGGAAGGGATAGACATTCTGGAAGGCCCGTCCGGGAAAATCACCGGAAGTTCCTCCCTTCTGGGCGCCGTGAATGTCAGGACTCATATCGCAGATCACAACAGGTTGCTGTTGAATGCTGAAACCGGTTCTTACGGCTACCTCAGCGTTGGATTCAAGTATGATTATGCGGGGCTGTTGAAGAATTCTGTTTCTGCGAGTTATACCCGCAGCGACGGATATTCCAGGAGTGAGGAGGGGCATCTTAATATGGACTACAAGACCCTCAAAGCTTTCTACGAGGGGCAGTTCAGGGATGATGACGTGGAGGTGAGCTGGTACGCGGGCCTTAGCGACAAGGACTGGGGTTCCAACCGGTTCTACGCCGCTGCCTATGACGAGCAGTTTGAGCATACATTCAAGAGCTTTACTGCCGTAAAGGCCCATAATCTCAAGGGGCGGCTTACGATCAGCCCTTCCCTGTACTGGAATCACACAAACGACAGGTTTGAACTCTTCCGCGGCAATCCGGATGCCTATCCGTTCAACTACCACAAGACGAATGTCTACGGGGCAAATCTGAACAACTATTTCAAATGGGCGGGAGGAACCACGGCCTTTGGAGGAGAGATCAGGAACGAGGACCTTCTGAGCGGCAACCTGGGAGAACCGCTGGACAAGCCGAAGCATATCAAGGGCACTGACCGCAGCTACGAGTATGGGCTCAACCGCACCAACACCAGTTTCTTCCTGGAGCACAATGTCATAACGGAAAGGTTCACCGTTTCCGCCGCGCTGCTTGCCATAAAGAACAGCTGGGCGGAGATGGATATGAAGGTCTATCCGTCGGCAGACCTTTCCCTGGCGCTTCTCGGCGATGGAGACAACCGTCTCCGCCTGTTTGCCTCCTACAACTCATCGCTGAGGATGCCTTCCGTAACGGAGCTTTACTATTCGGTTGGCGGGCATAAGGCGGACAAGCACCTCAAGCCGGAGGAGGTAAAGGCGCTGGAAGGCGGGCTAAGGTTTTCCTCGGCGACGGTTACCGCTTCCGCAAGCATTTTCCGCAACCATATGACCAACCTCATAGACTGGATACGCAACACCGCAGACGGAGAGGAAGCTCCTTGGCGGAGCGTGAACTTCGGCAAGATCAACTCCACCGGCTATCTGCTGCAGACAGGCTGGAGGCCGGGATTCCACAGCCAGTATTTCAATTTCAAAGGCCTTAACCTTGCCTACAGCTACATAGACCAGACCAAGGGAGGCGATGCCTCGACCCAGAGCCGCTACACGCTGGAATATCTGAGACACAAGTTTGTGGCAAGTGCAGACATAGAGATTGTTCCGGCTCTGACCCTCAGCCTCTATTACCGATTCCAGGACAGGACCGGAACCTTCACCACAACAGGCGGAGAAGTGAAAGCGTACAAACCATACAGCATCCTGGACGCCCGTATAAGCTACAATTGGAAGAACTTTACCATCTATGCGGAAGGAAATAACCTCACAGGCATAACCTATTACGACCACAGCTCCATCCCGCAGCCCGGCTTCTGGTTCATCTCCGGTATAAAACTTTCTTTTGATGCCTTCAGATTTTGATTTGTCGGAAAAAATCGCTTAACTTTATAAAAGATTTAATCGCGACAAAAACATTTGTTATGAAAACAGGCATATACAATTCTTTCTACACCCCGATGGGGCTTGTCAATCTGGAACATCTTGCGCACGGTTGCGTGCACATGGAATGGGAGGGGATGCATATCTACGTGGATCCTTGCTCTGACTTCTTCGACTTTACCGGCTGCAAGAAGGCGGACCTTATTCTGTTGACGCACGCGCATACGGACCATTACGATACCAAGGCTATTGAGCAGATTGCAATGCCTAACACCACGTTCATAGTCAGCCGTGGAGTGAAGACCGTCCTGGAGAACGACCTGCTGGCAATGAAGGCCGGCACCGCAAAGGGCCCTGACGGAAAGTTGCTCCCTAAACTGGATATAGACAACAACCCTCTGAACGTGGACCCTTCCACCAACCTTGTGAGTATGCTGACCATTCCAAAGCTCCGCCATTGCAATGTGGTGACTCTGGAAAACGGGGAGAGCGTTTCTTCCATCGGCCTGACCATTACAGCCGTTCCGGCATACAACATCAATTACAAGAGAGACAACGGACACCCGTTCCATATCAAGGGAGAGGGTAACGGATACATTATAACGATGCAGGGGTTCGACATCTACTTTGCCGGAGACACCGAGCCGATTCCTGAAATGAACGAACTTGCTCCGGGAGCAGTCCGCGTACACGAGTGGTCAAAGATCATCAAGGGAGAAATCGACGTGGCATTCCTTCCGAAGAACCTGCCTTACACGATGAGCGACGAGGACTTCATCAAGGCCGCTAACCTGATCAGGCCGAAGAATCTGTTCCCGATCCATTACTTCGAGATAAACCCGAAGGCTCTCAACCGCAAGCTGGATACGGGCATCTGCCTCTACGTGGGCGGAAAGCAGATTTAACAGTTGCCTTCGCCGAGAAAAAAAGCCGACCTGATGGCCGGCTTTTCTTTTTGCTTTAGGATTGCGCTTACTGTACAAAGGCGATGATCTCGTCCTTTACGACCTTCTGGCCCTGCTTTGCAGTGATGGCAACAAGTTTGCCGTCTGCCGGGCAGATGATCTCTTCCATTCCGTAGAATGCCTGGACGTAGCAGAGGGTCTGGCCCATCTTGACGTCACTTCCTTCTGCCGGAGCGCTGGACTTGTCATCTACATCGTACTCCCATACAACCTCGCCCTTGACGGTTGCGTGTACAGGTTTTGCGTCCGGATACTTGGCCATGATCTTCTCAACGTCAAATGCCGGAACCTCAACAACCGGACGGGTGATGATGATAGGAGCGCCTGCCTTTGCGCGGTTGGCTTCCAGTTCTTTCTCGAACCTCTGCTTTGCGATGCCGCTCTTGTAATCCCTGTACTGGGTCTCGTGCATAGCAAATTCGAAGAGTTCCTCGTCGTCCTGACCTCTGTCCCAGCCTTCCTCTTCCATCATCTTGATGAAGCGAGGCAGATCGTCCGGGAATGCGTCCTGTGGAACGCCGGTGTAGAACTCGAGACCCTTCTGCTTTACGATCTCCACGATTTCAGGAGCAAGTTCTCCAGGGAGTTTACCCATCTTGCCAAGGATCATGTTCATGGTGTCCTTGTCGATGGTCTTCCACCTAGGCTCGCCCTTGAGCATGTGCATGAGGTTCATCAGGGCGGTGTTCTTTACGTACTGGCTGAACGGAGTTACCAATGGAGGGTAACCGAGTCTAGGCCATACATATTCTACCTCCTGGAACAGCATAACAACCAGCTCGTTGATATCCAGTTCCTTCTTGCCCTGGTTCCTCAGCGATGCGTTGATTGCGCCCTGGAATCCCTTGAGGTCGGCCATCATTGAGCCCATCATTCCGCCAGGGAGTCCGCAGCCTACGAGCAGGGAGCTCATCTGGTGGTTGCCAGGAGCGATCCAGTAGCCCAGGAAGTCGTCGATGAACTTCTGTGTCAGGGCCCTGGCCTCCATATAGGCGTTCATGTTGATGTCCTTTACAAGGAATCCGGCATCCTTGAGCATTGCCTGGATGGTGATTACATCCGGATGGATCTTTCCCCAGCTCAGAGGCTCCATTGCAACGTCGATGTACTCGGCGCCTGCGCGTGCAACTTCCAGCATGGAAGCTACGCTGAATCCAGGACCGGAGTGTCCGTGATACTGAACCTTGATGTGAGGATACTTGTCCTTGATAGCCTTAACCAGTCTTCCCAGGAAAGCAGGACGTCCGATACCTGCCATATCCTTCAGACAGATTTCGTCTGCACCGTACTCTACAACCTTGTCGACCACGCCCATATAGTACTCAACGGTGTGGATCGGGGAGTAGGTGATACTCAGAGCAGCCTGTGCTATCATTCCGGCTTCCTTGGCATGGATAACGGAACCCTTGAGGTTGCGGTGGTCGTTAAGACCGCAGAAAGAACGCATAATGTCCGTTCCCTGAGCCTTCTTGACCTTTGCCATAAGGGCTCTTACATCGTCAGGAACAGGGAACATTCTCAGAGCGTTGAGGCCTCTCTCGAGCATATGGGTCTGGATACCTGCCTTGTGGAAAGGAGCGGTCCATTCCCTTACTGCCTTGTTAGGATTCTCTCCGAACAGAAGGTTTACCTGCTCGAAAGCTCCACCGTTACTTTCGATACGGTCGAAGCATCCCATGTCGATGATAACTGGTGCAATCTCCTTAAGCATAGCAACTTTCGGCACATATTTACCGGAAGACTGCCACATGTCCCTATAAAGAAGGGAGAATTTTATTTCTCTTGCCATATAGTTTTAAAGTGAATTCTTACAAACCTCAAAATTAGCAAAATATTGCCGATAACAAAAGAATACTTGCAACTTTGCAGAAAATGTAATTGGAGATTGGCAAAAAGATTTTATCTTTGCATCCCCGACGGAATCGGCATCACAATGTTGCTGCCAAAAAACATCTTCCGCCGGCATTCAGCCGTATGGCTTTCGACATATATGGTGGCTGTAGCTCAGTTGGCTAGAGCGCCAGATTGTGGCTCTGGAGGTCGTGGGTTCGAGACCCACCAGCCACCCTTAGCGGGGCTCTCGTTGAAATTCGAGAGCCCTTCTTTTTTAACCCTATCTCAATCGTGGTCACAGATATGCAGAAGTGATGCTGGTGTCCCGTAATATCGGGGACTGGAATCAAAATTAGCCAATATTGATGCTGGTGTCCCGAATTTCAAAAGACTGGCATCACTATCGTGAAAGGTTATAGTCTTTCGAGACGTTCGCACACCTCTTCATAGGAAAACCCGGTTACTCGCGCCAGTTGATTCGGTTCAGACGAAAACCTGTATCTAAGTTGCCTGAGCACTTCTGCCTGCTGTTCAATATCCAAGTCTTCAAAACGATTCTTTTTAAACAATGAAGTTATCAAACTCAGCATCGCCGAGAAAAGTAACTGATCTTTAAATGCGGGTGTTTCTCTAACAAGTTTAGCCTTGGATGAGATATTCTGAAAGTAATTCATCCGATTAGGTGTTTTGAAAACGTGCTCAACGAACTTCACATTGACATAAGAAGACGGAACAATATATCCCTTATCGTTGAATAGAAATGATTTTGGCAGAAAAGCCTTGCTGTGAGTAAGTCTCATACATTCCCGGTGACTCATGTCGCTGACTTTCTTTCCCTTTTCCGGTGAATTTGTGTAGAAAGTCCCGCCAGTCCCCCAAAGATATCCGGAAGGGGTTAAGCAAATGTTTGCAGCGACACTGTTCATTTGCACATAAGCAATAGCCCTTTCAAGACCATCATTTTCCAGCAGAACGGGTCTTATATCTGTCTGGTTGCTTCGCAGCAGTTCTTTGGTTGAATATTTTTGGCGGAAGTACTGTGAGTACAGTTTTTTAAAACGTGTGATGAATTGATTTGCTGTGTTTTCAGATCCAGCCAATACGAAATGCACGTGGTTTGACATTAGTATAAATGCCAGAATTTCAACATTCGGGATAATTGCAGAAAGAATTGCCACGTAGTTCATCCCGGCTTTAAAATCCTCTTCATCCCTAAACCACAGACGGTCCTTTAAATGCTCCGTAGATAGAAGCCAATACTTTTTCTCCATAATCTTTTCCTCCAAAATCAAGTTTCCAAACCGTAGCTCAATCAGCATCCGTTAATAACCGGTCTGCATAATTGACGCTCTGCAACATTCTTCCTATCCTCGAAACTCTCAAATCTCGATCTATCAGACTACTTGGCTTCGTTTTCAAAGATAATGCTTTTTGGCAAACTTGTTTCTTATTATCTATATTTGTGGGGAAGAAAACGGATATCTGGAGATTAGATCGAAGAGTTGTTTAATTATGAAAAAGTTAAAGTTGAGTTGGTTCCATTGACGGCTGAGGGCCGAGAGCGGTTTATCCTGGATAACCAGGAGGCGTTCAGGTATGGAGCGATGGAAGAGTTCGGCATGCGCGACAATAGTTTTGAGGAGGATGGGGAAATCATTTCCAGAGAAACGATAGAGCGGTCTATTGATGGAGAGAATGCAGAGGCGTACAGGATAGTACTTCCGGGTGATTCTTCGGGTAATGGCGTTTGTGAAGAGAATCAAAGACAGGAGGTTGGTGGAGTGGTTATTCGCCTGGAACCGGAAAGGAAGTTTGGAGATTTGGAACTGCTGTTCGTTTCTCCTAAAGTGCATAGCAAGGGCATTGGATATGCTGCCTGGAAAGCAATCGAGGATCTTCATCCGGAAGTGGAGGTTTGGGAGACTGTAACTCCGTATTTCGAGACACGCAACATTCACTTTTATGTGAACCGCTGCGGTTTCCACATAGTGGAGTTTTTCAACAGCCATCATCCGGATCCGAATGACCCGGATATGAGTGGAGATGTAGGTGCTGAATCTGGCCATTTTGGAATGAGAGACGGGATGTTCCGTTTCCAGAAGGTTATGGATCAATGAAAAAGGTTAAGCGAAAAACGGTAATTGCTGCGGTCAAGACGGTGGACCGGCAACTGGAGATAGAGAAGTTCGGGAAGCTGATTTCCACGAGGCCTACGCGTATTGCCAAGAGCAAGAAGCGGTATGACCGCAAGACTGCAAAGCGGCAGTTGAAGAAGATTCTGGAGGGGCGGTAGAAATCTTTTTGGTAAATTTGTGATGTATGAAGACTCTGACTGTTTTTACCCCGGCATATAACCGTGCTTCCACAATAGGGAGGACGTATGAAAGCCTGCTGCGGCAGACCTGCAAGGATTTTGAGTGGATGGTTGTGGATGACGGCTCGTCCGACAATACCCGCGAGCTTGTAGAAGGCTGGGCATCAGAGGGAAAGATTCCGATCCACTATGTGTATCAGGAGAATCAGGGAATGCACGGGGCGCACAATACCGCATACGCAAACATCACCACGGAACTTAACGTGTGCATAGATTCGGACGACTATATGCCGGACGATGCGGTGGAGACGATAGTCACTTTCTGGAAGAATAATTATCGCGAAGAAGATAAAGACCGGATTGCCGGAATCATCGGCCTTGATGCGGACACTTCCGGCAAGGTGATAGGGAAGGAGTTCCCGGAAGGCCTTAAGGAAACGACTCTCCGCGATTATTACGAGGTGCTCGGCGGGCTCGGCGACAAGAAACTGGTTTACAGGACGGAGGTGGTGAAGAAATATCCTCCGTATCCGCTGTTCGAGGGAGAGCGGTACGTAGGTCTGGCTCTGCTCTACAACATGATAGACGAGGACTATAAGCTGCTGGTCTGCAACAAGGTGATGGTAAATGTAGACTACCAGCCGGACGGATCTTCTTTCAGTATGTGGAAGCAGTACTGGAACAACCCGAAGGGTATGGCGTATGTCCGGAAATTTGACATGCAGCACGCCAAGAGCCTTAAGCGCCGCTTCCAGCTGAACGTGCACTATGTGAGCCACTCCATCCGTTCCCGTAACGGCAAGTTCCTCAGCGAGTCTCCCAAGAAGCTGCTCACATTCCTGGCAATCCCGGCCGGAACCGTGCTCTATCTGGTCAACCGCCACAAGGTAAAGTCCGCCGCCAAGTTCAAGTTTTCCAAATAGCGTTGGCTCAAAATAGAATCACACGAGAAGAAATCACTGCCCGTCTTAAAGACAGGGTTATCGTTATGGATGGAGCTATGGGTACATTGCTCCGCCGGCAGGGCTTTTCCGGCAATTCCTGCGAGTTGAACCTCACAGATCCGGAACTGGTTGGGCAAATCCACAGTTCCTATATCCGCTCCGGTGCGGAACTTATAGAAACCAACACATTCAGCCTGCCGTCCAATGTTTACGAATTGAGCCGCCGTGGAGCAGAAATAGCCCGCAAAGCGGCCAAAGAGAGGGGGCCTGAAAGGGCGATTGTTGCCGGCTGCATAGGAGCTTGCAACCAGACCTCATCCGCATTTAAGCTTCAGGCAGAGGGACTTTTAGATGGTGGTGCAGATGTCCTGCTAGTGGAAAGCATCTATGACCTTCAGATAGCCGAGAGGGCTCTTGGGGCAATCGCTGAGGTCTTGAAAAGAAAGGGAGAAGACATTCCCGTAATGGCATCGGCGACAATAGACCGGGAGGGGAAGATCCTTTCAGGGGAAGACTTCCGGACAGTTTTCCGCAAGCTGGAAAAGTTCGGGATTTTCAGCCTGGGGTTCAACTGCTCCTTCGGGGCTGAGGCAATGATTCCGTTTGCCGTGAGCCTTAAGGAGTTTGCGGGGAGTATTCCCGTAAGTATCTGCCCAAGCGCTGGATTGCCGGAAGATGCGGGCCTCTATCCGGAAGGGCCGGAGTTCTGGGCTTCCTGCATCCAAAGAATGCTCTCCGGAAAACAGCAGCCACTTTTTGCTGGCGGCTGCTGCGGCACCACACCGGAATACATCAAGGCTCTGAAAGATACTTTCAAGCAATACGAGTGCTCCCACCGTCCATAAAAACGGGACGATGGGAGCATTTTTAGGCGTTTTGCTCCTACCGTCCATATAATTGGGACGATGGGAGCATTTTGGGTGGAGTTTGGGTGTATGGCGGTTTAATGTTGGAGAATTGCAAAACAGGTTTTAACTTTGTAGGGAAGCGTTAAGCAAAGAATCGCTGAGGAATCATTAGAAATTTTTAAATATAAGATATATGTTCAGAAATATCATTAGAGGCATTTTCGTATTCCTTGTAGGCCTCTGCCTTGTAGTATGGCCGGAAGCTGCATCTGAGATACTGGTGAAGGTTCTTGGCATCCTCCTGATCCTGTCGGGAGTAATAACTATAGTTTACGGTCTGGCAACCAACACGTTCCAGAACCTTAAAGGCATGAGCCTGATAACATTGGCAAGTGCTGTGCTGTTTATCATAGCCGGCGCTGTGCTGCTTGCCAGGACGGGCTTTTTCATCGGTCTCATAGGATTTGTTTTCGGTGTCATACTGGCTATGTACGGCCTGCTCCAGATAATCCATACATATAATATCGCAAAGGGAATCCAGGGAAGGTTCTGGCTGTATCTTGTTCCGGCAATAATCTTTGCCGTAGGAATTGGAATGTGCTTCTTCCCGAGGGAGAACATCAAGATTCTGTGCATAATCTTTGGAATCTGCCTTATACTGCTGGGCGCAGTGGAGCTTGCCCTGGTATTCAAGTTCAGGGCTGTGGCAAAGAGGATGCAGCAGGCTGCACAGGAAGATGCTGACCGCATCAGGGAGAACCAGAACATTGTGGTCGAGGCTATCGAGCCTGAAGAAGAGCCTGAGGCTCCTGCAGAGGAACCTTTCGCTGAGGAAAATCCAAGCGTCGCTGAGGAAGATTCAGACGAGTCTAACCCTGATTTTGAGGCTGGCAAGGAGTAGGGCTTAGTATATCAGCAAGCCGATAAGGCCGCCCGCCAGGATAACCCAGATAGGGTTTACCTTAAAGAATTTGCAGCTTATGAAGGCTCCGGCAAGAAGGAGCCAGCTGCTCCAGTGGAAGAAGTTCTGGGGCGTGATCAGTATTCCTGCCGCTGCTGCAATCATTCCTATGACAAAAGGCCTGAGCTCTTTCATCAGCGATGCAAACAAGTTGCTCTTTTTGACCTTCTGATACAGTCTGCAGATAGTCAGCACGATAATAAATGATGGCAGCACGACTGCAAGGGAGGCCAGTGCAGATCCCCCGATGCAACCCCATTCGCTGTATCCCATATTGTGGGTTACTGTGTAGCCTATATAGGTTGCCGAGTTGATTCCCACCGGTCCGGGGGTTGCCTGGGATATTGCCACGATATCCGTAAACTGTTCTGCCGTTATCCATGCATGTTCCGTGACAACCTTGCTTTGGATCAGGGAAAGCATGGCATATCCGCCTCCGAATGAGAATATTCCAATAACGAAAAAAGTCCAGAAAAGTTCAAGGAATATCATACGCCGCCCTCCTTTTCTGAATCTTCCTTACCGCACGCCTTAATGTACCTTACGCAGAAAAAACATGCGAAGAATACCAGCAATATGTACACAGGGGATACCTTCAGGAAGATGATGGCGGCTGCTGTTCCCGCTGCAATCAGAGCCCTCCAGATGTTCAGGCGGGATTTCTGGATCATGTTCACGACTGGCACTGCAATCAGAGCCACCACCACAGGCCTTATGCCCTTGAATATCTTGTCCACATATATGTTGTCGCGATAACCGGCAAAGAATATGGCTATCGCAAGAATGATCAGAAACGACGGCAGACAGGTTCCTATGGTTGCGGCAATGCTGCCCTTGTTGCCCCTCACCCGGTACCCTGCAAAGATGGAGATGTTCACAGCAAGCAGTCCAGGTGAGCTCTGGGCTATGGAAAGTATGTCGTAGAACTCATCTGTTTCCAGCCATTTTCTCTTCTGCACCACCTCCCGGTCGATGAGCGGAATCATGGCATAGCCTCCACCCAGGGTGAACAATCCGATCTTTGTGAAAGTGGTAGCCAGACTCCAAAGAGACACCTCCCTCTCCTTCACAGGAGCGGTGGTTTCAGGGTTATCCGTTACCAAGCCGGTGTCTTTATGGAGATGATTCTTCATTGCAAGGCTCAAAAATACTCTTTTTAAAAGTTTTGGAAAAAAATTTTGCACAAATGGAAAAAACATTTACCTTTGCAACCCCATTGAAACAGATGTGGGTGTCAGACCTTCTGACAGACTTGTTGAATTATAGGCTCGTAGCTCAGTTTGGTTAGAGCACCACACTGATAATGTGGGGGTCCGCGGTTCAAATCCGCGCGGGCCTACAAATTGGGGGACTAGCTCAGTTGGCTAGAGCACCTGCTTTGCAAGCAGGGGGTCAAGGGTTCGACTCCCTTGTTCTCCACAAAAAGAGATGTCAAAAAGGCATCTCTTTTTTTTATGCTATCTTTGTCTTAAGTTACCGTTAATTCTTAAAACAATGAAAAGACTGATCCTATTTATCGCGATGGCATTGCTGCCAGTAATTGGTTCTGCACAGGACAAACACGTTTATTCCTTTGAAACCGGCCGTTACACCATAGTGACAGACATGGGTATGGCGAAATTATCTACAGTCTGCACCTTTGCGGACTATGGCGCATTGAAAAAGCTCGAAATGGAAGTCATGGGGCAGACTGTCGTTATGGTTGAAAATGGTGGCAAGAGATATCTGATTTCCCCTTCTTTCAAGGAAATGCCTAATGATGAAGCGGAGATTAATTACAACAACCTCACTCCTGAAGTTATAGAGAAGTACAGCATCAAGAAGCTGGATGATGAACAGGTAGACGAGTACAAATGCGAGGTTTACACTTTCAGGACAATGTCTCAGGGAATGGAAGCCGATGGCAAGGTCTGGGTATGGAAGGGATTTACCATCAAGAGCGAAGTTTCCGCAATGGGCACAACGGTAGAGACTTATATCACTGACCTGAAAGTGGACATCCCTGTGGACAAGTCTATCTTTGACCTCCCAAAGTAATTAACATTTAGCAAAATAACCTATGAAAAAGCTATTTGCAGCAGCATTGGTTCTGGCATTGTTTTCCTGCCGCGGTGGCGAGAACGGCCAGGGAACCGGGAACCAGACAGAGAACGAGGGCGATAAGGGTATTGCCCTCCAACTTGAAAGAATCTATACACAGAGTCCATTCAATATGTCGGCGACAATTTATCCCGACAGCATTGTTGTGGTTAAGGACAGCGTTTGCAGCACTTACATCATAGACAAGGAGAAGAGCTATGAGACGGTTGAAATTCAAAAGTACATATGGAACTTTATCGTGTCCGGAAAGGGAGAAACTTCTCTGCCTTGTGACACTATTGTCGTGGATAAATACAGGACGGAAATTTTTGGGGAAAAGAGACAGTGGGATATGGACCGTTTCATCTTAAAGACCAAGGAGGGGCATTACTTCCAAATCCAGAATGAGTTTGATCTCCAGAGGCGGATGTTTGCTAACTATCCCGAGTCCAAGCCGTTCCCGGAACTTTTGATGGAGAACGCCAAGTTCTATAACATTTACCGCAAGGATTCTTCTGAAATTCCGTCTTTCCTGTGGCCGGTAAACCGTGTTGTTATCAAGGACAACAAGATCACTTTCAGCGGCGGGGAGAATGATGTTGTGCTCGAGATGGTCCCTCTCTCAGATTATGAGCAAGTTTATTCTGAAGGTTACAACTGGGTTTTCACTACAAAGGCAACCGACAAGTATCCGGCAATCAGGGTCACACTTAATGCAGGTTTTGATTTTGAGAGGAAACAGCTTAAACCGGAAGAGAGATGGATTTCTCTGTACATAAAAGACATAGGGGAGATTCAGTTTGAGTTCCAGTCGTGGGACAATCTGAAGAGAAGGATATGTGTAAGCTACCCGACCGAGGAAGAATTCCAGTCGACGATGGAAGAGGGTATCCTTCCGGACCTGAGCGAGTAAAAGAAATAGTAAAATATCGTACTGTATAAAATTTTATTATCTTTGCGGCTGTTATGCTTATCGCGATAATAAATTTTTAGACAAAGATATTTATGAAAAAACTGTTTTTGGCCGCTGTTGCCATTTTGATTAGTGCGGCCTCTTTTGCACAGAACGAGACCAAGAGTCTTGAGGAAAGGGTAGCTTCCCTGGAGAATACTGTAAAGACAAGAACATCTTCCTGGGACAAGATCAGCAGATATATTACCCCAAGCGGATACCTGATCGGCGGATATGACTGGAACGATGCCGGAACTTCCACCTTCAAGATCAAGAACGTGAACCTTACTCTTGCCGGAAACCTCTACAAGGGAGATTACGGTTCTGTTGACTACAAACTCCAGTTTGCCATGGCCGGAACTCCAAAGGTTATAGACGCGTTTGCAACCTATATGCCTGTGAAGGAATTCGGAATGAAGTTCGGACAGTTCAAGAGCCCGCTCACCTGGGAGAATAACATGAGAAGTCCAACTAGTTTGGAGTTCATCAATTACTCTCTTGCAGTACAGAGACTTGCCAGGATGAGCGACCAAGATCTCTGCGGACTTTCCGCATCAGGACGAGACCTCGGATTCTCCTTCCTCGGAAGTGCTCTTCACCGCGACGGATTCAGCATCATCAACTATGAACTGGCTGTGTTCAACGGCTACAAGCTCAACACCACCGACAACAACAAGAGCAAGGATATTGTCGGAAGGCTTATCGTTACTCCGATTAAGCCTCTTTCCTTCTTCGGTTATTTCCAGAGAGGCGAGGGTGCTTATCCTACTTTCAACGACGTTACCCAGAAGCTCGAGCCTCAGGATATCGACAAGTATCTGAAGATGCACCGTTACGGTGGTGGCTTCTCTTATGTTGACTACTGGGGATTTACCAGAGCTGAAATCATTGGCGGAAAGACCGGCAACATCCCTGGCGGTATCCACAGCCTTGGCGGATACTTTGCCGCAGGAGCAAACCTGAGCGACCACTGGAGACTGGTGGCAAGGTATGACTATATGGACGAGGACACAGATTCCAAGAAAATCAACGAGATGGACTATACCGCAGGTATCACCTACGCTCCGCTGAAGTATCTGGACCTCAAGCTCAACTACACTTACCGCCAGCTTAACGGTGGCTTCCAGGACAAGAACTGCATTTACGTTCAGCTGACCGTCAAGTTCTAATAATTTTTCTCAGCGAATCAATGATGTGAGCCTATCTGTATTCAGGTGGGCTCACATTGTTTAATATGCCGTTTTTTTGTACATTTGAACTTTGTTCAAAAAGCGAAATAATTATTTTACGACAGATATTATGACTAAGATCAATTGTTTTGTTCCTTTCACCTCGAAGAAGCAGGTGGAAAAGACCGTCAAGAGCCTGAAGGAAAGCGCTCTGGTAAATGAGATTATAACCCTCGACGCAAAGAAGGACCCGATGGCCAAGACGGCCACAATTAAGAAGATTGCCGCAAAAAGCAGCTGTGATTATGTTTTGATATACACCAAGCAGACTACCCTGAGCCTTGGATATCTGGCTCTGGAGAGAATGGTGGAGGTTGCTGAGGCTACGAATGCAGCGATGATTTATGCGGACCACTATGCTTTCATGAACGGCGAGAGGACCAACAAGCCTGTTATAGATTACCAGTTCGGAAGCCTTAGGAATGACTTTGACTTTGGTTCAGTTCTGCTTTACAAGGCATCAGCCCTGAAGGCAGCCGTAAAGAGAATGAAGGTGGACTACAAGTTTGCAGCCCTGTACGACCTTCGTCTGAAAGTTAGCCAGAAAGGCCGCCTGGTTCACGTAAACGAGTATCTGTACTCGGAGATCGAGGAAGATACAAGAAAGACCGGAGAGAAACTGTTCGACTATGTTGACCCTCGCAACCGTGAGGTTCAGGTGGAGATGGAGAAGGCCTGCACCCAGCATCTGAAGGACATCGGAGGCTATCTGAAGCCTGAGTTCAAGAGCGTTCCGTTCGGAAGGGAGAAGTTCGAGTTTGAGGCTTCCGTAGTGATTCCGGTACTGAACAGGGTGAAGACCATCAAGGACGCTATCCTGAGCGCGCTTGCACAGAAGACTAACTTCAAGTTCAACGTTATCGTAGTGGAGAACGGCCCTAGATGCCACTCCTGGGATGGCACTACCGAGGCCATCAAGTCCATCAAGGACAAGAGGCTGGTACACGTGATCCCGACCAGAAAGGACATCGGAGTTGGCGGTGCATGGAACATGGCCCTGAATCATCCGAAGTGCGGAAAGTTTGCAGTTCAGCTGGACAGCGACGACGTTTACTCAGACGAGAACACTCTGCAGAAGGTTGTGGACGCATTCTACGCCCAGAAGTGCGCTATGGTAATCGGTTCTTATATGCTAACCGATATCAACCTCAAGATGCTGCCTCCAGGAAAGGTTGACCACCGCGAGTGGACTCCGGACAACGGAAGGAACAACGCTCTCCGCATCAACGGACTTGGTGCTCCGAGAGCTTTCTTCACTCCGGTTGCAAGGAAGGTGATGTTCCCTAACGTAAACTACGGAGAGGACTATGCAGTTGGACTGGCAGTAAGCCGCAACTATCAGATTGGAAGAATCTACGACGTGCTGTATTTCTGCCGCCGCCACGACGAGAACTCGGATGCATCGCTGAGCGTGGAGAAAGAGAATACCAACAACACGTACAAGGACAGAATCCGCACTTGGGAGCTTGAGGCCCGTATCGCACTCAACGCCAAGAAGAAATAGCATTTGAGATCCTTTGACAACATAGTGCTCAACCAGGCGGCCGTGGACCGTCTTTTCCGGGACCAGCTTCAGAGGTGGCCTCTTGCAAGAGACAACTATGCGGCCCTGGAAAACGTTAAGCTGCGTTCCATTCCGCTATACGAAAACGCGGAGAAGAACGTGGAGCTTAAGGTCCAGTACAATCCGGCAAGGATGGTCTCTTCCACGGCAAAGATTGATGCGGAAACCATACGCAAACGCCAATGCTTCTTCTGCAAGGAAGGCCGTCCGGCAGAGCAGATGGGGATCAGGTTCCAGGGGGTTACCACGGACTACATTGTCCAGGTTAACCCCTTTCCTATTTTCAAGCGCCATCTGGTGATCCAGAGCAAATCCCACTCCCGTCAGGAGCTGGATTCCTCCAGGATGGTGGATATGCTAAACATTGCACGTACAATAGACAAGTTTGTAGTGTTCTACAATGGCCCAAACAGCGGAGCCAGCGTTCCTGAACACTTCCATTTCCAGGCCGGAGAGAAGGGTGTGATCCCGATTGAGACTCAGTTCTCCAGGTTCAGGAAGGAACTGATTCACAGCTTCGGTCCGGCATACCGCCAGGACGGGCCTGTGTCTTTCAACTACCTGAGGATATACCGGCTGCTGGATTATGCCAGGGGCAGTTTCATCATTGATGCGGCCAGCGTAAAGACGGCGATTATCGCCATAGGGAAAATCTATTCCGTCCTTTCCACCTTGACCGGAAGGGGTAACGGAAGGTTTGACCCGGACGACATAGTTTCTTCCGACATGAAGAAGTTCAGCGAAGGGGGAATGTGGGAGCCGATGATGAACATTGTCTGCTGGTGGCAGGCCGGATTCTGGAGGATCGCGCTTTTTGCCAGGGGAGAACTCCGTCCGTCCTGTTACACTGCCGAAGGGGCGGAACATTTTACGATTTCTCCTGCCTGCGTGGAGATGAGCGGCCTTTTCATTACGCCGGTTGAAGATGACTGGAAGAGACTCCAGCCAAAGGATGTCAGGAAGATTTTTGACGACGTTGCAATTTCATACGATATAGAAGAAAAACTTATAAGAAAGATGAGAAACCAACCGCAGGTCAGCGTGGGAATAATGCACGCGGACACTATCAGATTCACTCTCAACGGAAACTACCGCCTTGTAGAAAAGAGCGGTATCAGGAACATCAAGGGGCCGGTTTACACCGGAGACCTTGTTATGGAACTGGGGCCTGACAATAACCTGCTGTTTGACGGCAACACATATTCTGAACTGATGTTCGAGCCTGAAGACAAGCAGAATATGGGAACCTTCTGGCTCCGCGATGTTGTTATCGGGGTAAACTTCCACTGGGAGAGGAAAGAGGACCAGATGTTTGAGGGCAGCCTTAAGTTCATCGTTGAAAACGGACAGGTTTGCCCGATCAATATCCTTGGAGTTGAGGATTATCTTACAAGCGTTATATCTTCCGAGATGAGCGCTACCGCCAACATGCAGCTGCTGAAGGCTCACGCGGTGATTTCCCGCAGCTGGCTTCTGGCCCAGATAGAACATTCCGACAAGGAAAAGCAGCCGTCCTGCACGCTAAAGGAGAACGCCGAACACAATTGCGAGGAGCTTATCAAGTGGTACGACAGGGACGACCATAACAACTTTGATGTCTGCGCAGACGATCACTGCCAGCGCTACCAGGGTCTTACAAGGGCTTCTACCGAAGCCGTCAAGAAGGCAATAGACGAGACCTGGGGAGAGATCCTTTCCTACGAGGGAGACATCTGCGACGCCCGCTTCTACAAGTGCTGCGGCGGTATGCTGGAAGAGTTTGAGAATGCCTGGGAGGATACCCATCACGATTACCTCGAGGTTGTAAGGGACAGCGAAGAGAGTGCCCAGACAGAGGCAAAGACCGGAAAGTACGGCAAGGATGCCGCCACTATCCTGGACCTCAGGGATGAAGGCAAGGCAGTTGCCTGGATCCACAGCAATCCTGATTCTTTCTGCAACACCACGGACGCCAAGATCCTGGGCCAGGTGCTGAACAACTACGACCAGGAAACGGCAGACTTCTACCGCTGGAAAGTCAAATACACACAGGAAGAAATATCCAACCTTGTAAACACCAAGAGCGGCTATGACTTCGGCCAGATCCTGGACCTTGTCCCGATCGAAAGGGGGACCAGCGGAAGGCTTATCCGCCTGAAGGTTGTGGGAACAAAGAAGACAATGATTATCGGCAAGGAGCTCGAGATCAGAAGGATCCTGTCGCCGAGCCACCTTTACAGCTCTGCCTTTGTGGCATACAGGCTGGATGAAAAGGGCAATACCCTCAAGGAGGAATCCAAGAAAGTTCCGGCAGGCTTTGAGCTTGTCGGTGCCGGATGGGGACACGGAGTCGGACTGTGCCAGATAGGCGCTGCCGTCATGGGTGCCAAGGGCTATGCATACGATGCAATCCTCCGCCACTATTATCCTCACGCAGAAATCCTGAAGAAATATTAAAGATTACATATTATGGACAAGTTGAACAATCCTTCAATCCCTCAGAAAGAGACAAAGAGGAATCCTTGGCTCTGGGTTCCGACCCTTTATTTCGCGGAGGGAATTCCTTACTTCATCGTGAACACCATTTCCGTTCTGATGTTCACCAACCTTGGAGTTCCAAACGACCAGAATGCAAGGTTCACCAGCCTTCTGTATCTGCCGTGGCTTCTCAAGTTTGCGTGGGGCCCGTTTGTGGATATCGTAAAGACCAAGAGATGGTGGATACTGTTCATGCAGATTCTGATGTCTGCGGCGTTCATCCTTCTGGCGGTTACACTGCCAAGGCCTGATGCCGCTACGATCGCAGCAAAATCCACAAGCATAAGCCTGTTCTATACTACATTGATAATCTTCCTCGTAACGGCCTTCGCTTCCGCCACACACGATATTGCGGCAGACGGTTTCTATATGCTGGCACTTCCTCAGAACCAGCAGAGCGCGTTTGTGGGAATCAGGAGCACATTCTACAGGATTTCTTCCGTATTCGGACAGGGTGTCCTGGTCTTCATTGCCGGACTTCTGGAAAAGAAGGGAGATATTCCAAGGGCATGGTTCTGGACAATGGTAATCACTGCCGTAATATTCGGTCTTGTGACTCTGTACCATACATTTGCGATTCCGCGTTCAAAGAACGACAAGCCAAATATCCAGTATGACGAGAACGGAAAGAAAAAAGGAATCTGGTCTGATTTCGGACAGTCCTTTGCCACTTTCTTCAAGAAACCTCTGGTATGGCTGGGTATTGCATTCATGCTTCTTTACAGGCTTCCTGAGGCATTCCTCATCAAGATGATCATGCCGTTCCTTAAAGATGCGCGCACAGAAAATCTGGTAGACGGATCATTCATTGGAGGAGGACTTCAGCTTCCTACCGAGAGCATCGGAGTAGCTTACGGAACAGTCGGTGTAATAGCGCTTCTTGCAGGAGGAATCCTCGGCGGTATCTATGCATCAAAGGTTGGTCTGAAGAAGGCTCTCTGGCCTATGGCCGCATGTATGATCCTGCCTTGCCTTACCTTCTGCTATCTGGCTATTTTCCAGCCGACTAACATGATTGCGATCATTATCGCGATAGCAATCGAGCAGTTCGGTTATGGATTCGGATTCACTGCCTACATGCTGTTTATGATGTATCTGAGCGAGGGATCCTTCAAGACATCTCACTATGCAATCTGCACCGCGTTTATGGCAGCCAGTATGATGGTTCCGGGATTCTTTGCAGGAGATCTCCAGATGGCCGTCGGATACAAGACATTCTTCTGGATCGTGGTTGCCTGCGGTATCGCTACAATGTTTGTCACCTTCCTTGCAAAGAGGAAAGTTGACGCTTCCTACGGAAAGAAATAATCGCGGAGAAAAACAAATAGAGACATGAAAAAGATATTGATTTGGGCGCTTGCCGTTTTGATGGCATCTCCAGTTATCACCGCCCAGGAACACAAATGCAAGAAAAACCAGAAAGTCAAGCCGGGTATCGAGGTACTCCGCGATGGTGGCTTTGCTGCCGTCAAGGGCAAGAAGATAGGCCTTCTGACCAATCCAACGGGAGTGGACTCAGAACTCAATTCCACGATTGACATCCTTCATAACGCTCCGGATGTCAAGCTGGTGGCTCTCTACGCTCCGGAGCATGGAGTAAGAGGAGACATCTACGCCGGCGCTACTGTCAAGGACGCAAAGGATTCCGCTACAGGAATTCCGGTATATTCCGTTTACGGCAAGAACCGCAAGCCTTCTCCGGAGTTCCTGAAGAACGTGGATGCGGTAGTGTTTGACATTCAGGATATCGGATGCCGCAGCTATACGTTTGTAAGTTCTATGGGACTTATGATGGAAGCCTGCGCCGAGGCCGGAAAGGAGTTCATCGTTCTGGACCGTCCAAATCCGCTTGGTGGAGAAAGGGTAGAGGGAAATCTCGTTGAAGATGGATTCTACTCCTTCGTGAGCCAGTTCAAGATTCCTTATCTCTACGGACTTACACTTGGTGAGCTGGCAAAGATGCTCAACGGGGAGAAGATGCTCAAGAACGGAGTGCAGTGCAAACTGACTGTTATCCCGATGGAAGGATGGCACAGGAACATGCTCTACGAAGACACAAATCTTCCTTGGATACTGCCGTCTCCTCACGTTCCTCAGATTGTGAACGCATACTATTATCCGGTGAGCGGAATTATGGGAGAACTTGGATATATCTCTGAAGGCGTGGGCTATACGCTTCCGTTCCAGCTATTTGTGGCAGAATGGATAGACGGCAAGAAGCTCTGCGAGAATATGAATGCACTCAACCTTCCGGGTATCCGCTTCCGCACCATTTATGAAACTCCTTACTACGGATCGAAGAAGGGCAAGTACTGCAGCGGAGTGCAGGTTTTCATCACCGATTATTCCAAGGCCCGCCTGGTGGAGATCCAGTTCCTCGTTATGCAGGAACTTGCAAAGCTCTATCCGGACAAGAAGACCTTCGAGAACTGCGACAAGGGAAGGTTCCGCATGTTTGATATCGTGAGCGGATCCGACTATATCCGCAAGACTTTCTCCAAGACCTACACCTGGGAAAGCATCAAGGAATTCTTTGAGAAAGACGAGAAGCCTTTCAAGGAAAAAAGCCGCAAATACTACCTCTACGACTAGGTTTTAAGGTTTTGGCAAGCATTTTGATAGTATAGGTGTAAAGTACTAACCACTTAAACTAAACAGCTATGAAAACCAACACCATTTACACTGCTTTAGTTGCAACCCTTGCAACCGTGCTGACTTTCACTGCAACCTCTGTTGCCTCAGCACAGTCTTCCAGCAGGAGAAACAACTCCGGTGGCAATTCAACTGCTGCAACCCAGCGTTCTTCGGATACCAGGCAGAAAGCGGCTCAGGTTTCACAGCCAAGGGCCAACAACAACAATACTGTTCAGGACCGCAAGACCGTCAACACGCAGGACAGGAAAACTTCTACTCCTCAGAACCGCACTACGGTAACCAACAAGAACTCGTCTTCTGACCGTAATGCTACTGTGAGCAGAAAAGACAATTCCGGCGCAAATACCGGCAGAAACTATAACGATCATATGGGCAATGTCCGCACCGAGAGCGGCATCGACGCCAGGGGCAGAGACAACAAGCCTAACAACGGCAACGTAACCAACCGCCCGGACAACAACCGTCCTAACAACGGCAATGTAACCAACCGCCCGGACAACCGTCCGAACAACAACCGCCCGGAGACGCGTCCTGAGAAGGACCGCAGGCCAAGCGGCAACGTGACCAACCGTCCGGGGACCGAGGGACCTCGTCCTACCTACTATGCAGGCAGAGGCGGCAACTCCGCCACCAAGCTCCCTCCTGCACCAAGATTCGACAGGGCCAACCCTAACCGTCATCTGGGTTACAATCCGTTCCGCGACGGCAGGATTATCCACCGCCCGGCCGCAATCCACATCGACTTCGACCTTGGAATTCGTTTCCTTAACCGTCCTAGTCACTATTACAAATACAGGATCAACGGCATGAGCATGTACTTCTGGAGCGGAGTCTGGTACTGGCACGCTTACGGCTACTACAATGTCCACAGACCTCCTGTAGGAACCAGAATCCCGATCTCTACCATTGCACCATACCTGTATGAAGTTGACTACGATTTCTATTCAGGCATCCACACCAGAACCTATTACGTGGACTCCTACGCTAACTTCTATGTACAGGTTAACAGCTACGAGCTTCAGGTTGTGAACGCACCGGACGGAGCAGTGCTCTACGACATGCCAAGCGACTACAGGGAACTCGTATATGACGGATCAGTATACTATGTTATAGGCAACTCCATCTTCGAGTACGTGTACTCAAATGCCAACAGCTGGTACTTCCGCGCCGTAGGAATCTACAGGTAAATCAAAACCTTATAGTTATAGAAAAAGCCCCTTGCGAGGGGCTTTTTCTTTTATCGTTGAATCTCAGAATTAAATTGGCTGGTTTAAGCCAGGACATTCTTCATACTCTCGGATATTGTCTTTCAGCACAAATAAGTGTTCCGGCCAGGCGAACTCCTGCTTGAAGCACGTGCCGTCTTTGTTTACGAAGTAGACATTGTCATACTCTACATCTGAATCTGGGACAAACATCATAAGGATGGTGTTGCTCAGATTGAGGCTATCGCTCAGGTTGGTTACATCGTTGGTCTGATACCACCCTATAGCCTTGTGCCTTGCTGGAGGCTTCTCGCTATAGACCATATAGTTTACCAAATAGCAGAACTCTGTGTAACCTACGCATCCGCTAAATTTCAGAAGTACATATCCTTGGTGTTCTTCTATCTCGGGAGTCCAAACCATACCTCCGCCTTTCATCTTATAGTAATCGCGGATAAATTGCGAGGCTTTTTCCCTGTCAATATCATCTATGCGAATGACTACCGTGTCTTCATTGGTGCGATGCCTTTCGAAAGGAGCTTTAAGAGTCTGTGCATATAAATTCTCTCTCAGAGCCTTTTTCTTGTAAAATTGAATCGCGACAAAAGCCAGTATAACTAAAGCTACTCCAAGGAGCAGAGTAAAGTAAACCATTATAATTATTCTCCAGGTTTTCCCCATGTCGTTTTATTGTGCCTGGGCGATGTTGAGGATCACCTGGGTGGCTTTCTCCATGCTTTCTACGGAAACATATTCCAGCTTGCCGTGGAAGTTCAGGCCGCCGGCAAAGATGTTAGGGCAAGGAAGGCCACGGAAACTCAGCATTGCGCCGTCTGTGCCGCCTCGGATTGGCTGGATCTTAGGCTTGATGCCGGCTTTCTTCATCGCTGAGATTGCTCTTTCAACGATGTAGTACTTAGGCTCAACAACCTTTCTCATGTTATAGTACTGGTCCTTTACGGTGATCTTTACCACGCCCTTGCCGTACTTTTTGTCCATCCTGCTTTGGATTGTGTCAAAGAGCTTCTTTCTGGAGTTGAATATCTTGGTGTCGTGGTCTCTTATGATTATGCTCACCGATGCGTTCTCGACGCTTCCGCTGATGCCCACAACGTGGTAGAATCCCTGGTACTTGGATGTGTGCTCAGGCCTTTCCTTAGGAGGGAGCATAGAGAGGATTTCGTTGGCCACGATGATGGCGTTGACCATCTTTCCCTTGGCGTAGCCCGGGTGGATGTTGCAGCCCTGGATCTCTATCTTGGCCGAGGCGGCGTTGAAGTTCTCGAACTCCAGCTCTCCAACCGCTCCGCCGTCCATCGTGTAGGCGAAGTCCGCACCGAAGTCCTTGACGGAGAAGTTCTCCACTCCGCGTCCGATTTCCTCGTCCGGGGTGAAAGAGATCTTGATTGTCCCGTGTTTGAATTCAGGATGCTTAACCATATATTCTGCGGCGCACATGATTTCGGCAACTCCGGCCTTGTCGTCTGCTCCCAGAAGGGTGGTGCCGTCCGTGGTTATAAGGGTCTGGCCCTTGAAGGTCTTAAGCTCAGGGAAAACGGCTGTGGAAAGCTTCACTTTCCTTGCCTTGTTGAGGATGATGTCCTTGCCGTTGTAGTTAGGGATGATCTGAGGCTTGATGTCTTTTCCTTCAGCATCCGGAGCCGTGTCCACGTGGGCTATGAAGCCGATTACAGGTGCTTTCTTTTCTCCCTTTTTAGGCTTAGGGAGGTTGGAAGGGATGGTTGCCATAAGCACTCCCTTGGCTGTAACCTTAACCTTTATGCCCATCTCTTTGAGCTCCTTGGCCAGCAGGTTCAGAAGGTCGAACTGCCTTGCTGTGGAAGGAGCCGTGGTGCTTTCCGGATCGGATGTGGTCCATACGCCCACATATCTCAGGAATTTGTCTTGTACTTTTTCCATATCGAATGTATTTTACTGTTTCTTAGGTGCTTTTGCTCTCAGCGACGAGAAGATAAGGAAGGCGGCAACTGCAAGGTAAGCCACAATGGCCACGGCCTGTGCGCTTCCGGTCTCTGCCCACTCCTTGGCGAAGAAATCCTTGCCGGCAAACTTGAGTATCGCTGAGACAACTCCCATAAGGGCGCCGCCTGCGATGAATCCGGAGGCGAGCAGGGTTCCCTTGTTCACTCGGGCTTCGTTAAGAGCCTTGTCCTTGCTCCTTGAGCCTACATACCAGGCGATTGCACCGCCGGCAAGCAGAGGAAGGTTGAGGTCAATAGGGATGAACATACCCAGGGCGAATGCCAGGGCCGGAACTTTGCAGAAGTTCAGGATCAGGGCGATGATTGCACCGATTCCATACAGCAGCCAAGGAGCTCCCTGACCGCTCATAAGAGGCTCGATGACAGCAGCCATGGCGTTTGCCTGAGGAGCCACGAGAGCCTCCTCTCCGGTAAAACCGTAGGTCTTGTTGAGCACTATCATCACTCCGCCCACAGTTGCTGCGGCAACCAGGGTTCCGATGAACTTCCAGCTCTCCTGAACCTTAGGCGTGTTGCCGATCCAGTATCCGATCTTGAGGTCCGTGATGAAGCTTCCTGCAACGGAAAGGGCTGTGCAGACAACTCCTCCGATAATCAGTGACGCCACCATTCCCGGCACTCCCTTAAGTCCGCAGGCAACCAGAACCACTGAGCCCAGTATCAAGGTCATAAGCGTCATGCCGCTGACAGGGTTGCTGCCTACGATTGCGATTGCATTTGCTGCAACAGTGGTGAACAGGAAGGCTATTATCGCGACGATGAGAAGAGCCACTATCGCGAGTAAAAGCTTGTTGCCATCAGGAATAACTCCGAAATAGAAGAATATGAAAGTTGCTGCAAGGGCCAGGATCACGCCCCAGGCAATGATCTTCATGCTGAGGTCCCTCTGGGTGCGGATTTCCTCGGTCTGCGCTCCTCCCTTCTTGGAGAAACTCTTGGCAGCCAGGCCGAAAGCGGATTTGATCACGCCGGAGGATTTGATGATGCCGATGATACCCGCAACCGCGATGCCGCCGATACCTATCTGACGTGCGTAGGTCTTGAATATAACTTCGGGACCCATGTTGGCCACACCGTCGAATGTGGTTCCCAGGAAGGTGACGGTATCAGGCCCGCAGAGCCAGCTCATAAGCGGGATGATTACAAACCATACCAGGAACGATCCGCAGCAGATAATGAATGCGTACTTGAGTCCGATTATGTAGCCGAGTCCGAGAACCGCTGCTCCAACATTGTACTTGACAAGCAGCTTTGCCTTGTCCGCAACCACCGTTCCCCAATGGGTGGCGGTGGTGTAGATAGTCTCGCTCCACCAGCCGAAAGACGCAACTATGAAGTCGTATAGACCTCCGATAAGTCCGCTGAGGAGCAGGAGTTTGGCACCGCCGCTGTCTCCCTCTCCGCTCTTGATGACCTGAGTCGTGGCGGTTGCTTCAGGGAACGGATAGTCTCCGTCCTTGTCCTTGACAAAGTATTTGCGGAACGGAATCAGGAAGAGGATTCCAAGCACACCTCCCAGGAGGCTGGATAAGAATACCTTTATGAAGTCCACCTGGATTTCAGGATATTTTTCCTGGAGAATATACAGGGCCGGCAGTGTGAAGATAGCTCCAGCCACAATTCCTCCGGAGCAGGCTCCGATAGACTGGATTATCACGTTTTCTCCCAGCGCGTTTTTCCTCTTCATTGCGGTGGAAAGTCCAACTGCAATAATCGCGATAGGAATTGCAGCCTCAAATACCTGGCCCACTTTAAGGCCGAGATAAGCGGCTGCTGCCGAGAAGATTATGGTCATCACCAATCCTATGGTGACACTGTAGGCGGTTGCCTCCCTGTAAGTTTTTTCCGGTTTCAGAAGCGGTTTGTATTCCGGCTTCTGCTTAGTGTTGTTTTCAGCCATTTGCCTTGTAATTTGATTTTAGGCGAAGTTACGAAAAGAAATGGTTATATTTGTAATTGATGAAAAAACAAATACACATATACACAGCCTTTTTCCTCTTGGTGATGGTTTTTGCCCCGAGTGTTGCGAAGGCTCAGTTTGAAGGTGGCGTAAAAGACTCGTTGAGAGTGCTTTGCGTAAAATACGACAACAACTGTCCGGGATTGGATGGAGTTGTTTCAATCAGTGCCATCATGGAGTGCGACAGCATCAATATGCCAACTTATATGGTAGGGGATTCCATAGTCACTTTCTTCAGCGATATAAAGGTTGATAACATCAGGGGAATAAGTTTTCTTGTTGGACGCGCCCTTCCGAAGAAACTCCAGAAATCTTTCCCGAACGGCCTGATATCAATAACGTTAAACAATGAAGAAGACTTGAACTCCAGCCAGATATATCCGGAAGGGGATAATCTTTCACGCAAGGCTTTCGTTACCAAGTTCTCTTTTGCCGATATGGATAACGGGCCTGCTTTTGCGGCAAAGGTTTCTGAACTTGTGGATAATTATGGTACGGACGATGTCGCCTTCAGGAATTACAAATATTTCAATGCCAACCGTGTAACTCCAATCCTGGCAATTGATTCTCTTAACCGCAAGGCTTTTGTAAGATCGTTCAACGAGTTTAGGGAAGAAGCTATCGGTGAGATGATTGTCTATAGTGCTGAAGAAGCCCAGAAAATTGCGGGAGACAGGGGGCAGAACGGACTTGTAATAGTGGAAATTAAGCAAGGTTTCACTCTAAGAACCGCTTTCCGGAGTCCTTGGGAGAAAGTCCAGAGGGTCATAAATGAAATGTACGGGGTGAATTTCGAGACAATGATGATGCGCGAACCTGTATATGCTGATAGATAACACATATAATATATAATAGTATGGGAAAGTTTTTAAATGAATTCAAGGAATTCGCCGTAAAGGGCAATGCTGTTGATATGGCTGTTGCCGTTGTTATCGGCGGTGCATTTGGCGCAATCGTCAATTCCCTTGTCAATGACCTGATTATGCCGTGTATCGGTGTACTGATAGGTGGCAAGGATTTCGCTTCCCTGGCCATTACGCTTAAGGAAGCGGTAGTGGAAAACGGAGAAGTTGTAAAGGAAGCCGTGCTGTTCAAGTATGGCCAGTTTATCAACTACATCATCTCCTTCCTGATCATTACCTTCACTATCTTCCTGGTAATCAAGGGCCTCAATAAGCTTAAGAGAAAGAAAGCTGAGGAGCCTGCACCTGAAGCACCGGCAGAACCATCCGCAGAAGAGAAACTTTTGACCGAAATCAGAGACCTTCTGAAGGAGAAAAAGGAGTAAATCCGGCTGTTTTTAACTCCCGACAGAAAATTTTTCAAAAATTTTTTCATAGAAAAATCGCCCCTGCAGATGTCTGTAGGGGCGATTTGCATAAAAAGGCAAAAATTTTTTGAAAAATATTTGCAAAAAGATTTGGTGGTATGAAAAAAGTGTTTACCTTTGCAGCCCGTTTCGGCCAAATTTTGTTGGAAGGAACAGTTCATTGACATTTTGAAGACAAGCAGCAAACCTTTTAAAGGTTTTCCAATTTACAAGGAAAA
>JAGCXV010000030.1 GCA_017961175.1 Bacteroidales bacterium
AGCTTTCTGAGTATTAGAATGTCACTTCCTGGAATCTCCAAAGCATCGTTTCGTTTCAATACAGAGGGAGACGGTCGAAATATCTATGGTATATGTAACTACGATGCTCAAGACGGAGAAGTATTACAGGATAGTGTCCAGGAGCATCTGGCAGAAGCTAGATTTCGGAAAAGTCTTTGGTGGCCTGCCTATCGTTACCCAAAAAAAGATAAACCCAAGTTCTTGCGTACAGGGTCGAAAGACTTTTGGGAAGTTTGTGTGCCGGACGATTTTACCCAATACGTAATTGCCACCTATGAAGAAGTAAGCGGTTTCCTAGACTATTCAAAGTTTTAGCAAAGTATAGTGTGCTTATTCGTAACTTAAATATCATATAAGCCCGACAAAAGTAAAGAACCGAAATAATTCTTACTTTTGTTGCTAGAAACTAGGAGCGTATGGAAGAGAGAAAAGACATTGTGATTTATCAGTCTGATGATGGATTGGTAAAGATGGAGGCAATGGTTGATCCTTCGGGAGAGACCATTTGGGCAACACAGAAGGCTATTGCTTCTTTATTTAGTGTTGACGTATCTGGTATATCCAGGCATATCAACAAAATATTGGATATAGGAGAATTATCAGAAAAAAGCACTTTGCAAAAAATGCAAATTGCAAATTCAGACCGCCCTGTTGTATTCTATAATCTGGATATGATAATTTCGGTCGGTTACCGTGTAAACTCAATTCGAGCAACAAAGTTCAGGATTTGGGCTACTGGAATAATCAAGCAGTATATGCTTAAAGGGTATGCTGTAAACCGCAGTGTAGTTTCAGAGCAGAAATATGAAGAACTCAAAAAGGCTGTTGGACTGCTAGAGAATGTATTCAGTAAGGAATTGATGCTAACATCCGATCAGGCTGTAGGGCTGTTTGATGTTATTCGAGATTACACTTATGCTCTTGACACTCTTGATTCTTACGACTATCAGAATCTGAAGATTACAGACACAACAGCTCCGGAGAGGTTTCACGCCACTTACGAGAATGCAATGGAAGCTATAAAGAGCCTTAGGGAGAAATTTAGAGGAAGCAGTCTATTCGGGGTAGAGAAAGATGCGTCTTTCCACAGCAGCATCGGGCAGATATACCAGACCTGGGACGGAAAAGATCTGTATCCTAGTATTGAGGAAAAGGCCGCTATGCTGCTTTATCTGGTGGTAAAGAACCATTCTTTCGTGGATGGCAATAAACGAATAGCCGCTACCCTATTCCTCTGGTTTATGCAGAAAAACGGCATCCTCTATCGCCCAGACGGGTCTAAGCGCATCGCTGATGCATCTCTTGTGGCTCTTACTCTGATGATTGCAGAGAGCCGGACCGATGAGATGGACACTATGATAAAGGTTGTAGTGAACTTGATTAACCGGAGAAACTGAATTCATCTCTGAAGCTAGTCAAGATTATTCCACTTATCATTCTAGGCTTATCTTTATTTCTGCCCTAAAATCACGGCAGTAGGCAAAGTCTGTAATGGCGAAGCAGGTATTCTTGATTAAGGCTTCAACGGGGCGGATTACCTCCAGTTCGTTCAAATTAGGAGAGGTCTGTCCTTTGCAGTTCCAGTGGGCTAATGGGCGGGAGAGTTTCATTTCCTCCTCAAAAGACTTATCGTCAACATCCTGGTAACCAATAGAAGTCATATCGAAGAGCTTGTTCTGAATAAGCGGTGTAGCGTAAAAGTCTTCATCGATGAATAATTTATTGTTGAAGATATCCCATAGACTGCAATCGTATTCGTTCCGTTGCTTCATGCTCTCTGGACAGTCCGCCATATAGACACTTAACTGGAATAAATGCTGATCGCCAAATTCCATTTCTTCTATAATGTTGCGGAAAGTATCGTAGGCGCCTTCAAGGAACAGTTTCAGGCTGTTGTTGAACTGCAATAATTCATCTGCAAGGCCCAAATCCATTATGCTGGAAGATTCCCTTAAACCTGTATCAATCAAGTATTTTCTTTTTTCAAGAAGAGATTTGAGCCCCGCGGCCATAAAAGTCTGGTGTTTATTGAAAGGGTTGCCATCTCCATAAATGCTGAGGATTTCCTGCTCAAGTTTGAGGAGTTCTTTGGTGTCAATCATTTTTGTCGCGATAATTGGGTTTTGGTTGAGGGTTACTTGGGGATAACTTGGAATTTACTTTGTTCCCGGTCTATTCCATAAAGGTGGCTGGAGGTAACCCCATCGGCGAGATTTCCCAAAGTAAGCAGATACGGTTTCCTCAGGGTTAGCCAGCCAATGCCTCCTTTCAATGTTGTATAGATGCATGTCTTCAGGCCTGCTCAAGTTTTCATAATCGATTTCATAATTGTCGCAGGAGTCAAGAGTAACACAACGGTCCAATTCTAATTCAAGCAGTTCAATGAGTTCTTCCTTGTCAAGACATCTTATGCGTTGTGCCAGAGTCCCGCCTTCATAAGTTGCTAGTGGTATTCCGGCGTTCATCGTATAAGTCAGATAGCGGAAAAACATCCACTGAATAGCTCTCAGCTGATCATAATTATCTCTGCCTATAAGGTAAATATCCAGCACATCAGAAATTTTTCCACCTTCTTTGACAAAGACTCCCAGACGGAGTATTTTCTGCTGCAAGGTCATGGATTCTTGTTCATATCCGAAATTGTCCCAGTATTCCCGGAATGCCAGATCGGATGGGTTGGGTGCTATTCGTTTCATAACTGTTCTGTTTTTGATGGTTGTTCTGTTCTTTGTTCTGTTCTTTGATATTTCTCTTTGTCTGAGACAAAGGAAGAGCATTACTTTGCAGGATTCCGGCAGAGTAAAATTTGAGTGAAAGTTTTTTGTTTTTACCAAGTATTTACCGATAGAACCAAGTGTCAGGGAGATTATTCTAGACTCTGCCTGAATTTAGCAGAGAAGTGCGTTTCCTTTGCCGCAAAATGATGAACTATGATGGATATTAATAATTATGACATTCAAGCAATCGAGAGAGAAATCATATGTAATTATGAAGACTCTACAGGTGACTACTCTAATCTCAAGTGTTTGCTTTCTTTACGCAAAGAGCTGATAAACAGAAGAGTGCTGGCTCACCAGGAAGAAATTCTTCCGGATATCATTGCTTTTAACGATGCGATTACTCAAGCCCTGCGGGAAATGTACGACAAGGCTCAGCGAATCTGGAACAGCATTAAGGACAATAAAGACTTTAGTGAGAAAACAAGGCTTACTGCCAAATGCTTTCTTGGATATGATTATCCCGAACTCCATCCAGTTCAGGGAGAAGACAGACAGGAATTATGGTATGCCCTATGCGACAGCGGCTGGAATCCATTGTATGAAAATGGTGTAACGCTGCCGGTTCTGACATTGCCAAATGAAAGCGAATCGTTTGATAGCCTAATAGGAATGGATTGCCCGCCTCCGAACTGGAATGAAGGGCTGGACTATGAATTGACAAAAGATCTGCATCTTACCAGTGCTTTTCACAATCTTTTTGAACATATGGAATTTACCATCACAGATTTCATATATGTACGCAAATTTGAGACAGAAATCATCATAGAAGACAATGCTTTTCTACTAAAATAAAACGAGTATATTTGAAACTGATATGAGAGATTTTGCGGCTATAGACTTTGAAACGGCTAATTTTCAGTTCACAAGCGTATGTAGTGTGGGCGTTGTAATAGTCAGGAATGGAGAGATTTCGGATTCGTACTATTCGCTTATCCAGCCCGAGCCCAACTACTACAACCGTCTAAATACCAGCATTCACGGGCTGTGCCGCCAAGACACGGAGGATGCTCCGGTATTCCCCAAGGTCTGGAAAGAGGTGGAGAAGATGATCATCCTCAGCGATGAAGATGCCAAGAAGCTGGGAAGCCCCTATCTGCCACTCGTAGCCCACAACAAAGCGTTTGACGAAACCTGCCTGAAGGCAGTGTTCCAATGCTATCAGATGGACTATCCTGATTATGATTTCTACGATACCCTTTGGGCTTCTAGACGAATGATGCCCTATCTGGAAAACCATCAGCTTCAGACCGTTGCCCGGGCCTGCGGCTATTGCCTTGAGCATCACCATCATGCCCTGGCAGACGCAGAGGCCTGCGCCTGGATTGCAATGAAAGTATTCTAAATACTGTCTTTCTATAATCACGTCTATTTCAGACCCTTTCTCATAAACATAAATTATATTATGTCTATAAATCTTAGTACAGCAGTTAATCTTAAATGTACCCTGTTAAGTATATATAAATGCAAAGTACCTTTTGAACTTTTGGTTATTGACAAAAAGCCCAAAACTAAGATGGGAGTTTATATTGTTGATAAGAAAAGGATTAGGGTTTATTCCAAATGGAGCATTGCAGCTCCTCTTATGGAAATTGCCATACATGAGTATGCGCACCATATTCACTATACAGAACAGAAAAAAGCTGAAAAATATGAACGCCCTCATGGTCCACAGTTTTGGGAAATATATGGTGCTTTAATGTGCGTAGCTGTGCAGAAAGGATACTTCAAGGAAGATAGAATCTTCAATATAGCAACATATTAATAAATCTTATTTAAAAATGCTGTCTAGCACAGTATAGATTTCCTCCTCAGCTTTATATGGATGAATGTTGAAGTACTTGTCGCCTGTCAGCATAGCGGAAAGAGTGGTCCTTGTGCTGTTGTAGAAGATGTGCACCGGCTTCCCGAGCTTCTCGGCAAAGGCCAGCTCAAACCCAACTCCCAGAGACGGAGTGGTGCACTCTGCAATCACAAGATCTGAATCGCTGAGCCAGCCGGTATCCTGAAGATATATGGCAACATCCTTTTCTCCCTTTGAAAAACCTTTGGGAGTTGAGCCTTCCTTCTTGCTCAAACTCAGATCCCCCACGTGCTCCGTAAGAACAGTGTCCGTTTTCTGGATATACTCTATAATCCGCTTGTAGAGAGCAGCATCCGCCCTGCCTCCGCGGATGGATCCTGCAAAATATACCTTCAGTCCTGCCATAAGAATCTTTTTGCAAAAATAATGAGTTTTTAGCGCAATAATTTACTCTGCCACCTTTTGGCAGAGTGATTTCTTATATTTGCAGCAGAAAAGAAAAAACACCGTTATGGCACAGCATTACTTCAACCGGTACATTTGGCTTATAAGCACCATCAAGACAAACGGCCCTATAACGCTCAAAGAGCTTGACCGAAAGTGGAAGGAAAGCCCTTTGAATGAAACTCGCGACAACCTTTACGAACGCACATTCCACAACCACAGAATGGCCATTGAAGAAACCTTCGGCATAAAGATAAGCTACACTCGTCCAGATGGTTACTACATAGATACCGACAGCCTGGAAGACGGCAGCTTCAGAGAATGGATGCTGGACTGCCTTCAGGTGAACAATCTGATGGAAGAAAGTTCCGGCATTCACGACAAGATACTTTTGGAAAGCATTCCTTCCAGCGGCAAATGGTTGAACGTCATAATTGACGCCATCAAAAGCAAAAGAGCCCTGGAGATGACATACAAGAGTTTCTTCAAAGACTTTCCGTCTTCCTTTACGGTTCATCCGTATTGCCTGAAACTGTTCAAGCAGAGGTGGTATCTTCTGGCCAGAAGCGAAGACTGGGAAACCCCTCGAATCTATTCTCTTGACCGAATCCAAGATTTGAAAATAAGCAAAAAGAAACTTCTGGTGCCGGAAAGATTCAATGCCCAGGAGTATTTCTCCCAATACTTCGGTATCATCGCCGATAAAGACATAAAGCCTTGCTTCATAGAAATATGGGCGGACTCAACTCAGGCCAAATATTTCAAGAGTCTGCCACTTCACAACTCGCAAACAATCAAGGAAGAAGATGAGAACGGAACCATTTTCCAGTACTATCTTGCCCCTACCTACGATTTCAAGCAAGAGATTCTACGTTACGGCTCAGGAGTGAAAGTCCTCTCCCCCGCAAACTTAGTGGAAGAAATCAAGACGGAGATAGAAAACATGGCCAACCTTTACAAGTAAATTGCTGATTTCTCGGCAACTTTTCGTAACTTTGGGAAAATGGCATAAAAGGCCATGCCTGAAGTTATGCTTAAAGTCAAGATTTACGAATACGATTCCCCGTGCGGAAAGCTCTATCTGGCCGCAAGAAAAGGAAGCCTTTGTCTGTGCGACTGGGCTAATAGCAAGAACTTTACGGACACTCTTTCAAGACTTTCCAAAGCTCTGGAAGTTGAGTTCATACTGCCCGAAACTGAAACAGTTAAACCTCGCGCGGAGAAACCTTCCAAGGTAATTGTCTCGGCGATGAAACAGCTCGGCCAGTTCTTTAACGGAAGGCGCAAGACCTTCAATATTCCGTACCAGATGGCCGGCACTCCTTTCCAGAATGCCGTGTGGAAGAGTCTTCTGGATATTCCTTACGGAAAGAGCGTTTCTTATGCGGAGATCGCCGCAATGGCAGGCTATCCTAAAGCCGTCAGGGCAGCGGCCAACGCCTGCGGAGACAATGCCCTGTCTGTCATAATTCCTTGCCACAGAGTCATAGGCAGCGACGACGGCCTTACCGGCTATGGCGGAGGACTGGGAGCGAAACGCTATCTGCTTGACCTTGAAAGCCCTCAACAGCGGCTTCCGTTCAAGACCGTAACCAAGAAACCGGCCAGGAAACCAACTGTAAAAAAGACCGCAAAGAAAACAACAAAGAAAACGGTTAAGAAAACCCCTGCCAAGAAAACGGCTGCAAAAAAGCAATAATTTACAACACACCGTCCCCGATGAAAAAGTTCCTGATCATTTTAGCCGCCGTCCTGGTCTGCACCGGCCTCCAAGCCCAGAACAACAAAAAGCAGCAGAGCAAGAAAGACGCAGAGTACGAGCAGAAGAAGGCTGACCTTTACAAGGAGTTTTCCGAGAACATGAAATGGCATAACGCCAACATTCCTCCCGACAGGAGAAGGGCGATGAGAATCAAGAAGCAGATTGATTCGCTCACTAAAGTCAGGGACTCTTTGATGCACTATACCGACTCTCTGATAACTGTCTCAGATAACAGACGGAACAGGATCGATAACGATATAAATTCGCTGAGAAAAGATTACTACGCTGTTTCAGAAAGTGCTCTGGAAGATGTCTACAGAATCAAAAAAGGCCATACGAGAGATTCCCTGGAAAAGATTATGGCCAACCTCAGCCCAAAGGTCAGAAAAAGCAAAGCTGCCCAAAGGCTGAAAGAATACCTGACATCGAAACCGCTGAAGGCCGGAGACAAGATATGGGAATTCACCTGCTACACCCTGGACGGAAAGAAGTTCAACTGGAAAAATGTACGAGGAAAAAGGATTTTCATAATACTTGACGGCTACGACTGTATGGGCGGCCACATGAATCCGCTTGCCTTCAAGGACTATTACAAAAACAATATAGAACAGAAGGTCAAAGGGCGCCGCGATTTTGCTTTCATTCCTTTTTTCACCGAAGACAACTATGAGAGGTTCAAAAAGGACGCTGACTTCTACGGGATGACTGAATACAACCCGGTTTCCGATATGGAAGGCCAGCTTTCCAGGACAGATATAGTCTTTGATATTACCGCTACTCCTATGTGCGTGTACGTGAATGCAGACGGCACCATCAAAGCCATTACTGAAGGATTTGACCCGAAAGACCTTGAAAGGTTTGTTGAAGGGCTATGGTAGCCCATAACTATCTGTTTTTCAACAGGCTCCAAAAAGCACCATGGCTAAAGTGGCAGGTGCTTTTACAAAACAACCGATTACTAACTACTTACGAGACACCATAGCCACATGAAACACATATCGATTATATTTGCACTGTTGATTCTGTCAACCGCAGCTCTATACGCTCAAAAGACCGAGAAAACCGACAAGATTATGGATAACACTGTTCTTAAAGCCCTCAAAGAAAGAAGGAGCGTACGTTCCTACAAGCCGCAGCAGATTACAGATGAAGAACTCAAGGCCGTCCTGGAAGCCGGAACCTTTGCCCCCAACGGTATGGGAAAGCAAGATTCCTGGATTGTGGCGGTGCAGAACCCTCAGATACTGGACCAGCTGAGAAAAATGAACGCCGAGATACTGGGCTCAACATCAGACCCTTACTATGGAGCCCCTACCATTGTGCTGGTATTTGGCTCAGACCCTAAGAAATGGGGAAACTCAATTCAGGACGGAAGTCTTGTACTGGGCAACATGATGAACGCCGCCCACGCCATAGGACTTGGATCCTGCTGGATTAACCGCGAGATGCAGATGTTCTCTACAGAAGAAGGCAAGGCCCTGATGCGCAAGATGGACATTCCGGAAGAACTAATCCAGGCAGGGCTGACCGGCATAGGAGCGTTGTCTCTCGGATATCCGGAAGGAGAGCCGCGTCCGGCAAGACCTCGCAAGGAAAACTATTACAGAATAATCAAATAACATTCATTTATATGAGGACCCTACATCTTAATGAAGAAGCGGAGAGATGTCTTCTCTGCGAAAATGCCCCGTGTACCAAAGCCTGCAAAACAGCCGATCCTGCAAGAGCCGTAAGGGCTGTGAGGTTTGACAATTCAGCCAATGCCTGGAAGTGGATAAAGGATGCTTCCGAAGAAGAACTGGCTGCGGCTGAAAATGCCTGCATACATTACGACAGGCCGATAAGAATCAGAGAGATAGCAAAGATCATCGCTGAGAAATACCAGGAACCTGACAGCAAGGTCAATCCTTCTCTGGAAATAGAGTTCTGCGGCCTGAAGTGCGAGAACCCGTTCTTTTTGGCTTCTTCCGCCATCTGCACCAACTACGAGATGGTGTCATCGGCTTTCGAGGCCGGGTGGGCAGGCGTGTTCTACAAGACCATCTGCCTGGAAGAGATCAAGGAAGTTTCTCCGCGATTCGATGTTGTCAAGAACCCTGACGGATCTTTTGCCGGTTTCCGCAATATGGAACAGCTTTCAGAGAATCCGCCTGATGTTGATTTCCAGATACTTGCCAGCCTGAAACGCAACTATCCTTCCAAGATTGTGGTGGCTTCCATTATGGGCAGCACAGAACAGCAGTGGATAGATTTGGCTGTTATGGCTGAAGAGGCAGGCGTAGATGCCGTTGAACTAAACTTCTCCTGCCCGCAGATGAAGCTCTCCGGAATGGGAAGCGACGTGGGACAGAATATGGAACTTGTTGCCATCTACACCTCATACGTGAAGAAAGCCGTAAGTATCCCTGTCATCCCCAAGATGACTCCTAACGTGGATTCTATGGGCAAATTTGCTGTCAGCGCCCATTTTGGCGGAGCGGACGGCATTTCGGCCATCAACACTATAAAGTCCGTTACAATGTCTACCGGCTCCGAGGTAGACGGCAAGAAGATTGTTTCCGGCTACTCAGGCAAGGCAGTCAAGCCTATCGCCCTGAGATTCATACTCGAGATGGCGCAGAGCAATCTGATAAAGAATGCCCAGCTTTCCGGTATCGGTGGAATCAACACCTGGAGAGACGCTCTGGAATTCATCCAGTTAGGATGCCGCAACACCCAGGTTTGCACGGCCGTTATGGAATATGGCTACAGGATCATCGACGACCTGAAAGAAGGTATGCTCACCTACATGAAACAAAGAGGCATAACCTCTCTGGAAGAGATTGTGGGAGAAGAGGTCGGAACATTTGCAACCACAGCTCAGGTTGACCGTGACACCAAGGTATTCCCGACAGTAGACCGCAGCGTGTGCATCGGTTGCGGAAGGTGCTACATCTCCTGCCGCGACGGCGGACACCAGGCAATCTCATTCGGGGAAGACCGCCAGCCTAGGATAATCGGCCAGAAATGCGTGGGATGCCACCTGTGCCGTATGGTTTGCCCTACCGGGGCCATTGGCCAGGCGAAGCGTATACCAAAAAGATGATGAGCAGAAATCAGTCGTAGATTTCAAACAGGCTCTTGAAGGTTTTAAGGTTCTTCCAGTAATTGCGGACTGTATTGTCAGTGCACATCTGGAGGCTTTTCTCCACAATCATCTGAGGTGCTCCCATACCGAAACGCTCTCCAAGCTTTTCAAAACCTGGCTTCAGGGCAGTTATTAGAACACTTTCTTTCTTGTTGGCTGTTGTCCAAGCCATGAACTCCTGCTGACGGCTTGCATACAGACGAAGAATGTCCAGAGCAATTCTCGGCTGAAGAGAAGCGTTGTTCTTGGCTTTCTTGACGAATGTGTTCCACTTCCTGAATACGTCCTTATCGCTGAGCGGAAGGGTTTCCAGGGCATAAAGCTCCTCGGCAAGCTGGTTGACTTCAGGCTTTCCTTTCTGTATTCGTGAAGCCTCCGAGAAGATTCCCTTGTCCGAGATATTGAAAACTGTGGTGTCATACCACTTGTCGCTCTTGTCGTCCGCAGTCTTGAAGTAGTAATAATCTGTTTTCGTGAGTGTTTTGTTGTCTTCTGAGAACTTCATGCTTCCGCCTCCGAAATTTTCCCTTGGAGAGTAGTTTCCGTGTGGCTCTGTCTTGAGTATCTCGTTCATCCACTCGCCATGTCCGGCATAGAACGCATCTATCAGATTGCCTTTATGGTCAAAAGTAGCATAGTAATGATTTATCTGCTGATAGCCGTCAACTCCCCATCCCCAGACACGATATGCTACAATGCAACCGAAATCTGTCGGAATAACTCCATACTTCAGAATCTGGTCTGCAGTCTGCACTCTAAAACTGCCATCCTCCACAGTAAACTCTCCGGTAATTTTCTGGAAAACAGCCTCTTCTTCTTTGCACAGACTCAGTTTCGGTTCATAGTGCCAGTCACTTCCAAAATTATAGTAACGGCGGTTATAAGCCAGACCGTCGTTCATGCAGATGCCAGCTCCCTGTACCCGGCTCTCGTCCCTCTCGTGCATAGGACGGGTGAACACCGGATTATCGTTCATCGGATCTATATTGTAACGCTTCAGCCAGGTACGGCCCTCATCCTGAGCCTTCATCATACCGAAGAAAGCCAAAGAAAACAAAATGCTCATAAGAATCCTTTTCATATTAATATGTTTTTCAATTGTAATCGGCTTATCCAACCTTAAAGATAGCAAAAAATATGCAATGCCCACATTCGCCCAATTCACAAACCCGTGTAACACAACTTTGTGTAATACAAACTTGTGTATTTGCAATTTTTTATATATCTTTGCGTTATAAAATCTGATAATCAATTTTGTTATGGATAAACCATTCATTTTTGGAGTCCCGGTAGATGACATGCACTTTATCGGAAGGGAGAAGGAAATCCAAAGGCTTACGGCCAATTTCCAGTACGGAATAAACACCATACTCATGTCCCCAAGAAGATGGGGGAAAACCTCTCTTGTGAACAAAGTATCAAGCCAGATTAACAGCAAAAAGAAAATCGTGGTAAGAATGGATATCTTTTCCTGCAGGAGTGATTACGATTTCTACAACACCTTTGCGAGTGAGATTCTAAAACAGACTGCCTCCAAACTTGATGAATGGAAAGAATCCGCAAAGGGTTTCATAGAGCGAATTACCCCAAAGATATCTTTCAGTCCAGATCCGTCAACCGATTACTCACTCTCCCTGGGCATTACACCCAAAAGCCATACTCCTGAAGATGTCCTTTCTTTGCCACAAACCATAGCGCAAAGGAAAAAGTGTGACATTATTGTCTGTATAGATGAATTCCAGCAGATTGGAGAATTTCCAGACTCGCTGGCCGTTCAAAAAAAGCTAAGGACTGTATGGCAGAACCAGAAGAATGTAAGCTACTGTCTTTACGGAAGCAAGATGCACATGATGATGAATCTGTTCCAGAAAAAGAGCTACCCGTTCTACCGGTTTGGAGAAATCCTGAACCTTGATCCAATACCTGTTGAAACCTGGATTCCTTACATACAGGAAAGATTCCGGTCTTTCGGAAAAACCATTGATGAAGAGTCTATATCCAAAATCTGCCAGATTACGGAATTTCAGGCATCATACGTGCAGCAGCTTGCTTATTCTGTCTTGTTGCTCACAGACCAAAAAGTAACCGATGCTATAATCAAAGATGGTGTCCAGGATCTGATTCGCCAGAATACTGCAACCTTCATAGAACAGACAGAAAACCTTACGACCTACCAGCTGAACTTTCTGCGTGCTGTCAACAACGGCATTAAAAGCGGTTTTGGTGAAGCTAAAATAAGAGACTCTTACAACTTAGGTTCTCCATCCAACATTGCCAGACTCAGGTCTTCCCTGATAGACAAAGAATTGATTGAACTAACCTCAGACGGTATAATTATCGGAGACCCAATCCTCAGATTGTGGCTTAAAAAGATTCTCGCATAGCGTTTAACAAAAATGAGAAAAACTATCTGAAAGTAGAAGCTATCCATTTTCCGAAGAAGCGGTCATAGACAATATAGCCGTTTTCTGATTTATAGAGAATCTCGTCATCCAAGAGGCGCTGGAGAGCACTCTTGACACTGCTTGCAGCTTTAAGTTCATACTTGGAGATGAAGGATCCAGCTGTGATTTCAGACACTTTTCCTTCTATTGCAACAGCCTTGAGCAGTTTAACCTGACCATTTCTAAAACGGTCAAGAAGACTCTGGTAATAGTACTCGTTTTCCTTGATGATATCGTTGATGGCTTCCTTAACAAGAGCTTCATCTATCACTCTGTCTGACTTACCATATATCTGATTCATTATCTTCTGGATATACCAGGTATGGCCCTCATATTGCTCATAGACGCTATGGAATATCTCCCTTGAGATGCTGCGCCCCTGCTTCTTGAAGAAATTGTCGGCAAACTTCCAATACTCTTCTTCATCGATTACACCTATAGCCAGAGATGACGTGCTCTGATAGAAAGGTCTCTTTGCAGACAAAAACATCTCGTTTAGCAAATGAACCCTGCTACCGGAAAAAATGAAGTGGACATTATGGATGTTTTGGATATATGAACGAAGAAGCGCCTCTACGTTCTTCTCAGGATAAAGAGCAACCTGCTGAAACTCGTCAAATGCGATATAACACTTCTTCTCCGACTTTTTCAGGTAATTGAAGACTTCTGCAATAGTACGTTCCTCTTGGCCGGAGACAACATCCACACCAACCTTTGGCATTCCTGTCAACTCGTTAATAGTCAGACTCGGACGAAGGCCCTTTATCGTAGATGTTATTTTCTTGAAAAGCCTTGTGGCATCAGAATCAAGCTGCCCAAGCACGGAGCTCGCAAACATCTTGGTAAACTCACTAAGGTTTTGCGTAGAAAACAGATCCATATAAATGGTTGTCACGTTCTTCTGCTTCTTTTTCAGAAGATAAAACAGATGAAGAATAAGCCCAGTCTTGCCCATTCTTCTCGCCGATGCTAGAGTGACATTCCTTCCATTCTCGAGAGAGTCTGACAGTTTGGACAGTTCTTCCTTCCTGTCGCAGAAATACTCTGGGGACTCATATCCAGTAATAACAAACGGATTGTCTATTTTGGTTGCCATAATTCTTTGCCTTATTTTGATTACGGTTTTTAATTACGTATTTTCCGTTACGCAAATATCGTAATAAAATTCAGTAATGACAAATGTTGAGTCAATAATTACACTGCCTTTTTTATGCAGACTGGCCCGTTTTCTTTGCACCGTAAGAACAACAAAGAATACATTATGAACGCACTAGACAATATCACAAACAGCCTCCCTGCCACTATCGGCCAGATAGTGAATATGGCTGCAAACACAGGGCTGAAACTCGGCAAATCCATCGGCCAGGAGATTTCAGACATGATAGACGATCTTTTTGACTCTCTTTAAACATTAAACAGTACAACACATCATGAAAGACATTGCAAAAATCACAGTTAAGGTATTCATAGGCATAGCTACCATCGCCACCGGAGGTGTGCTCCTGAACAACGCGGCCAAAGACGCCGCCACACTCAAAGAGAAGAACTGAGTTTATTCATCGCGATAAAAAACAGACACCATGCTTAGAGGATTCGTAAACGCAAAGTGCCCCCACTGCGGACACAGGTTCAAGGCTCCTGACATTGAAAGGAGTGCCACCATATTTTCAGAACCGGTCAACTGCCCCAACTGCGGCAAGAAAGTGGAGATAGGATTAAGTTCCGGCCAGGACGGCGACCTGTTCTCAGGTATTTGGAAAATACTGAAGGACTTGGTCTTCGGCAAGCCTCCTATAATTTGAGGCCTGGCAGTTATTGTCTTGACGCAATACAACTGACTTATGGACTGGTCGCAAATCATTTTCAACGCCGTGCTCTGCGGCCTCGTAGGATGGGGTACCAACAAGATAGCCATACACTGGCTGTTCCACCCCTTGTACCCCAAGCACATCCTGGGCCTCAGAGCACTTCCTCCCGTACAGGGAGTCATCCCGAAGAACAAGGATAAACTTGCTGATGCCATAGCCAAGGCTGTAAGCCGCAACCTCCTCAACCAGGACGTTCTCAGAAAGGAGCTCCTGTCCAAGGAGATGACGGAAAAAGTCAGCCTTGGCGTCAGCCGTTTCCTGGAAAGGCAGAGGACCAGCTCCCAGCCTCTGGGGAAAGTCCTGGAAGATGTCCTCCGGAAAGACAACATGGACAGTCTGATGGCCCAGATTCCGGCCTTGTCTGAAAACATCCTCGAGAGCATCAGGGAATCCGACATAGCCAGCATTATCGCGGACAAAGCCACCGACCACCTTACCAGAAACAGATGGCTGCTTTCAATCTTCAGCGATTCCATCAGGGCTTACCTTGCTGCCACCGTCACAGACCTGATCCAAGATCTGGAGGCAGCCCCTATCTCCGTCTTCATCAGCAAGAAAGCCGAAAAACTTCTCAACACCCCTCTCAACTCCCTCCTCCAGAACAAGGAAGACTTCCTGCTCAGGCTCCAGGACACTGCTGTCAACGCCTACACCAGTTTCATTGAGAACCGCGCCCCTGATATCCTGAATACCATAGACATCTACGGCATTGTCAAAAAGCGCATTGACGAAATGGACCTCGAGGAAGTGGAGAAGATGACCAAGGACGTCATAAACAACCAGCTCCAATGGCTCATCTGGGCCGGCCTTTTCCTTGGCCTGGGCACCGGATTCCTTGTAAGCCTGATGGATCAGCTGCAAAATGTTGGTTTTGAACTTTTTTGAACCTGCAAAATCCAATAGAAATGGCCAACTTTGTCAAAACTAATATCAAAACTCTAAAACTATGGTGTTACACATTTTTGCAATTCTAGTGGTTATAATGTTCGTAATAGAACTTATACGGCTTTTAAACTTTGGCAACGCCGGCGGACTTGCCTCAACTATCAGCAGACCACTCTTCGGATGCCCTATGCCTTCAATGTTTTTAGGACTAATAATTTGGCTCTTAGAAATAGCTGCAGGCGTATGGGCTATTCTACATCTAATTGCTTGGATATTCTAAATTCATTCACTTACCAATCAATATAAACAGCCATGAACGAAAAGAAAAATCACCTTTGGCTAACTACTTCTTATGCTAGCGACACAAAGAGTTTAAAAGTAGAAACGCGAAATAAAAAGTCCCGTGAAAAAGATCTTAAAGAGAATGCTATCTGGTATGAAGATAATGAAGAAGAGAGGGGGAAAGCGTATGATCTTCTCATAGCCGTCAAAAAAACAATTAAGAAAATATATGTTGATACTCAGGGTTATGGCAAAAGAGCTGAATGGCTAACTAATGAATGGGTAAATAAAAAAGATATTTAATAAAACCGAAAATAATCATGATAATCGAACAAGCACAATATGCCTGGTTATGGTGGCTATTATTACCTATAGGTTCTATAATAGGAGGAATCGTGGCCGCTTTAAGTGACAGAGATGCAAAAAAAATTGCTATTCTCGGTCTCCCTGCAAGTGGTAAAACAACACTTTTCCAAAAGCTTGGTGCATCAAGTGCTAATGATAGCCAAGTCAACACATCCATACGAGATATCGAAGAGTTTACCTTTCAACGCAGTAATGGCGAGAAAGTTACGATAGCTAAGACTAAAGACTTAGGTGGCCAAAATGAATATGTAAAGCTATATGAAAACGTTATTGAAGAGAATACATTTATTTACTTTTTGCTCAAGATGGAAGATTTATATCTAAACAATAGCCTTAGCATAGGAAAAACAAAGATGTTACCAATAAAGTCTAGAATGACTAAAATAAAAAAAATTATTACAGATAAAGGTATTAAAAAACATAGTATGGGTTTTATAATAACTCATTTTGATGAATATCTGAAGAATAATCCAGCCGCCTCAGAAAAAGTAATAGAATCAGATATTAGGTATGCTTTTAGTTTAGACAAAAAGTCTATTGTATTGATCGGTAATTTATTAGACAATGATTTCATTACACAAATAAAAGATAGAATAGGAATGCAAAATGAACAATAAAAGAATAATGCATATCATCGGTTACGGATACAATAATCTTGTATACGTTAATGGCATTGCTCCCGAAGATCCCATAGAGACTCGAAATGTGCTGGAAGAAATTATTAATTTAGAAAGCATTGCTTCTCAGAAGTCGAGAATATGGAAGGGTAAAATTAACAACTACAATTACTTCTGTGGTTTTCTATCTAATCTTGACAAGAAACAACGTGAAATGTCCTTTTCCTATTGTGTTAGAGACATAAGCATAGAGAATGCTAAAAAACTTTTAGATGAAGACCTGTCAACTAGCGGTTATACCCTTAGCCCTGAAACAAAAGTAGTATTCGAAAAAAAGAATTCAAATACGCTAGTTTCTGTTATAATCATTTTTATAATCTTATTATTACTAACTATAGCTATTTTCCTACTATGACTTTTATTGAAAAAAAACCTAATCTTATAATCGTTCCTGATGATGAATATGCATACGGAATAGAAAATGGGTTTTACCCAGAATTGTATGAAGACAGGCAAAATAAAGAAATTGCTATCGTCTCTCAAGAAAAAGCTAAAAAAGAATACCTGATATCTTATCCAAAAGCAAATGGTATCTACATTAGAGATCCGTATCTTGATAGATATTTAGACATCGAGGCAAGTAAAACAGAGGACGAGTTAATATCTTCCAAGTGCCTTGCTATTAGGGAGGTTCTTGTAGCTTTTGGCGTATATTCTGCTATAATTGAAGAAGAAGTTACCAATAAAGAAAAGTATTCCCGTGAATTGGGCGGTAACGTGGGCAATAAAATAGGAGAAGTGAGCATAAACACAGTTTCTAACAAGACCCGTAGTTTAAATATCAGTAATTGTTTAACACTCGATCCTTATCCTCGCAAAACAAAGGATATCGGAGAAGTAAAAGATATTGCACTCAAATATGGAGTGGCCGAAGATGCAACAATAAAACCATACATAGATAGATTGGAAAGGGACGGAGAACTTCTTGGTAGTGAAACTCTTGAAATAAAATACCTAACTGAATTAGATGATGCTTTCAGTCTTACCGCCAATTTAGAGATTTTTAAAGCAAATTTTGGGTTCCATTTGAAGACAGAAAAAAGTGAAGAGCACACATTTATTAAAAAACTAACTGTATGTTTTACAAAACCACTTTAGACTTTTAGATTATGGCGCTCTTTGTAATCACAACCAAAAGAAAGAAAATCTGCAATGGTGTTATTGTAGAACCTGGTATGAGCGTAAATGTTGCATCCGTATATGCAAACCCTGTAACAGTAAACAGAGGGCAGGAAGTTGAAGATGCATTTATGAGAATGTATGGTATTTCACTTAGAAAAGCCAATGCTCTCAATATGTCTGATCTAGATGTCAGAAAAGAGTAGAATACAATGAAAGATTTCCATAGTATTAAACTCCGGACCGGATGGTCGGATGAGATTATAGAATCGCTGAGTTCGGTGGAAGAGGCGGAGATTTATATAAAGGCAGGACTTCGTGAGGCGGTGATTGGAGGGAAAGTTGCGCTGATAAGGACGGATATAGATTGGGCGGATTACAGCATCAGGAGAAATACCTGGCTAAGGGATTCTACTCAGCAGGCGCTGAAAGACTATGATTCCTGGGCAGAATACAACAATGCAGACCTGATTGGGGAAGGATTTCCGCCAAGAGACAGGAACGGAGACCCTTACGAGCTGCACCATATAGGGCAGAGGCAGGATTCACCGTTTGCAGAACTGACCTGGGCGGAGCACATGGGAGGAGGAAACAATACCATACTGCATAGGGCCGGAAAGGAGTCCGAAATAGACCGTGGTGCCTTTGACAAGGAGAAGGCGGCTTACTGGATGGCAAGGTACAAAGCCTTCACCAAAGAGGAACTGGACAAGATTTATCGCTGAAGATTATACTGTGCTGTAATTTGTTCAATAAAAAGTCCGTTATTTGGATTATTAAAAGTTTGATATTTTTTTGTGAACTACAAATCCTAATAATTTGGATTATGAGTTCACAATATGATGTTGAGTGGCACTAAGGATAGTATTGGATTGGCCATAAAGGAAGATGGTTTGTGCCATTTTCCGCAAATAGTCAGAAGTTGACACCTATTCCTAAAGCAAAGCCGACGGTTTTGAAGTTGATGGTGTGGACACCAGCGCTGAGGCTGAGGTTCCGGGCGCTGGTGTTAAGGAAAGAATAGATGACGCCGGCCTCAACGGCAATGCCGTTGGAGGTGCGGTCCGTAACCTTTGCCCAATTGTCTGACTTGTCTTGCCAATAAACAGTTCTATGGCCGTAACCGGCACCAGCATAAAGCATTGTATTGATTCTGCCGTTCTTCGGGTATTCAGGGGGATAGTCTGTGGCAAGACTGTAGAGCAGGCCTCCTGTAATCATAGACAGAGAAACCTTGCTGTTGCCAGAAAGCTCTGAAGTGCTTATTGAGGAAAGTATATCCCTATCTGAAGAAACGGAAGTGAAATTGCTCTTATAAGAGGCATAGGCTCCTGCTTTCCGGATGTTGTAACCTGCCATTATGCCAGTTATGAACTCCGGAGACAGACCTCCCTGAAGAAGGATTACCGCCCTGTTCCACTGTGCGGTAGGCGTTACCCAAGGACAGGACGCAACCTTGCCACTGCTTAACAGCTCCTCGAAAAACATATTCTTTTGAGCCTCTTCTTCCAGTCTCTTGAAATAATTAATCCTGTACTCTGTATCTGCGATAGAGAAAAGCCTCAAATAATCAAATTTCTTGTCTTCCGGAATTGCTTTCTGTATGGGAGCATAATCTGTACGTTTTATCCCGGAATCAGCTATTGAGACATTGCTTGGTTTAGGTTTTGGTTCCTGAGACGGAATACTTTTAATATCCGGCACCGGCTCTCCAAGGATACCGGCTATCTGCCTTGTTTCCTTGTCTATGTGCGCCATCCGGGTTTGAACAGTGGAGGAAGGCTGGCTGTAGGCTTGGCCTTGCTTCTTCTGGAGAGAAGTTAGGCTTCCTTGCAAGGAGGAGATTTCTCTGGAATTGTCTCCAGGAAGGCTTTTCAGGTAGGTCAGGGCCCAGCGGTACAGTGTAGCAGCCTCTTGAGGGCTGGAGGTCTGGACAGACTGGGCACTTTGCTTTAACTCAGCGATTTTCTGGCGGCGGGAGGAGAAGAGTTTTGAAGTCTCGCGGCTGTTTATGTAGCGGAGAAACTTGCCGTTGTATGTAATCTGGTGGGAATATTTCCTGATGTCCTGGGAGTAGGTTTTCATCAGAGAAAGGAACTTGGACTTTGGGCAGGTGAAGCCAACTGCGTGGGCAAGCTTGGAGGTGATGCCGTCTAGAGCCTCTTTCTGTGTGGAGCCTTCTGCCCATATCATTTCAGGATTGTTCTTTATCTGTTCAGGATTCTGGGAATAGGAAACACCTGATGCCAAAGTCAGCACCAGAATCAACATTCCAAATATGCACAGACATCTTTTCATTCCCTAGTGTCCGTAACTGGCGGTTATCTTATCAAACCGTGCAAGCTGCTCTTCGTTCATCTTTCCACGCGCAAGTTTCAGCAGAGACTCTATGTGCTGCCTAAGGGGCAGGAGTTTCTTCTCAGCATCGCGGTGCCCCCTAACCTTATGGCACTCCGAAGCAAAATCCGAATATGCCTCAAGGACTGTCTCCCAGTAAAGACGGTCGTCTTCCAGAACCTTGTCGTACAGGTCCTGGCACTGCTCCTCCAGGTCTGACCTGGAAGTGCCCTCGGCAAAAATGCGGCCCCACTTGTCGCAGAGGAGGAAGCCTCCGTACCTTGAGAGGATGGCTATATCGTCGGTGATAAAAGAAATCTCGTCATAGACCATTGGAATAACCTCCTTTTTCTGCTTGTCCAGCATCCCGAACTTGCCACCTTCGGACGCTATATAACGCTGGTTGAAGCAATACACCTCCTGCCTGTCCTGTGCCTCTATGCACAGGCAGGACAAAAACAGCAGCATTATGGCAAAAAAGATTCTCAAGAGTCTGATTCTTATGAAGTGTAAATTTACAAATAATCTCGCGCAAAAGGAACACTAACTAACGGAAAGTTGGAGTATCTTTGCATTTGTAGAAAAGAAGTGGAGCAATGCAGTCTCAATCTGGATTTTTTAGAGGCCCTTCAGAAGATTTCACCAATATGTTTTCTTCTCTGGAACCCGTCCATACGTCGGGTTCTGGATTTACCCTTCTGTACCGCAGCCGCAAGGGAGGGCGTAACAGGCTCTACAAATGCCTAAAAGACGACCTCAGGGAAGATCCCCTGTATGAGAATCTTCTGCGAAAGGAGTTTGAGATTGGATACATGCTCTCCCATCCTGGAATCTGCGAGTACTATGCTTTTACAGAAATTCCTCAACTGGGGCACTGCATTGAGATGGAGTGGATAGACGGCAAGACTCTGTATGAAAGGCTCCAGGAAGGAAGTCTGCCAGAAAAGACTGCCAGAAAGATTCTGATTGAGCTCTGCGATGCTCTTGATTACATGCACCACAAGCAGATTATCCACCGCGATCTGAAGCCAGAAAACATTATGGTTACCTCCAACGGAGACAATGCCAAGATTATAGATTTCGGATTCTCGGATTCGGATTCACACATGCTTCTGAAGGCTCCAGCAGGAACACGGATGTTCGCATCTCCAGAACTGCTAAACGGAGAAGAAATAGACTGCCGCTCGGACATTTACTCTCTGGGCAAGATAATGGCCTTGATGCCTGGCGGATTTAGCTCTATCGCTGAGAAATGCACTCAAAAAGAAAGGGAAGGAAGATATGCTTCCGCCTCCGAGATAAAAGCAGCTCTCCATAAAACAGGCAAGAAGTTTTGGATTCTAGCCGCCGTGATTCTGTTTATGTTTACGGCATTGGCATACGCAATAATCCTTCTTTCTGCCCGTAAGGCGGAAAGGGCCGTGGATAAAATGTTCTATGAAACCCGGGATATGATAATGGATTCCGGCTTCCCTGAACCTTCAGACCAAGATTAGCATCCCTTAACCCGCTCTACCAGGGTAAGTCCATCCTGGAATCCGGCAACATACATACTTGTCTCATCCCCATCTCTTTCTATGTGAGACACATACATCGGGAAGCCTTGAATGAACGAAGAGGCCTCGAATTCATCTCCTTCTCTCATCTTGGAATTCTGGTTCTTGACTACACGGTAACGGTTGGAGCCGAGATACTCCAGCTCCACCAGACGGTTGGGGTTCCATCCTAGAAGCAGATGCTCTCCGGCTTCCAGTTCTCCGGATTCTACAAAACTGGTGGTCAGGAAACCGGAAGTAAAAGACTTGTCAGACTTGAGCATATCCGTAAATCTGCGGAAATTCTCATACCCGGCGTATCGGGCCAGTATGTCCAGTTTGCTGATTGTAGGGTTAGACTCGTAACTGTCATAGCCCCAGATTCTTCTCAAAGTGCTTGCAGAAATTTTTGCTTTCGGGGACGATGCAAATTCTATCTCATCGGCCAATAAATCAAAATCTTTTGGCGTTGCCAGCCTCTTGTTAAATCTGCCTTCTACTTTCTCCAGAAGAAAAGCAAGTTCCGGAAATTTCTTTCGGTCCATATTGTTCTATTTATAGCGGATCTCAGTCCAACTGTCGTGAGCGAAATCAGTTATAGTCTGGCCGGTCTTGAGCCAGACGACTTTAAGGTTAGGGTTTAAATTTGTATTAACCTCGATGAGTTGAAGATTGTTGGATAAGTCAAGCTCTGTAAGGTTGTTGATTCCAACGTGTAGAATCTGCAAACCGGTCAACTTGGAAACATCTATGGAAGACAGACGATTATCCTGTACATAAAGGGATTTTAGAGCCACGTTGGCAGACACATCCAAAGATTCCAGCGAGTTGCCTCCGGCAGACAGGTGACTCAGCCTAAGATTCTTGGAGATGTCCAAACGTTTAAGAGGCTGTCCGTTAACCTCCAGCCACGAAAGGTTTGTATTCTTAGTTAGATCTATCTCTGTCAAAGCATTGCTGGCTAAATGTATATAAGAAACATTGGGAAAAAACTCAAGACCATACACAGATGTAAGACCTTCTGCAACCAAAGCGATTTCATTTACCGCAAGAGCTTCCTTTCTGCTTATTTTCCCGTCTTTATCCTTGTCCGCCAACTTTAGCATTAAACTCCAGAAATCCTCATTGAACGGATGCTTTTGTGTCTTGAATGAACCGGTGGATGAAATCTCTTTTTCACCCTTTAGGGCAACAGCCTTCACCTGATAAGATGTCTCGTAATCGAGTTCCTCCGCCGTTGCACTGAAAGCCGCCACTGCTTTTGATGCCGGAATCTCCCCCACACCATCGATGATAAACTTGCAGCCGCTCAAAACTGTGTCTTTGTTGAGTTTTGCGGTAAGGGATGCTGAAAAACTCTCTGGTGCTGCCGATATTTCAACGATTTGCGCAACCTCCTTGTCCTTATGATTCTTCCCTTCAGGATCCATATTTGGCTTAGCCTCAGGACCACAGCCTGAAAGCAAGAGAAGCAGGGATAGGAAAATAAAAAAAAACGATATATTTCTCGGCGAATAATTCATACAAACAAATTTACGAAAATTATCCCACCGTTATTTGCTTAAAAGCTTTCATTATATTTGTATTGTTATGGGAAAGATATTTACTATTCAAATAGCGCTGGTTTGTTTTCTGGCAGGTTTTATTTCTGCCGGTAATAATTTAGGTATGCCATCAGAACAAAAACAAGAACATATGATTTCAAGTGTGGAGACTAACGGAAGCTGGGTGTATTTGTATGATGAAAAGGGAAACAAGTACAGGACACTGACTGCTAGTTACGTAGGAGAGGTAAAGGGCTGGAGCTCAACATTCTTCGTTTCCAGAAACGGCAGTTGGGTTTACCTTTGGGACAGCAAGGGAGAGAAATACAAAACCCTGAGTTACTCATACGTGGGAGATGTAATTGGAGTTGCAGGAGACACTTTTACCTCCCGCAACGGCAGCTGGATTTACACCTGGAACAGAAAAGGAGAAAAAATCAACACCCGAACGGCCCGTTAAGATGAAGATTCAGAAGACAAATGCAGCCAGGCTGTTGGACAGGGAGAAAATAGCCTACACGCTGGTTCCTTACCAGGTGGACGAGGAGCATCTGGACGCCATCCACGTGGCCGGGCAGCTTGGAGAAGACATATCTATGGTGTTCAAGACACTTGTGCTCAAGGGAGACAGGACGGGACACTTCGTGTGCGTGATTCCCGGGGACAAGGAAGTGGACCTGAAAATGGCGGCGAAAGCATCGGGGAACAAAAGCTGCAATCTGATTCACATGAAAGAGCTGCTGCCTACAACCGGCTATATCAGAGGCGGATGCTCGCCCATCGGGATGAAAAAGCAGTTTCCGACATATATCCACGAGTCTTGTCTTGCATTGGAGAAAATGTATGTGAGCGCAGGGCTGCGGGGGCTTCAGATCTGCATAGCCCCGGCCGACTTGATCCGGATGGTAAAAGCCACCACCTGCACCTTGTTCTAGGGTGCGGAGAACAATGTGAGATACTTTTTTCTATATTTGTCCCATTATTTATAGTAAAACCTTTTACTTTTTATGGAACCTAAAACAAAACCTGAGGTTATCCGTAACAGGACAACCGTTTCCGATTTGTGGAAAAAAGAAGACTGGCTGGCTGTGTGGATTGGCGCTGTGCTCATTGTTATTGCAGCTATTGCAGTCATTTCCAAAGCATTTGATTTTACGGCACTGAACTTTTCAAAATGGCATCTGTGGGAAGATGTTCCGGAGAAAACTTCTCTTCTGGGGCAGTTTGCCGGAGCGTTCTGGGGCAAGCTCTTGAGGACATTCTTGATCCTTGCCATCTTGTTCGGCATTGGCATCAAGCTGCAGGGCGAGAAGATTTCCAAGTTCATTCCGGCGTTTATCGGACTGTTCATACTGGCAATCATAGTCAGGATCGTGAGTGCCGAGTTCACTTTCAACCGCTATCTTGAATGGGCTTTCTGGGCTCTTATCATAGGACTTCTGATATCAAATACGGTAGGCATACCAAACTGGCTCAAGCCTGCCATCAGGACCGAATTCTACATCAAGACCGGTCTGGTGATAATGGGATTCTCCGTGCTGTTCTCCAACATTGCAAAGTTCGGCCTCTACGGCCTGGGAATCGCCTGGATCGTGACCCCTATCGTGATTATCTTCATGTGGTGGCTGGGAACCAGGATATTCAAGATGGACAACAAGCCTCTTGTAATCACTCTTGCCTCAGCGACAAGCGTTTGCGGAACTTCAGCAGCCATAGCTACAGGAGCCGCAGCCAAGGCAAAGAAGGAGGATCTTTCTCTGGCAATCTCCATTTCCATCATCTTCACCATACTGATGATGGTCTTTGAGCCGATGATTATCCGCTGGACTGGAATGAGCCAGATCATGGGAGGTTCCCTGATCGGCGGAACAGTTGACTCGACCGGAGCAGTAGTCCTGGCCGGAAGCGCGCTGGGAGCAGAAGCCGAACAGGCCGCAGTTCTCGTAAAGAGCATCCAGAACATACTTATCGGTTTTATCGCATTCTTCGTGGCTCTGTTCTTTGCAACCAGGGTTGACCGCCAGATGGGCCAGAGAGTTGGCGCAAACGAAATCTGGTACCGCTTCCCTAAGTTCATAATCGGTTTCTTTGCAGCTTCGCTTGTGGCATCGTTCATCATCCTTCCGGTTTATGGAAGCGAGAACGTGGGAGCTATCAACAAGGTGCTTGACCAGTACAAGAACTGGGCGTTTGTCCTGGCTTTCACAAGCATTGGACTTGACACCAACTTCCGCCAGATTATCAAGAAGATGCAGGGTGGAAAGGTTCTGTGGCTGTATGTTATCGGACAGTTATTCAACATTGCCCTCACTTTCTTAGCAGTATGGCTGCTTCTTAGCGGAAAGTTCTTCCCAGTTCCTGAACTTGACAACTATAACGGAAAGAAGGCAGAACCTAAGGTTGTCGAGGCTCCGGCTCCTGCCAAGACCACTTTCAACATGACACCTTCTTCTGACACATTTTTGATTACCAAAGCGTATTAATGAAAAAAACGCACAAGAAAATAATTTTCAGGACAGTGACCATCGTTATGGTGGCCACTGTCTTGCTTTGTGCGCTATGGATAATGAAAAACAGGATGGGTCTCAGCGATGCTCACGACTTCGGGGCGGGAGCTTATTATTACGCGGACATTCCTGATTTTGACAAGGTACTTAAGGACAAGGGCATTGCCACCAGCATCCCGATGTGGATTTACATTGCTCTTTTCCTCGCCTGGGGCTGGCTTATGTGGAGGCTCTGGTGCTGGATTGACCGTTCCCGCTGATTTTTTTCATATATTTGAGTTTTGGGCATATAATGTGAATATGAAAGACAAGATTATACTTACCGGAGACAGGCCGACCGGACGTCTCCACATCGGACACTATGTTGGATCACTCAAGGGAAGAGTTGAACTCCAGAATGCTATGGATTATCAGGATATGTTCGTGTTCATAGCAGATGCACAGGCACTTACAGACAACTTTGACAATCCTGAAAAAGTGCGCCAGAACATCATTGAGGTAGCACTGGACTATCTGAGCGTGGGACTGGATCCAAGCAAGATCACCATTTTCATCCAGAGCATGATCCCGGAGCTGACGGAACTGGCATTCTACTATATGAATCTGGTTACCGTAGCAAGACTTCAGAGAAACCCTACCGTCAAGACCGAGATTGCAATGAGGGGTTTTTCCAACGAGGACCAGCAGGCCGTATTCGGAAGCGGACTTCCGGTGGGATTTTTCACCTACCCTATCTCCCAGGCAGCTGACATCACGGCATTTAAAGCCACGACTGTGCCGGCTGGAGAAGACCAGAAGCCTATGATAGAGCAGACCGTGGAGATTGTACGCAAATTCAACAGCATATATGGAGAAACGCTCGTAGAACCTGAAATACTTCTACCGGCAAACAATGCCTGCCACAGGCTGCCGGGAATAGACGGAAAGGCGAAAATGAGCAAGAGCCTGGGTAACTGCATTTATCTTTCAGAGTCGGCAGACACTCTGGCAAAGAAGGTTATGAGCATGTACACCGATCCTCAGCATATCAGCATCAACGATCCTGGCCACCTGGAAGGCAACACCGTGTTCACATACCTGGATGCATTCTGCCGTCAGGAGCATTTCGGAATGTTCCTGCCTGAATATCCTAACCTCGATGAACTTAAGGCACACTACCAGAGAGGCGGTCTTGGAGATGTCAAGATCAAGAAGTTCCTGGGAAAGATCCTTGAGCAGGAACTCGCCCCTATCCGCGAAAGGCGCAAGGAATTCGAGAAAGATATCCCGGAGGTTTACAACATGCTCCGCAAGGGCAGCGAAAAGGCCCGGGAAGTTGCCGCAAAGACAATGGATGACGTTCGCAAGTCTATGAAGATTAACTACTTTGAAGACAAGCAACTCATCGCTGAGCAAGCGGAAAAATACAGACAACAGCAATAAACCACATAGCACTTTTGTTTATGAAAAAGACTTTTCTGGCAGTTCTTTGCCTGGTGATGTTTTCATCCGTCATATCTTTCGGGCAAACCGTAAACAAGCCTAAGGTTGGAGACCAGTTCATCAACTTTACCGTCCAGCAGGATCCTTCAAACCCGAACACCAAAGTATCCCTTAGCAATTATGTGGGAAGAGGGAAATGGGTTGTTGCAGATTTCTGGGCTTCCTGGTGCGGATGGTGCATCAAGGAAATTCCTACCCTGAAGAAGATATTCAACGAGCTGCCTAAAGACAAGGTAACTGTGCTGAGTATTGCCGTTTGGGACAAACTCGCTGATACAAAGGCTTCTGCCCGTGAAAACGGAATCGTCTGGTCTCAGATCGTAAACGCTCAGGACATTCCGTCTGACGCTTACGGTTTTGGCGGTATCCCTTATATCGTGGTATTCGACCCTCAAGGCAAGATCGCAGCAATCGGACTAAGGGGAGACAAGCTCTACCAGTTTGTAAAAGCCTCAGTTGAGCAGAACAGATAAAAAGACCCAGATGCCTCTTCTTTCAATAAGGAACCTTTCTCTGGGATATGGGGAAAAGATTATCTTCTCCGGCATAAATGCTTGTGAGGATGATGGTTGCCTTATTGCACTCTTGGGCAGTAACGGAAGAGGCAAGTCCACTCTGCTCCGCACGATAGCCGGACTGGAAGCCGAAACTTCCATATTGTATGACGGAAAAACTCTGAAAGAGTATTCCAGGAAGGAAACCAGCGCACTGATATCATTCGTGAGCCCTCTTACAGAAAGGACAAGATATCTGAGCGTCAAGGATATGGTGGCAATCAGCAGCTATTGGCGCACGAACTGGATCGGAGCCTCGAATCCCGAGGAGGAAAAAAGAATAGAAGAAGCTCTGAAGTTGGTGGGATTGGAAGGTTTTTCACAAAGGGACTGCACCAGTCTCAGCGACGGGGAATACCAGAGGGCAACCATAGCCGGCGCCCTGGTCCAGGATAGCAGGATCATTCTTCTGGACGAACCTACAGCATTTCTGGATATAGCCAATAAATTTTTGGTTACCAAGTTACTGAAGAAGATAGCCCACAAGGAAAACGGACGGAAACTCATAATTTTTTCCACCCACGACCTCCAACTGGCCCTTCAGGTTTGCGACAGGCTGTGGGTCATGGCCTCTGACGGTTTTTACACCGGGACCCCGCATCAAATGATAGAGGGCGGAAGGATTGAGAAGATGTTCGATGTTGAAGGCGTAAGTTTCGATAAGCAAAAAATGATGTTTAATATTTTATAGATGAGCATAATACGCATTACACGGGAATTCAGTTTCGAGGGAGCGCACGCTCTCGGGGGCTATGACGGGAAATGCTGCCACATCCACGGGCATTCCTACCGTATGGAAGTTACCGTAACCGGAGAACCTGTCGCTGATGAGGATTCCCCGAAAAAGGGTATGGTCATAGATTTCACCGACCTTAAAAAGATTGTGGGGGAAAACATAATAGACAAATTCGACCACGCACTGGTAATGAGACAGGACGCTCCCCTGGCAGAAGAGATCCAGAAGACATACGGCAATGTGATTGTCGTTGATTTCCAGCCTACAAGCGAAATGCTGGCAACATATTTCTCAGATGTGATTTCCGGATTGCTCCCCAAGGGCGTGAAACTTTTCAGCGTCAAGCTTTGGGAAACGGAAAAGAGTTGCGCCGCCTGGTACGCCAGCGACAACATTTAGTTTTATGAACAAGATTTTCCTCATAGACGGACACGCGCAGATATTCAGGATGTATTATGCATTTATGCGCCATCCCCTTATAAATTCCAAGGGGATAGATACATCCATTCTCTACGGCTTTACCAAGATGATCCTCGAGCTGATAAACAGGGAGAATCCAACCCATATTGCCGTGGCGTTTGACCTTCACGCGGAAACTTTCCGCCACAAGGTCTATGAGGATTACAAGGCCAACCGTCCCCCTGCTCCGGAACTTGTTGTGGATGCCCTGGAACCGCTGAAGGAAATCCTCAAGGCCCTGAACATTCCGGCTCTCGGTATGGAAGGTTTTGAGGCAGACGACGTTATCGGCTCGATGGCAAAGCAGTGGGCATCCCCTGATTCCCAGGTCTATATGGTTACACCGGACAAAGACTACGGCCAGCTGATAGACGACAACATATTCCAGTACAAGTTCCCGAAAGGCTCCGCCACGGAAGTGGAGATTGTGGACAAGGAGAAAATCTGCGCCTATTACGGAATCAAGTCTCCGGAAAGCGTGATAGACATACTTACAATCTGGGGAGACGCCTCTGACAACATCCCCGGAGTCAAGGGCATCGGAGAAGTGGGAGCAAAGAAACTGGTCGGAACTTACGGCAACATAACAAACCTTCTCGCCCATCTGGACGAGCTTCCTGCAAAGCAGAGGGAAAAGATTCAGGAGGCGTCTTCCCATCTGGATATGAGCCGTTTCCTGGTGACCATCAAGACCGACATAGACCTTCCGGTGACTTTGGAAGACATTAGAATCCAAGGAGCGAACCAGGCGGCTGTGGACAGTGTTTTTGCCAAATACGAATTCTCCTCGCTCAAGAAGATGATCGCATCCTATTCGGATATGCCGGCCGATGATATGCCGGCTGATGATTTCCCTGAAGACGAGGATAAGCCGTCCGGCAATTATTTCAACAGTTATATTCCTGAAGAAAAGAGTGTTGCGGAAGATATTGACATTCCTCAGATAAGGTTTGTGGACCTGGCTGCCCTCAAGGATGCCGCCAGGAAAAACAGCGAGGTTTCCCTTATCGCCGAGTCTTCCGGAAAGATTGTCCTGGCCACTCTAGACTCCGGCTCCACAAGGAATAAACCGAAAGGAATCGCCTGGAAAGGAAATTCCGGGCCTGAAGCACTTAACCTGATAGAAGACAGTTCCATAGCCAAGACAGGATGCAACCTCAAGGATTCTGTCCGACTCATTGCTTCAGCGATGGACTCCGGTATCGGGAATCTGATAGAAGGTTTTTCAAAGTCCGAACTCAATGATATCACCCTGTTACACTATCTGATTGATCCTGAGGTCAGCCATTCCCCTTCCTTCATCCTTAAGCAGCAGTTCGGTTTTGATATTGAGAATCTGGCAGAGAAAAAGGAAGAACCCGCCCAGATGGATCTTTTTTCCCAGGAAGATGATGAGGATCCTGCAAAAGACGAGGCCCTGGCTAAAGAATGCGTCCTGTATATATACCTGAAAGACAAGCTCTCGGAAGAGGTCGCCAGAATTTCTCCGGAAGGAGGGAACCTCTACAGGACTATCGAGATGCCGCTTATCGGGACATTGGCCAAGATGGAGTTTGCCGGAGTGAAAATTGATACGGCCCAGCTCAAGGATTACAGCAGAACCCTCACTTCCCAGATGAACGGAATTGAGCTCAAGGCAAAGGCTCTTGCCGGTGATGCACAGATTAATCTTTCTTCTCCCAAGCAGGTGGGAGAACTGCTGTTCGAGAAACTGAAGATATCTTCCGATATCAAGAAAACTCCGAAGGGAAGCTATCCTACGGACGAGAGCACTCTGAGGTCTGTCGCTTCCGCCCACCCTATCGTAGAGGAAATCCTCGAATACCGCAATTTCAAGAAACTTCTCTCCACTTACGCAGACGCTCTGCCGGCTTTGGCAAGCAGTCGCGATGGAAAGATACATACGACTTTCAACCAGGCGCTTACGGCTACCGGAAGACTGTCTTCCAACAACCCTAACCTCCAGAATATACCTATCCGCACGGAAAGGGGCAGGGAAATCCACAAGGCCTTCATCCCGTCTTTCGAGGACGGCTTTATCGTCAGTGCAGACTATTCCCAGATCGAACTCAGGCTCATGGCTCATTTCAGCGGTGATGAACATCTGATATCAGCTTTCAACAGCGGGGAGGATGTACACAGGGCAACTGCCGCAAGGCTTTTCGGAGTTGATGCGAAAGATGTGTCCGACGATATGAGACGTAAGGCTAAAACCGTGAACTTCGGCATTATTTACGGCATCTCCTCATTTGGTCTGGCGGAAAGGATGGATATAGGCGTTGGAGAAGCCAAAACATTCATAGAGAATTACTTCAAGATGTATCCAGGAGTCAGTTCCTATATTGCGGACACCGTGGAAAAGGCCCATAGCAGGGGATTCGTGGAAACTCTCTATGGAAGGAGACGTTACCTGAAAGACATCAACTCACGCAACGCCAATGTCCGCAAGTTCAACGAACGAAATGCTGTAAACGCCCCTCTTCAGGGCAGTGCGGCTGACATTATAAAGATTGCTATGGCAAACATCTCCCGAAGGCTTGAAGGAGAACGTCTTGAAAGCAAGATGATACTTCAGGTCCACGATGAACTTGTATTTGACGTGCATCCGAAGGAAAAGGATATCGTGATGGAAATAGCCCGTGCAGAGATGGAAAGGGTCGCCGAGCTAAAGATCAAACTTATTGCAGAATGTGGATATGGCAAAAACTGGCTTGAAGCACATTAAGAGCAAAGAGTATGTGATGATGGACGTAGGTCAGATCATCAACTACGCCAAAGAGGGTGAGCAGCTGGCTTTTACCCTGCTTTTTGACAGGTACTACATCCCACTGATGAATTTCCTTAAGCGGAATTTTGTTTCCCTGCGCAAGGAACTCAGCGAGGAGATTGAAGATATATGCATGGATACTTTCAACAAGGCGTTCATGAACATTGCTTCCTATGACGAGAAGTACAAGTTCTCCACCTGGCTTTACAGGATTGCCTTGAACTGCCTGACAGATTTCCTCAGGCGCAGCCGCAACGCCATAAGCGATGCCAGCACTTCCGATAACGGGGAGGTGGGCAATGTCCTCTCTCCTGATACTCCGGAGGAGAATCTTATTGTCAGCCAGCAGATAGAAAAAACGATGAAGGCCATTGACCGCCTCCCGGACATTTACAAGGATGTAATGCTGCTTTACATTGAGGGATACGCTCTGGATGACATTGCAGACGAGCTGGAAATCTCTCTCTCCAACACCAAGGTAAGGGTAAAGCGAGGCAAGGATCTTCTGGCAGAAACCCTCAAGGACAGCCCGTTGGCCCAGAAACGCTCCAAGAAGACAGCCGAGGGCAAGAAGAAAGCGGCTGCAAAGAAGCCAGTAAAGAAAACACAGAAATAGCAGATGGACCCAGAGGCTATATACAAGTATTTCCCTGATCTTTCGCAGGCTCAGAGGCAGCAGATTGAAAAGCTCGGCCCTTTGTACAAGGACTGGAACTCCAAGATCAATGTCATCAGCCGCAAGGATACGGATTGCTTCTATCTTCATCACGTGCTGCATTCCCTTGCCATAGCCAGGTTCATCGCCGAATTCCTTCCGGAGCTTCAGGTAAAGATGACAGATCCCAAATCTGAAGTCTCCGTCTTGGATGTGGGATGCGGAGGCGGTTTCCCGGGAATTCCTTTGGCGATCCTCTACCCGCAGGCAAAATTCCTCCTGGTGGATTCCATCGGAAAGAAAGTCAAGGTTGCCCAGGCTGTCGCCGATGCCATTGGCCTCGAGAATGTTACAACCATGCATTCCAGAGCGGAAGAGATAAACCAAAAGTTTGATATTGTTGTTTCCAGGGCAGTAACCTCCCTGGACAATTTCGTACCTTGGGTTAAAGGCAAATACTCGGAAGGCATCCTGTATCTGAAAGGCGGTAATCTGGATGAGGAAATCGCCATTGCCCAAAAGAAATGCAAAATACGCCCTTCTTCCATATTCCAGAAAGAGATAACAGACTGGTTCAGCGACAGTTATTTCCAGGAAAAGAAAGTCCTCCTCATAAAATAGCCGTGATTTTTTTGGTGTTTGGGAAATAAATCTTATATTTGCAGCCCAATTGACGAAAATAATAAAGAGTTAAAGATATGAAACGTACATTCCAACCTTCCATCCGCAAAAGACGCAACAAGCACGGATTCAGAGAGAGAATGAGCACTCCTAACGGAAGAAGAGTTCTCGCTGCACGCCGTCGCAGAGGAAGAAAAAAACTGACAGTTTCTTCTGAGGACAGGTTCTAGACTTGTCTTCTTGAGGTGAGAGTGAGGCTGGCCAAAAGGTCAGCCCATTTTGTTTTATATTGCTTCTATTTGCGTTGTTTTTGTATATTTGTGTGTTATGGCAAACAAGAAAACTCAGGAAAATACATCCAAATACTGGTGGCTTAAGCATCTGGTGATTGCTATTATAGCCGCCTTTGCTACGGTATTGCTTCTGTTCTGGATGCTGAAGGGCATAACCCGCCACGGCAAGACGCTGGAAGTGCCGGATCTTACCAATATGACTCTCACAGAGGCCAGGAAAGTGGCCAAGAAGAACCATATCAGGATAAAGATCACCGATTCCGTTTACATCCCTCAGCTCCACGCCGGACAGGTTCTGAAGCAGACCCCAAGCGCAGGTTCCCGCGTGAAGAAGAACCGTAACATTCTGATAACCATCAATTCTCTTGTTCCGATGATGGTTAAGGCCCCGGATGTAGTAGGCTATTCCCTGAGACAGGCCGAGAGCAACCTGCACGCCGCGAATCTTCAGGTCGGAAGGCTGAACTATGTGCCGGACATTGCAACCAACAGCGTCATGGGACAGTCCTACAAGGGAAGACCTCTGGTACCTGGAACGGATATTCCTGCCCAGAGCGAGATAGACCTGACACTTGGCCTCAGCGCTTCAGACTGCTGGACAAAGGTTCCGAACCTTCTTACCTTGCCATATCACAGAGTAAAGAGCGAGCTTACCTACAACTCCCTGAATCTGGATAAGATTCTCTTTGACGGTACGGTACAAACCTATGCAGACACGCTTAACTCTGTGGTTTACAAGCAGGAGCCGGGTCCGACAATCGGAAACTCCGTGAGAATGGGAACAGGTATCGTGTTATTCCTCACCCTCAACAAGGACCTCGCAGAGCTTAACAAGCAGAATCTAAAGGCTAAAGACCTTGTAAGGGATACTACCATGGTGCTTCCTAAAGACACCGAGCTGGAAGAGGTCAAGCCGGAGGCAGAAGAAAGTCAGGAAGAAGCCGAGCCTGCAGGCACAAACAACGACGAGCCCGAGCTATAACCATCTATGGGCTCCAGCAAAAAGAAAAATACGGTAAAAGAGCTGGCAGAGGAGTTACGCGACTCTTCTGTTGATATCATTGAAGAAAATCCTGACGCTGAGTTCTCGGATGACGAGAACGTGGAGGAACTCTTTGAGCACTATAAGTTCATAGTTGACAAGGGCCAGTCTATGATGAGGCTGGACAAGTACATCACATCCAGGATGTTCGAAACATCCCGCAGCCGAGTTCAGATGGCCATCGAGGCCGGATATGTCAGGGTTGGCGGGAAGATTGCCAAATCCAACTACAAGATCAAGCCTCTGGACGAGATCACCCTGGTATTCCCGTACGAGAAACGGGTGAGGGACATCGGCCCGGAGAACATTCCTCTGGACATAGTCTATGAAGATGACGACGTGCTGGTAATCAACAAGGAAGCCGGTATGGTGGTGCATCCGGGGCACGGGCATTTCTCGGGAACCCTTGTCAATGCGGTGGCATATCATCTTGGCGGGAAGAACGGTATCCTGGTCCACAGGATAGACAAGGACACATCCGGAATCCTGGTAATAGCCAAGAACGAGGAGGCTCAGATGAAACTGGCAAAGCAGTTCTTCGACCACACCACAAAACGCAAATACGTGGCTATAGTCTGGGGCAATGTGGAGCAGGACGAGGGCACGATCGAAGGCAATATCACACGCGACGAATCAGACAGGATGAGGTTTACCGTAACCAAAGACCCTAACAAGGGAAAGCATGCCGTTACCCATTACAGGGTACTGGAAAGGTTTGGTTACGTGACAGTTGTGGAGTGTATCCTTGAAACCGGAAGAACCCATCAGATCAGGGTTCACATGAAATATCTGGGGCATCCTCTCTTCAGCGATGACCGCTACGGCGGAAACAAGATCCTTCAGGGAACAATCTTCACAAAATACAAGCAGTTCATAGAAAACTGCTTCAAGATTCTGCCGCGCCAGGGGCTCCACGCCAAAACTCTGGGATTCGTTCATCCTACTACCGGTGAGCAGATGAACTTCGATTCCCCTATTCCGGCAGACATGCAGGCTCTGATTGAGAAGATGCGCTCCTATGTCAAATCCCGAAACGATATAGAAGAGTAAACATCAGATACCGGCCGAGGGTGTTGTTCCTGGTATCCTGCCAGTAGTTTTCCGCATTGGTTCTGGAAATGGACCTGTTGGATTTCAGAATGTCGTAAACCTTTACCTTGGCGGTCATCCTTTTTCTGAAAAAAGTCTTTGAGACAGAAGCGTTCCATACGGTCTGGGACTTGCCGTAACCTTCTGAATACCCGATGAAAAAGCGGTGGGTTACATCAGAGGAGATATTCCAGGTTTTGTTAATCGTCCAGTTGATGGATCCGCTTGCACGGTTGGTCCACAGAGACAGGTTTTCAAGAGATTCCGAAGAATACCAGGTCCTTCTGTAGGAGATTACAAATGCTGCCGTGGCCTCGAAATCATCCAGGCGGTAACTCAGGCGGTTGCTGAGACCCAGGTTGAAATTTGTGGTGGTGTTTTCCTCAAACTGTGAATTTACGTTCAGATAGCTGATTCCGTTGTTCAGTGCAGACCTGGTCCAGAGGTTCCAGTAGAAATCGGTATTCGGTATTCTGTAGTTGTACATCACCCTTAGGTCCATGCTGTAAATGCCCTTGTCTGAATTGATGTACTGGCGCATCTGCACACCATCCGCCGTGTAGGTTTTACGGTTGATTATGCTGTTGGTGGTATATCTTCCACGGAATGTGACGCTGAACCAGCGGTAGCGGTTGCGCTTTCCGGTACGGTACTCTGTATCAAGGTTGTGCGTAAAGGAAGGATTAAGGCGGTCGTTGCCTTCCTGGATAACCAGAGGGTTGGAATTGTCCTTAAGGGGAAGAAGCTGGTTGAGGGAAGGCTGGGAAGTAGTTCCCCGATAAGTTATCCTGAGGAACTTGCTGCCGTCAAAACGATGGATGAACCTTGCCGTAGGAGCAATGTTATATACAGTGTAGGAAGTGTCCCGTCCCCTGCCGGTGCTCTTGGTGGTAGAAGGCTGAAGAGAAGCTCCGAGCATGAAGTTGTAGTTCTTTTCCTGCTTGCGGAAACTCATCTCGTATCGCCTGGTTGTAAACCATCCCTTATAGTCTCTTGTCATATCCTCATCCGGAATATCATAGCGTCCGGTTTCCGGATCATAGTCGAAGGTATTTCTCAGCGTTGTGGAACGGCTTTTGGCGCTGCGGTGAGCGAACTGGAGAAAGTAGTTGCGGCCAAGGGGCTCTGTGTAAGTCACATACACCGCATATCCATCGCTGGTGTTCTTGCGGTGATAATACTGGTCAACCTCTTTGCTGCGGTTAATCTCACCATCCTTGAAATAGAATGTATTTGAACGGTTGGTTCCGTCAGCAGTGTTTCGTGAGAAGTTGTAATTCAGTACAAGGGCCATCGTCCTGCCAGGCTTTCCGAGCCTCTGCCTCCACACAAAGGTTACCGCACCTTTTGAGGAATTGTTGTCGCCGAATGAAGAGCTTGTTCCCCTGTTTGTCGAGTCCGTATTCCTGAGTGTCGTGAAATCCCGGCCGCGGGTAAAGTCCCCGCTTCCGATCTGAAGGGAAGGGCGCAGGGTGAAGGAAGTGTTCTCGCTTGGAGAATAAACAGTCTCGCTGTTGAAACGGTGTCCTCTTGTCTTGTTGCGGTTGGAGTTGTTGGAATGGCTGTACTGGGTAATGTCATCGCTGAGGCTGGATACCCTGTCCACTGTCTGCTCGATCACCTGGTCAGAGGTGGAATAGAGGTAACTGTTCTGAGTCTTGATCTTTTTGCTTTTGCTCTCGTAGTTGTAGTTGGCTCCTCCCATCTTGCTGGTTGTCACTCCATTGCCGGTGGCGGTATTGCCCACCATAGAAGTCAGCATATCCATCGCCATATCCCTGAATCCGGCGTTGTTGGTGTTGTTGGTATTACCTATTACACTGAGCTGAGCAGTATTTGTAAACCTTCCGGCAAGCAGGGCTCCTTCATAGCGCCTGTCTGAACCGTATCCGCCACCAAGATTTCCGAACCAGTTATCGAAGATACCGTTCTTAAGACTCAGATCCAGCACGGTTTCTTCCTCGCCGTCATCTATGCCCGTGAAACGCGCTTCATCGCTCTGGCGGTCAAGAAGACGTATCTTCTCCACTATTTTTGCGGGAATGTTTTTGGAAGCAAGCGTTGGATCATCCATAAAGAAGGTCTTGCCGTCAATCATTATCTTCTTGACCTCCTTTCCGTCCGCATAGATTTTCCCATCCTCGATCTCTACTCCGGGTAGCTTCTTTATGAGTTCTTCCAGCATATCGGCCTCCTCCACCTTGAAGGAGGAAGCGTTGAACTCTATGGTGTCCTGCTTTACCAGCATCTGGTTGCCGGTGGCGCTTACCGTTATGGAAGACAGCTGGTTGGCGGATGCCAGATAGACTGTTCCCATATCGTTTGCACCCCTCTTGACATCTACGGTGGCAGTGTAGGTTCTGTAGCCCACATAATCTATCCTGGCTTCAGCCCTGCCTACCGGAACCCTCTGGATTATTGCCACTCCGGAAGAGTCAGACTGGGCGTGGCGCTTGGGATTAGTTTCCCCTATGTACTTTACGCTGAAAAGGGCTGCTTCCACGGGAGCCTTGGTGGCGCTGTCCAGAACAACAACTTTCAAAGTGTTCTGGGCAAATAGAAAATTCCCCCCACCATACAGTATGAGTACGATGAGGGGGATGATTCTGAATATCTCGATGGAGGCTTTCATATTATCTTCTTCTTCCACCTCCACCACCTGGAGGGCCCCATCTGCCAGGACCACCACCACGTCTGGCATCACGCATGCTAACTCCACCGAACGAGCCGAAGCGGTAAGTCAGTGTGAACATCAGGTAACGGCCGAGGGTATTGTTGGTAACATCCTCGAAATAGTTCTCGGAAGTATTCCTATATGTATTCTTTGACTTGTTGAGTATATCGTAAACCCTTACCTTGAAGGTGAATGCGTTTCTGAAGAAGGTCTTGGAAACCTCGCCGTTCCAGATGGTCTGGCTCTGTCCGTACCCGGAAGAATAACCGTTATAGAATCTGCGGGTTATATCAGTCGTAATGTTGAAGGTCTTGAGGAATGTCCAGTTTACGCTTGCGGAAACCCTGTTGTTCCAGGTCTGAACATCGTCCAGGCTCTTTACGCTGTACCAGGCGTTACGGAAATTGGTTCCGCCGCCGATCCATGCCTCAAAGTTGTCGATTCTATAGGTAAGGCGGAGATTCAGCATAACATTCAGGTTCTTGGTCTCATTCTCGGCAAAGTCCCCCGCAGTTGCAACATAGCTGATTCCGTTGCCGAAGCTGAATCTGGAGAACACGTTGACGGTGAAATCACTCTTGGCAATCTTGGAGTTATAGAAGATTCCGCCGGAGAAATTATAGATTCCCTTGTCGGCATTAATATACTTGCTATGCTGGACTCCGTCTTCGTCGTATCTCTTCTGGTTGATGATGCTCTTTGTAGTGTAGGAAGTCTCGAAGTTGAATCCTAAGAAGCTGAAGTTCTTGCGGTTGTTGGTCCTGTACTCTCCGCCGATACGGTGGGAGAATGAAGGGTTCAGCTTATCGTTTCCTTCCTGGACATACAGAGGGTTGGAGTTATCCGGAATAGGGAGCAACTGGTTCAGATTCGGCTGGTTGGTTCTTCCCCAGTAGTAGAGCCTGAGGAACCTGTCCTGGGAAATCCTGTAGTCCAGTCTGGCGCTTGGAGAAAAGTTGGTTACGGAATAAGAGGTATCCCTGCCCCTTCCGATCGTAGTGGTCTTTGAAGGAGAGGCGCTGAAACCGAACATGAAGTTATATTTCTCCTCCTGCTTCCTCAAGGCGATCTCCGCCCTCTGATTCTGGAAGTCACTTGTATAGCGGCTTGAATATTCGTCGTTGTGGATTGAATATGTGCCGGTTACAGGATCGTAGTCATTGGTCTCCTTTACAGCGTTGGAATGGTTGAGACTGTAGCGGTATGAACCCTGGATGAAGTAGTTCTTTCCCAGAGGCTCGGTGTAGGTTCCGGCAAATCCGAACTGGTTGGATCTCTGGTTCTGGTGGTAACCCTGGTTGATTCCGTCTACCCTGCTTATGATGCCTTCGTTGAAATAATTGGTCTCGGAGATGTTGAAACCGTCCGAAGAGTTGTTGGAGAAGGCGTAGTTGACCCTGAAAGTGAGGGTTCTGCCCGGTTTCCACAGTCTCTGCCTCCACATAAGCCTTCCACCTACCTGGAGAGAATTGTTGTCACCGAATGAGGAATTGAATCCACGGTTGGTGGAATCCGCTCCACGAAGAGTGTAGAAGCTGTTCCTCGGGTCAAAATCTCCGCTTCCCACTCTTAGATAAGGACGGAACACGAATGAGGTCGCATCTGTAGGTTTGTATTCTATCTCGCTGTCGAACCTGTGGCCCTGCGTCGAGGTATTCTGCGTTCCGTCAGACCAGTTGTTCTGGTTCAGAGTCTCTGACAGTATGGTGGTACGGTCCTTGGTCTCAAGGACATCCTTGTTTGAAGTCGAGAAAAGGTAACTGGTGTTGACCTTGAGTTTCTTGTTCTGGGACTGGTAGTTGAGGTTGGATCCGAGCATCTTGGATGCGGTGATTCCGTTTCCGGTCCAGGAGAATCCGCCACGGCCTCCTCCGCCGCCGCCCATCAT
>JAGCXV010000031.1 GCA_017961175.1 Bacteroidales bacterium
AGAGAAAATTGTCCAGGAATATCTTATCCACGTGAGGATTACCTTCTTCGTTGAAGGCAGTTAGGACAGATTCCTTGTTGTAACCGCTTACGGAAAAGTCTATCCTTTCCAGAATGGCATTAACGCTGTCCCTGACAGCCGCAAAGGATGAGTCTGAACTGACCTGCGGCTGGAAAACAATGTGGAAAGTTGTTCCCTGGGTTGTTCCGTCTATGGTATAGTAACGGTTTGATTCATTGCATCCTGTAACGGCGAAAATAGCCGCCAGGAAAAGAATTGACAGATTGCCTTTAGACATAATCATAAGAGTTTGAGGTGGCACGATTTTAGCGGAAAGTGCCCTTCGGAACAAAGTTACGCAAATGTTCGTACAATTTTTCTTAAATTTGTGCGATATATCAAATTTTGAAAGATGAGAATAAAGTTCAGATATCTGCTACTGCTAGTGGGAATGGTGCTTATGGCAGCCTCCTGCCACAAAAAAGATGAAGACAAGCTTTATATGGAAGGCAATATGGATCCTCAGATTCCTGCCTACAAGGTTTGTGGAACAACCTGTGTAGGACATACAGGAGGAATTACCGTTCCATCTTCCGGAGTACGATATTATTGGACAAACAATTACAACACCAAAGATACTACCTGGATGATCGAGGGCGGTTCCTATTATTTTGTTGTGCCTGATAGCCTTGCCACATTTAACGTTACGGAAACTGCCATTGCTGATGGTTATTATAACAATCTCTACGTCTCTGATGTCACTTCAATTATGCCTTGGCTGGGAGGCTCCGTAGTCGGACTTCCGGAGCCTGTTGACTCCGTTCAGGACGCAAGGGACGAACAATTCTACCACATCGTTGAAATTGGAAATCTTGTTTGGTTTGCAGAAAACCTCAACTATTACGGCAGCGGCAGCGGATACGAGAGAGCAGACGATATCGGCTTTGTTACCGGAAGGCTCTACAAGTGGGAAGAAGCCACTGGCGGCGAGAGCGGAACAGGACTTGGCGGCGGACCTCAGGGTGCCTGCCCAAGCGGCTGGTCTGTTCCTACAAACGAGGACTGGGAAGACCTTGCAAAGGCCCTTACCGGAAAGGATCATCCTTTCATGACAAAGTGGAGCGAGGTCGGAAACTTTGTGATGAACGAAGCCACCTTTAACGGAGACCGTTTCTGGCCGTTCAGCATCTATACTGATTTTGACAACTCAGCCGGATGGAATGCCCTCTCCGGCGGAATGAGCCAGCACGACCATCACAATTTCGAGGGTCTGCTCAGCTATGCATACTTCTGGAGTTCAACCGACAAGGACTCCGGAAACGCTTACTACAGATATCTGTATTACGATCTTCCGGACTTCCCGTTCGGCTATACCCTCAAGGATGGCCCGGGCTTCTCCGTAAGATGCGTCAAGAAGAAATAATTCCTGAATCAACTTTTAAATACTTCAAATATGAAAAAACTCGGATGTCTCGCAATTATCCTGATTGCGCTAGTCGTTGTAGTCCTTTGGGGCTTTGGAAAATACAACTCCCTGGTAAAGGAGGAGCAGAATGTGGAAAGAGCCTGGTCTGACGTTGAGAACCAGTACCAGAGAAGGGCAGACCTCATTCCTAACCTTGTAGAAACCGTTAAGGGCTATGCCGCTCACGAAAGCGAAACCCTCCAGAATGTGATCGAGGCAAGAGCCAAGGCCACCAGCGTTCAGGTTGACGCCAAGAACCTTACAGAAGAAAGCATCCACCAGTATCAGCAGGCTCAGGGAGAACTCGGCAGCGCCCTTGGAAAACTCCTGGTTTCCGTGGAAAGATATCCTGACTTGAAGGCCAACGAGAACTTCCTGGAACTCCAGAGCCAGCTGGAAGGAACCGAGAACCGCATCAACAATGCACGCGACGCCTTCAACAGCGCAGCCCAGACCTATAACACCGCAATCAAGGTATTCCCGGCAAACTTAGTTGCAAAGATTACAGGATTTGCATCCAAGGCATACTTCAAGGCTGCTGAAGGTTCATCTGAAGCTCCTAAGGTTCAGTTCTAATTCCGATAGCCGTGTTCTTCCATCACAGGCTGATAAAGAAGAGCGAGGAAAGGAAGATCGTCTCGGCGATAAGGCAAGCCGAGAAGGATACTTCCGGGGAAATCCGTGTACATATCGAAAGGTGGTGCAAGGAAGGTGACCCGGTGGCAAGAGCCATTTTCATCTTCGATGCCATCGGAATGTTCGATACCCGGGAGAGAACCGGAGTCCTCATCTATATTTCCCTTAAATCCAGACTCTTTGCTATCATCGGCGATGTGGGAATCAACGCCGTGATACCACAGGATTTCTGGAACGGAATCAAGGAAGATCTCTCCTCTTTCTTCTCCAGGGGCCAGATAACGGAAGGCATAATCGAGGCGGTAAACCAGACTGGAAAGATTCTCAAGGAACACTTCCCGGCAACCGAAGACAACCCAAACGAACAACCGGATGAAATCTCCTATGGCAAATAGGCTGAACAGACTGCTTCTTGTCTGTCTCCTGCTGACTGCAGGCAGGACCTGTTTTGCCCAGAGAGGTATACTGGAAGAGTTTGACCCTATACGCCAGGAAAGGCTGGATTCACTGAACAATCTCTCCCGCCAGGCTGCGGAGAAGACTCTTCAGGATGTTGTAAAACGAGACAGCGAGGGAAATCTTATCGGAACGTCCTGGGGCCCTACTACCGCTACAAATCCCTATGTCCCGGTTTCCAAAGAGAATCTCCGGAATGCTGAACAAGCACTGATAAAAGCCCGCAAGGCAAAGGCCGGGCTTCCGTCAAGGCCTGATCCTCCTCACCTTGTAAACGACTTTACGGGCATACTCACACAGGATCAGATAGACCAGCTTACCATCCGCTGCAACCAGTTTGCAAACAAGACATCCAACCAGGTTGCCATCGTGATCCTGCCGTCTCTCTACGGCCTTAACCGGGCAGACGCTGCCTACAAGATCGGAAGTTCCTGGGGTGTGGGGCAGAGCAAGTTCGACAACGGAGTTGTATTCCTGGTAAAGCCTAAGGTTGGAGATGAGGGCGGAGAAGTTTTCATCGCTCCCGGAAGAGGCCTGGAACCCGTGCTTACGGACGCTTTCACCAAGAGAATCATCGAGCTCAGGGTTATTCCGGCATTCAAGGAAAATGACTATTACAACGGCATCAACGATGCCCTGAACATTATATTCCCCGTTGCCAGCGGAGAGGTTTCCACAGATGAGTTCGCATATATGGAGGACGAAGAATCTCCGCTTATGGGTTTCCTCGGGTTCCTTTTCTTTGCAGCCTTGTTCCTTCTGATCTCATATCTTTTGAACAAGGACGGCCAGAACAACAACTTCGGCAGCGGTAACCGCAGAAACGAAGACTTTACTACCGGATACATACTTGGAAACCTGCTCAACAGCCTTGCACGCGGCGGATTCGGCCGTGGAGGATTCTCTGGAGGAGGAAGGTCCGGCGGCTGGGGAGGCGGCGGACTCGGTGGCGGGTTCGGCGGATTCGGTGGTGGAGGATTCTCCGGAGGAGGTGCCGGCGGTAGCTGGTAACCCTATCTTATCGTCTTCAGATTAGGCTTTTTGCCCCATCCGGAATAGACTGTCTTCTGGTCTTCCTTGCTTATCTTAACGTCGCGGTTGACCGGGCGGTCTTCATCGTTGAGGGAGTGAGACATCAGCCAGTCATAGATCTTTTCCATATAGAAATATCTGGCAAGGTAGGAGTGAGATGCCCCTATCAGCCACTCGTATCTCAGACGTGATGCCAGATGCTTGCTTTCCAAATCCTTTACAATAACCTGAGAAGCCTTGATGCTTACCAGGTTGTCTGCTGTTCCGTGGATGATCCACAGCGGAACCTGCCCCATCGGGCTGACATCCTTTGCGGTTGTTCCGCCGCAAAGGGCAACGGCTGCCGCAACCCTTTCAGGACATGCTGCCACAAAGTCCAGGGTTCCATAGCCTCCAAGGCTCATTCCCAGGACATAGACCCTTGCGGTATCGTACGGATACTCCTCTTTCAGATAATCCAGGATTGCGCACAGTTTCTTAGGATTCCACCACTCGCCCGGATTCTGAGGAGCTACAACAAGGGCAGGAATCTTCCTTCCCCTTTCCAGGCAATCTATGCTGCCATATCGGCGAACCTTCTCAAGGTCATTTCCGCAAAGGCTCTTTCCGTGAAGGAACAGCACCAGCGGAGTTTCCTTTGCAAGGGTGTCTTTCCTGTCATATCCGTCAGGAGTGTATAGCCAGAAATTGTAGCTACCCTCGACTTTCTTGCGCATAGCCCTGAGAACGGGCTCTGTCATCTTCTTTGGCTTTTCCGGCTTAACTTCTACAGTATCTTTGATTATGGTGCTGTCTTTCTGCTCTGTCAATACTGTCTTCAACGTATCCTTATCTTCCTGATGGTCATTTGTCTGAGCCCTTAGAGTCAGGCCCGCAAACATCACTGCGGCTATAAGGATTATCTTTCTCGCTTCTTTCATAAAAAACTATTTTATCACGAACTTGAAAATGCCGTTCACCCTGGAACCGACAACGGCGGCATTTCCTGCAACGGTTGGAGAAGACTCAAAGTTGTAGGCCACCTTTTTCGTATAGATGACCTTTCCGGTCTTGCCCTCAATCAGGTAAATATTACCCTCACCGTCTCCCGTGAATATGTACATATTGTTTTCCTTGTCGTAGAAGGCAACCGGAGAAGACCAGCAGAACTGCTTCAGCGGAACGCTGTAGAGCACGCTGCCGTCCTTAGTGGACAGAGCCATCAGCTCTCCGTTGGTCTTGGCCGCCTTGTTACGGCAAACATTTGCAAAAATCATCCCGTCGCAGTCTCCAGCTCCAAGCAGCGGCGTGGAGTACATTCCGCCATCCAGGATCTTTCCGCCAAGGTCTATGCGGCGGCAAGGGATCTTCTGCTCCCATACCAGTGAACCGTCCAGGCCGTTGATCTTGATGAAATGGCACATTCCGCTCATTCCCTGGCGGTCAACCTCGCTGGCTGCATAGACGAACGGCACACCGTCCTCTACCCGGCATACGACAGTTCCGTCAGAATCATCGTGGTTGGAATAATGCCACACCGGCTTCATCGTGTTCAGGTTTATGCAGAGAACATTTCCGGCATTGTCCTGGAACCAGCCGTAATTCCTCCAGATAGCTATGCTGGATTCTATTCCGGGAGCCGCTCCATTGACCTTGTATCGCAGAGTCTGGAGAAGAGTCAGGCTCCCCTGTTCCCTGGCAAACTTGTAGATGCTTCCGTTCTCTCCCGGCCATATAAGATAGCCTCCTGCCACAACCGGGGAAGAGTCGAACGCCCCCCAGTTTCTCCAGGCCTTGCGGTCCAGGAACTGGTAGGTAATCTTGTGCTGGAGAAGATCCACCACAAGAAGGCACATCGGAGTTTTTCTGGAAACTCCCTGCCCGATATAAAGGTTCTTAAGCTCGGGATCCAGAGAAGGAGAACCCTTGATGGTATTAAGGACATCCAGGTCCGGACGGCTTCTTTTGCCTGTATTGAAATCCAGGAAATAGGCCTTTGAGTTCAGCGATGTGAAAATGATTTCTTCCTTATCGCCATCCTTAAGATAAATCGGCTGCCCTGTCCAGCCAGTTCCACCGCCCCAGTTCCCCAGATGGGTGCTGAAATTATCTTCCGGAGTGTTGAACTGCCAGGCTATCTCCACGGTATCCGGCCTCTTTTCCAGAGTCCCCCCGAAGGATGCATCGCGGAGCATATTCCTTCTGAAAGTAAATGAGGACCAGTCTGCCTCATAGCGGTCATCCACGTCCGCAAGATAATGGTCCAGGCTATCTTCCTGCTCCACTGCAAAATGGACTTTCTGGGCAGATGCGTACATGGTATCCGGCAGAAACAGCTGCTCCAGCGGAACTGGTTTTTGGAGCGTATCCTCTCCTCCGTCCTGAGGCTGGGGAGCCTGGCCTCCACGGCAGGCGGTTGACAAAAGGACAATCGCGGAGAAAAACAATACTTTCATCTTAGAATTTGCTAACTTTGGGGGTGTAAAGGTAAGCATTCTGTTTTGAATTTTTAGGCATAGCATATCTTATGGAGAACTTTAAGGAACGCCTGGCTGCGTTAAGGAGGTCTCTTTGACTACGATGGCAAGGTCAAAGAAATAGCTGAAAAAGAAAAAGTTACAACATCTGCTGGCTTTTGGGACGATCCAAAGGCGGCAGAGGCATTCGTAAAGAAACTCTCCGCAGTAAAATACTGGGTAAAGGAACTGGACTCCCTGAAAAGCGAGGGAGAAGACCTCGATGTGCTCAAGGAAATGGAAGCTTCCCAGGAAGAAATCGACGAGGCCGAAAAAGCTCTTGAAACCCATCTGGAAGATGTCGAGTTCAAGAGCATGCTCTCCGCGGAGGGAGACAACCTCGGAGCCCTGGTTAAGATCAATTCCGGAGCCGGAGGAACAGAAGCCAATGACTGGAGCGAGATGCTTATGAGAATGTACTCCCGATGGGGAGAGAGGAACGGCTACAAGGTTACCGTCACCGATCTTCTTGAGGGAGACGAGGCCGGCATCAAATCCGCAACCCTTCAAATCGAAGGAGACTATGCCTACGGCTACCTGAAGGCAGAAAACGGAGTGCACCGTCTAGTGAGAATCTCCCCCTACAACGCCCAGGGTAAACGCCAGACAACATTCTCTTCCGTATTCGTATATCCGCTTGTGGATGAAAGTATTGAAATAGTCATCAACCCGTCCGACCTGGAGTGGGACACCTTCCGTTCATCCGGTGCCGGAGGCCAGAACGTTAACAAGGTGGAGACCGGAGTTAGGGTAAGGCATCTCCCGACAGGAATCGTGGTTGAGAACACAGAGACCCGAAGCCAGCTGGACAACCGCCAGAACGCCTTGCGCATTCTCAAGTCTCACCTCTACGAGCTGGAACTCCAGAAAAAACGCGCCAAGCAGGCAGAGCTGGAAGGTCAGAAGAAAAGAATCGAATGGGGCAGCCAGATCCGCTCCTATGTCCTCCACCCTTACAAGATGGTCAAAGACCTCCGCACAGGAGTGGAAACCGCAGACACGCAGGCCGTCCTTGACGGAGACCTCAACGAGTTCATGAAGGCCTTCCTGATGGGCAAGAAAAGAGGAGACAAGGACATCGCCGAGGACCTTGAATAAAAATATACCTGTTAAGAATGAAACGATTTCTTTCTGTCATAATAATTGTGATTACTATAATATCCTGCACAAGAGAGGATCGGGTGTCTTACAATATTGCCGGAAGCAAACAACTTACTTCCGAGGCTGCAAGAGTAATCTTAGAACAAAAAGTTAAAGCGTTAAAACTGACAAGATTCAGCAAATTAGCAAAAACCAAATCCTCTTTGACTGATTATCTAACCATAGACTGGAAGAACAGTACAGCCACAGAGTCAAGTAGTTGTTTCATTTTTCAGGTACCTATAAAAACGCAACTGAAAATACAAGTTTCTTCATACGCTGGAATTGGACATTTTCACTATAATATCCATAAGACAAATATCGCTTCGTATATAGTTGTACAAAAACATAAGCAGGCCGATTATACACGTATATTTGTCATGACAGATGTCGGACTTGCTGGCCTTAATGGCTACAAGTACTTTTCAACAGCAGATGGTAAATATTTGGCTGCTTACAAATACAACAATGGAAAAAGAAAACCTGTGCGGATGGAAGGTGGAGGTTTCAGAACAGACTCCTCCGGTAATGATATAAAATACTGTGGGTTTTCAATAATGGTTCCGTCTAAAGTCTTGAGTAAAGGTGGAGATGGCGGTTTAACTTCTGGGGAAGACAATAATTGCATTTGTGGAGGAGTATTTATAGACGGTTATTGTAATTTATGCGGGATGGGATTATTAGACGAAATTATTGTTTCTGAAGAACCTTGCCCTTTCTGCGGTTATTATGTCTGCCGGTGCTGTGAAAGTTGTGGAGCATATCCTTGTATTTGTTTAGAACACAACGATTATTGCCCTATCTGCAACAACGACCCGTGCATCTGTGATTTGTTCAGATGTCCTTATTGTCATGAATTATTCTGTAACGGAGAATGCCAGTCCAATAATGGAGGAGATAGCGATGACGGTAACGAGCCTGAGAATAAATCAGACTCCACTCTTTTTACTTTAGCTCTTAGCATAAACAATGATAATTGGGGCAGTGTAACAGGAGATGGAGTTTATCCTGCTAATACAAACGTATCTATATCAGCTATGCCTGCATACGGATACTCCTTTGGGGGATGGAGCTCTGACGGAATATTAGAGGCTATTACTGCAGCATACCATTTTAACATAACATCAGACAGATGTTTAAGGGCTAACTTCAATGTAAGAAACTCACCTTGCGATTTGATTTTTAGGAATTATATTGCAAATATAAGATTGGACAGTCTATCTTCATTTATACGAAATCTGTATTCCTCTGTTGAGCATTGCGAACTGGTAACTGAGAACGACTTTATATTCTATAGAGAAGGTGAGGAAAAAGGCATATCTTTCAACGCTTCTGATTACAATTTCAGATTTATTGAGATAACCCATACACATACTGAAGGTGAAATACCAATTATTAGTCCGGGTGATTTCATAGCCTTATGGAAACTATGCAAATACAATAAATTTGTTGAAGGAGGAAAATTCGTAGTAACCACAGATGAGGCTGACATGAGCGTAGAAATATGTGATCTTGACTCTTTTGTCAGTTTTGGGAACAGTTATTTCAGCAAAGAAAATTTTGAAGATTTAACATATAATAGTATCAATCTTCTTTCTGGAAACAATGCTTCAATGCATGATATTAATTATATAAACAATGCAATGCTATACTATTTGCAAACTATTCCAGGTATTAATATTTTCTTTAAAATCAACATTGCCGAGGACCATTGGAGAAAAGTTGAATTATCAACGATTAATGGAAGAGATACCATCTCGTTCTCAAATTGCATAACTATTTAGGAATATGAAAAAAGTATTGATTTTAACAACTATTCTTTTGTTGTCATTAGATTCTTTCGGACAATCCCTTGAGTACCTGGCTGGAGAATGGAGATATTCTTCTAATGATACAATCATTGAGATTTCATTAAAGAATCAAAACTTTCTCTATTACGGAAATACTATTGAATGTTTTGTTGGGGGATACTTGCTAAAAAAGAACGGCTTCATCTTAGTCAACAATAAATCCTTTGTGAATTTGAATCTGGAAGTTGATCAATACCCTATCTACATCTTTTTATATCCAGATAATAATATAGCCGTTCGTTTTAAAGACTACCAGAAACAGAATCAAGCTGGCGAATTCAAATCTATTCATGAACCTTCTAATAGCACTGGTCTCGTATTGATTAGCACGTCCCCTTACAGAATTAAAATATCATTACAACCAGATAATCGAGAGTTTTGGGCATTTCCGGATGAAGTGTTCCCAAAAGGTACATCTTTACCCACAGAAATGATTTTTACAAAAGTCTCTGAATGAGAAGACAATTAAATTCACGCATATAAATAACTACAGATTATGGCATACAAATATGAACCTATGTTTCAGGTTGGTGAGGACACCACTGAATACTATCTCCTGACAAAAGACCACGTAAGCGTGGGAGAATTTGAAGGTCATCCTATCCTCAAGGTGGATGCAGAAGGCCTCAGGATGCTTGCAAACCAGGCTTTCCGCGATGTGAACTTCCTGCTCCGCCCTGAGCATAACAACCAGGTAGCAAAGATCCTCAACGATCCTGAAGCTTCCGACAACGACAAGTATGTAGCCCTGCAGTTCCTTCGCAACGCCGAGGTTGCGGCAAAGGGCAAACTTCCTTTCTGCCAGGATACCGGAACCGCCATCATCCACGGCGAGAAAGGCCAGCAAGTGTGGACAGGTTTCGACGATGCAGAAGCCCTTTCAGACGGAGTTTACAAGACTTACACCGAGGAGAACCTGCGCTACAGTCAGAACGCTCCGCTTACAATGTACAAGGAAGTCAACACCAAGTGCAACCTCCCTGCCCAGATAGACATTGAGGCTTCCGAGGGAATGGAATACCGCTTCCTGTGTGTAGTAAAGGGCGGCGGAAGTGCCAACAAGAGCTACCTCTACCAGATGACAAAGGCTGTCCTCAATCCTGACACCCTGGTTCCTTTCCTGATCGAGAAGATAAAGAGTCTTGGAACCGCAGCCTGCCCTCCATACCACATCGCATTCGTAATCGGCGGCACCTCAGCAGAGAAGAACCTTCTTACCGTAAAGCTAGCCTCAGCCAAGTTCTACGACAACCTCCCTACCACCGGCAATGAGAGCGGCAGGGCTTTCAGAGACATAGAACTTGAAAAGCAGGTTCTGGAAGAAGCATACAAGATCGGGCTTGGCGCCCAGTTCGGCGGCAAGTATATGGCTCACGATGTAAGAATCATCCGCCTGCCTCGCCACGGCGCAAGCTGCCCTATCGGACTGGGCGTAAGCTGCTCCGCAGACCGCAACATCAAGGCAAAGATCAATAAAGACGGTATCTGGATTGAAAAGCTTGACGACAATCCTGGACGCCTGATTCCGGAAGAACTCCGCCAGGCCGGAGAAGGCAACGCAGTGAAGATAGACCTCAACCAGCCTATTCCTGACATCCTCAAGATACTGACCAAATATCCTGTCTCCACAAGGCTTAGCCTCAATGGAACCATCGTTGTGGCAAGAGACATAGCCCACGCCAAACTCAAGGAAAGACTGGACAGCGGAGAAGGCCTTCCACAGTACTTCAAGGATCATCCTGTATTCTACGCCGGCCCGGCCAAGACTCCTAAGGGAATGCCTTCAGGCTCCTTCGGCCCTACGACCGCAGCCCGTATGGACCCTTACGTTGACCTGTTCCAGAGCCACGGTGCAAGTATGATTATGCTCGCCAAGGGTAACCGCAGCCAGCAGGTAACAGATGCCTGCAAGAAACACGGCGGCTTCTACCTGGGCAGCATCGGAGGTCCTGCGGCAATCCTCGCCCAGAACAACATCAAGAGCGTGGAATGCCTCGAGTATCCGGAACTCGGAATGGAGGCCATCTGGAAGATAGAAGTGGAAGATTTCCCTGCCTTCATCCTCGTGGATGACAAGGGCAACGACTTCTTCGCCAAGTTCAAATAGGTGGCGATCAAATCGCTGAATCTCACCCATTAAAACATATAGTCCTGCGGAGAAAACACCGCAGGACTATATATTTACACGCCTGACTTTCAGGCTATTGCCCGCCACTAATAATATACCGGACAAAGCGGTCAATAATATCCATCATCTCCGGCTCAGCCTTCATTGCATCGTTACGCAGCTCGCTTAGAAATTTAATCTTGAACCTGAGTTCCTTAAGCTCCTCTAGCCTCATCTCGTAACTGTCTGAACTCTCTCCCGGGCGTGGAGTCTTAAGGTCCGCAAACTGTTGTTCAAGTCCATTAATGGCTGCCGTCTTCTCCGCCGTATAGTCCTTCACTTTCCATAAAGGAATCGGAGGAGAATCCGGAACATTTACAAACACATTGGAAGCCTTTACCGTAAAGCCTTTCTTCGAACAATCCGCACTCAGCACATAGCTTAACTTTACGCCAATCCCCAGCTCGACAGACTCCTGGTTCTGGGCTATAAAAGCCTCTGCCCTCTGCTGCTTCACCGTTTTTGGAGATTTGTGCTTTACAACCCGCGCAACCGTACTCCCCTCTTCTGCAGGCACATCCTGCGCCTGCATATTAACCCAGGAACCGAATAGCACCGCCAGCGCTCCGATGAATATTTTCCTGAAAGTTTTCACAATCATTGAATAATAACTTCAGTATTCCACGGTGACTGTGTAGGATCAATAACCGTAGAGTGGTCAGATGCAAGATATGTGATAGTCTGGCCAGAAGCTTTTGTCAATCTTCTGATTGAACCTGTCGCTCCAGTTGACCATGCTGCCAGTTTTGTCAATTTAGTGTTAGCAGTTACGCTTAAATCAGTCAACTGATTATCGTTATCGTGGCAATAAAGTGTCTCAAGCTTAAGGAGTTTAGATAAGTCTATATTGGTCAGATTATTCTTATGAACCCAAAGTGTCTTCAAAGAAACTCTGACCTCTGAGCTAGTTGTGAAACGAATAGATGTTAACTGGTTTTCCTGGGCTCTCAATTCTTCCAATTTCAGGTTACTTCTAACATCCAAACTGTTCAAACTGTTGTTTTCGCAGTACAAAACCTTAAGAGCTTCGTTCTCGGACACATCCAGAGTTTGCAGGCTATTATGGCGGCAGCTCAGTTCCTCCAGAGCAGTACATCCGGTTACAGTCAAAGAAGTCATCTGATTATAGGCAACGTATAACTTCTTCAAAGAAGTCAGTGCGGAAACATCCAAAGTTGTAAACTTGTTGGAAGCCAATTCCAGAGTTTCCAGTGCCGTACAAGTCTCAAGACCAGTGAGGCTTGTGCTTGAAAGATGACCCGTTCCTCTCAAATCCAAAGATTTCAAACCTGTGTTGCCATATATAGACACATCGGTTAAAGACTGGCAATTAGCGCATTCAAACTCCGTCATGCTTGTATTGTAGCCGCAGGCCACATGAACAAGAGCTTTGTTGGCGGTCAGGTTAAGAGAAGCCAAATTGTTATGCTGTACAAGAACTTCAGTAAGCTTGGTGTTCTGGCTCAAATCTATTGATGTCAAGCTATTCCAAGAGCAATCCAATTCTGTAAGATTGACAAAATGCTCAATGCCCGTCATAGAAGCTATGTGTAAATTCCTTACGACCATTGCTGTTGGAAGGGAGGCCTCATAATAGCTTACTTTGCCGTCATTGTCTAAATCGTAATTCGCAACGCAAAATGCCTCGAAATTGTCATCATCAAATACAATAGGTGTGTTGTCTGCTTCAATGATGGTTGTGTTATATGGAGATACCCTAGGATCATCGATTTTTATATACGATTCTCCTTCAACACGCTGGTAAAGGATATTTGCATCTTTATCCTTTGTCAATTTGGCAAAAGTGTATCCGTTCTTCTGAGGCCAGGCGACAAGAACAGCCAATCCCGCACTATTGCCTACATTCAAGGAGGCAATATCATTGCCGTGAATATCAACATAAAAGAGGTCGGTGTGAGTACTCAAATCAAGAGAAGTGAGGTTATTGTTACTGCAGTTGAGAATGGAGATTTTAGGGTTGCTGCTCAAATTCAGTGTGCTGAGTCCGTTATCATTGCAACGAAGATCCGTCAACTTTGTATTTTGATGGAGATCCAGGCTTGCCAGGTTATTGCTTGCACATTCCAAATAATTCAACTTTGTGTTGCTTAAAAGATTCAACGAGGAGAGACTATTATTTGAGCAATATAAATCCTCCAAATTTATCAGATTAGATACATCCAAAGAATTGAGAAGGTTATCTTCTAGTCTAAGACTTGTCAATTCTGTATTCCTTGCGTGTGAAGTAAAGGTAGTTATCTTATTCTCCCAGGCATTTACATACTGCAAATAAGGATTTGATGAAATATCGAGAGAAGACAGTTCGTTATTGCTGACATTCAATCCCAGGAGCAAGGTATTGTGGCTCACATCGATGGAGGCCAGCTGATTCTCATCCAAACTAAGATATTTCAGCTTGGTATTGGCACTCAGATCAACTGATGTCAAATTATTTTTGTTACAGTTAAGCTCTGTCAGATTGATGAAATACTCTATACCCGCAATAGAGGATATCTCCTTTTCACTTATGTCCATAACAGTAGGGATCTTGGCCTCGGCAAAGCTGATTTCCCCATCTCCGTCCTGGTCGTAATGAGCAACACAAAACGCCTTGAAGTTTGCATCATCAAAATTAATAAACTGGACTGGCTCCAGAGCTATTTTCAACGCAGCCATGTTACGCCTGACATTACGTGAAATGGTAACGGTGCTCGACGTAGACTTTACAGCCTGGCCATTGCTTTCACCCGAAATTCCCTCTATGAAAATCTTGAAACCGCGAGAAAAAGATACAGGAGGAATCACAAAGTTGAATTCGGTGGCAGTTTCAGCGGTTGATCCCAAAGTAACCGGAGTTGGGCAGGTAATCTTTATCATGGAACCTGCATCACTGCCCATGGTAACTGAAGGAAGACCGCCAACTGCCTGTTTAATGGTAGCATTGCCGGCTATCTTCTCATTCAATATGCCCTGAAGGGTGATGCTGCTTACTTTAACGTCATCACCATAGAGTTTGAGTCTAAGATATCCGCAGACATTCTTGAATTCAAAATTCATGTCTTCTGGAGTAATCGGTCCCCTTGCTGCCACCATGGTATTGGCTCGGCGACCGAATGAATTCGCCTGGTATGCTTGGGTTGCCGGAAGAACCATGGTTATCTTTAAACTGTCTGGGTCAATATTCACACTTGAAGAATACGGATAAACCGCATAGGCATAATTGAACTGTGAGGCAGTACCGCCTCCGCCGACTATTTCAAAATCACCTTCCGCGGCACCGTCTGCACCCTTGAAACGATATATAATAGTTTGATTGTTCCCGTTGAAAACCGCTATGCTGTCATTCGCATTCCAGAGCACTTTCAGGTTCTCATTCCACATGGTTTTGGTGCCGGTCTGGGTATTGGCTTCCGTCCTGGCGTGGATGACGGCAGGAGCATTCACCGTATTTTTTATCGCTATTTCTTCCTCCAGAGGAGTTTGGTCTTCCTTGCTGCAAGAAGCAAAGGAGAAGGCAGCAATCGCTAATAAAATGATATATTTTTTCATGACTGTTGATTTTTTCTGGTGATTATTATTCATCCCAATCGATATCTTCTGGGTCATCGTCTACTGTCTCTGTCATGGACTGGCAGATTAAAGATTGTATCTCCACAACAAATAATCTGGTGAGAGGAGATTCATAGGTTTCTTTTTCTGTTTTCATGATATTTGTTTTTTGATTATTTCCGCAATTAGCCATTTTCTCAAAGTTAAGAAAAATAATAGCGGTAAATCAAAGATTTACTGCTATAATCATCCAATTGTTGGAATCGTGGGATTTATTTTTTATTTTTGTTTGATGTAATGAGAATCGCGATGAGATCAGTAAAAGCATTATGGATGGTGGCTGCCCTGGCGGCCGTTTTTTCTTTATGGTCCTGCAAGAATAATAACTCTGGAAATCCGGCAGATCCGTCTATAAAGGTTAATGACAGCAAGGAGACCAAAGCGGTTCAGGAGGTGAAGATAGACGTAGTGTATCTTGCGAACCTGTACTGCAAGACTACAGATTTGGACAAGGCCAGGATATTCCTTGGCAAGGTCACTGACTCTCTGTTTACGGTAGAGAAAGATGCGGAGAATAACTACGCTGCAGTTTATGCCCAGGCTCAGTACGAGAACTCGTTGAAATTCTATATGTGGACAGACAAGGACGGAGAGAAGATCCTGGGGGTTAACCTTACGGAATCGGGAGAAAGAGGGCACAACAAAAGATCCCTTCAGTTCTTCACATATGATGCAAGGCTGAATCTGGTGGTGCCGTGCAAAAGGTTGAACGAAGTCATAACCAACAAGGTAATGTCCATGAGAAGGAACCTCGCCTTGTTTGTGTTCAGGATTCCGACCGGTCCCGAGGACGAGAACATCACCATGGGCTACTGGGAGAAGAAAAACAAGGAAAAATACAACGAGCTTGTCTTCGTGTGGGACGGCCACACTTTCAACGTCAACTGATTATTTCGAAGCCTGTTCCCTCAGCCACTGGATGAAAGGCATAAGACATTTGGCGGAAGGCTCTGCGGTGCGTTCCGCCATTTTTATATGCTCGCCCATTCCGCCCAGAATCTCAAAGCGGAAGTCAGGGTCGTTGACATAATCTCTCTGAACGGGATTCTTGCCTTCCAGCAGTCCGGCGGCCTCTTCAGTCATCGCCTCCAGCTTCAGGAGCCACGGGCGTATATCGTTATAAAACAGCCTATCACTTTCGTTTTCAGAATCTTTCATCTTCTTTATCACCTGGCAGGAAGCATTCAGCTTTTTCAGTTCGCCGAGCAAGGCGCCAGGAGCGGGCTTCCCCTTCTCAACTGACTGCTTGTATCGCGATACAAGGTATTCGAACTGGTCAAAGTCATAGTATCTGAGAGCCGGAATGATCTTCTTCAGATCTTCCGACCTTTCCGTTCCCACTACCGCAGGAAGGGCGGCCTCCCAGCTGCGGATGCTGTTGAAGGCGGCGGTGTTCCAGGAATAGTCAGCTGTACTGAAAAGTCCTATCTTAGATAGTTCTCCCTGCTGCATAGGGTTTACTATCAGCGTGTTTGCTCCGGTAAGATATTGCTCCAGAGTTGAGGTGCTGTAGATATGGGTCTCGTCTCTGAAGTTTGTATATGCATCGGCGATGAAAAGTTTGGTCATGTCCGCATCGTTGCACAGGTAGTTCCACCACCAGCTGGTGCTTCTTCCCAGCCAGGACTTGACTTTTGCAAGGTCATAGTTGTTTGGAACTGACCACACGTTTGCTCCCGTGATGTAAATGTTCACCTTCTGGGGCACCGGAGTCAGGCTCTGGAAGAAGGCCTTTGCCTGGTCCTCGTCCACCCAGGAATAGGCATAGAGCTGCGGCACATAATGCAGCGGCTTTACCGTATCTGCCGGAGCGGTTCCAGGCTTGTTCCAGCGCTTGTCCATAGTCTGCTGAAGCAGAGTCAGATTGTCTGCACACTGGGTGAGGATCTTAGGGTCCGAGGACACTCCCACATCATCCACAAACACTCCGAACTGTCTTATTCCCAGAGAGTACATGCTCTCGAACTTTTTCATTATGTGAGGGATGATATCCTTGTCCTTGCCTTCCGCAAAGGCCTTGCCCGGATGGATTGCCCAGATGAAATCCACCTTGCACTGCCTTGCAGTTTCTGCAATCTCCTTCATCATGTCCTGAGTCAGATAGCCTACCTTCTCTTGTTCCGTAGTTATTGTCTTGGGATACGGCTCTCCCCAGTATCTTGAATGGTAAGGATCGCTCTTTGCCCCGTACATATAGGTGTTCAGCTTGTATCTTGCCATGAACTTGAACAGATCCTTTGTAACTGCCGCAGAATAAGGCACTCCATAGTATCCCTCTATTACTCCGCGATGCTTCACGTCTGCCCAGTCGTAGATTATGACACCGGGATGGAAATTGTGATCCATAACCTGCTCCATCGTGGCTAGGCCATAGAATACGGCATCTGTATTGGCTCCGAGAATAAGCACTTGGGCATTTGCCTTACCAAAGCCATCTTTCTCCTTATGGCCAGCAGCCTTGTCTACCCAAGCGCTGTTTGTAAGGCAAAACAAATGGCTGTCGTACATTCTCAGTTTATCGCGCTTTGCCAAATCAGCATAAAACTTGTCCAGTTTCCATTCATCGGCTGTCTTATCCACATATCCACCTGATCCCGAAATCCCCAGAAGTATATTGATACCTTCCCTCTTGTAACTGTCCGAGAACTCATATTCATATCCGCGGTCAGACAATATCTGCCCGGCTCTTGCTACAGTAACCTCATCTATACCGGGTTCCGCGACAATATTCACCTTCCTTTTTTCATTCTTCAGGAAAGCGCAAGGTGTATCCTGGATGCTCACCATCTTTTGAGGTACAGGATAAATATTATAATACAATGCACCATCCCTTAATCCTTTCAACATTTCTGCCGGACGGTTTGGATCCTGAGCGGAGTTTGTTGCTGTCTGACAGTAAGCATAACGGCAAAAGCCCATCATAAGGACAACTAAACCAATTGCACAGATATTTTTCTTCATCGCGATAATTATTATTTTCAAAGATAATGTTTTAGCCTTGCACCACTCTCTTGATTAAAGGGTATGGGAAACCTTTCTGGCGAGCATATCTATACAAGGGGGCATTGGCTGATTGAACTTCTATCTTATGCTTGGTCTGCAGGGCAAAAATCTTGCATCTGACAGAAGCCGTCTTCTTGCTGACTTGAGAAGAATACTCCTGCTTGTCAAGCTCTTTCAGCTGACTTGCCAGAGATTCGATTTTTGAGAGATATTCTTCATTCTTCTTGTCCTTTTTTCTTTCCAGGTCCTGGCGCTTTTTGGAAAGAAGGTCTGCAAGGACTTGGAGGGCAAGGTCTTCCTGCTCTTTTACAGCTTCCTCGGCGACGGATTTGTCTACACCGGCATCGCTGAGGCCCCTGAGGATCTTTTCAGGACCCCACTTGGAAAAGCGGAGCTTGTCGCGGGTAAAAGCTTTGGCAAAGCGGACGTTGTCTATGTATTTGTCTTTTATGAGACTGTCTATGATATGCTTTATTTCAGTTTCGGGAATCTCGCGTTTGACCAGCCACTTGCGTGCCTGTCCGGAAGAGATTTCTCTTCTGGAACACTCCGCCATCAAACGTGCCTTGGCCTGCCGGGAATCCATATCCTAGAAGAAATATCCGAAGGACAGATATGCCCCTATCTTCTTCTTGTTGATATCGCTCCAGTGGAGGTTGAATGACAGAGGACCAAGCTTGGTCTGCATAGAATACTGAGAGCCTATACCCCAGTAGCCTTTGCGGTCGAAGCTGAGCATCTTGTCCGCACTCTTGCCCGTGCGCAGATAATTTACTATTGCATAGAAGTAGTGCTTTTTGCCGACTTTCTTGCGGACATCTGCCCTGAATACGGAAACCGAATTGTCAAAGGCGTTGGCATAGTTGATTCCGATGAAAGGAATCTGATGCTCGAAGTAGCGGCTTGGTTCAGAGCCTCCAATGAAGTTATAGAAAGGAATCTCCATACGGTTGCGGATATTGATTCTCCCATAGACGTGAGGCTGTACGGCAAAGCCGTTCCGCAGCGGGATTATGGTAGAGAAGTCTAACCTGAAAGAAGTGAAAGGCTTGAAATCGTGATGAATTCCCAACAGATAGGCAGAGGCGTCTATCTGCAAATAATGGCCGCTTTCAGGGAAGTACCTGCTGTCCCTGGTATCCATTATCGCACGGCCGAATATTGAGAAATAGGTCTTGGCCCTGATTCTCTCCTCAACATCGCGTTCAGTCATGAACTTGGAGAACTTGAAGTTTTCCATACGGGTTCCAATTCTCGTGTTAAAATTCCTGAAATACTTGATGTTGGCGAAAGCCGCCTCCAGGCCCTGATAGACAAATGCTATGTTGTTCCTGGCTGTTTTGTCAGAATAGATGTTCACGTCTTTCTTGGCAATGGTATATTCTACTTCCAAACGAGGGAAAGTGCGGAACACGTAATCGTAACCTAATTTCAAATACGGGTTCAAGCTCAGGCGGGCCGTAAGGTCGCCTTTGGAGCCGTGAAGGGCGGACTGGTTAATACCAAGCCTGACAAGCATTGCCGCTGCCTCTTCTGTATCGTACCTTGCTCCTATGCTAACTATATTGGAAGCACCCTTGAGGAACTTGAACCTGAGGTTATACTCAGGAACACCGGAGCCTGCTTCTGAATCCTGGTTCTTCGTAAGTGTATAAGTAATCTGAGAAAAGGCTTGCGTGCCTGTGAAAAGAGAAAGGGCGTTGTTTATCTGTACTCCACTCACCACTGTATGCTCTTGCAAACCAGCCAGTTTTAGGAGCCATTTACGATCCCAGTCGTCCACACCGTCAAGGGTTATAGTTCCTAACTTCAGTCTTGTCTTGTTGATTTCAACGGCTTTGTTCGCTCCTGTCTGGCTGCGGTTTTCTCCAATCAGGTTGGCCAGTGCACGAAGCATCTCGTCCCTTTCGTCAGCAGCTTTGTAACCGTTATACATCAGGGAGTCTACAGCTTCTTTTGTAAAACTCAAGGTTCCGTATTTGGACACGTCCGGACGGATATATATGTCTGTATTCTTCTGGTTTTCCATAAACCTGTCATTTCCCATTAGACCGATCAGCTGCATCAGAACAGCGTCTATGCTCTTCAGGTCCTCTGCCGATGCAAGGTCGGACTGAACATCCACTCCAATGACTATATTGGCTCCCATCTGCTTTGCTACATCCACAGGGAAGTTGTTGACCACGCCGCCGTCCACGAGCACTTTGCCGTCTATGGTCACCGGAGCGAAGAAGCCCGGTATAGCCATACTGGCTCTCATGCTCAAAGGGAGATATCCGTGGTCAAGCACAACCTCGTCTCCAGTAGCTAGGTCGGTGGCTATGCAGGCGAACGGGATAGGAAGAGTCCTAAAATCAATGGAGTCCTGATAACCTACAGCCAGACCGTTGAGAAGATTGAGCACATTATTTCCTTTAACGAAACCGCCAGGAAGGGAGAAGCCTTTCTTCTCTTCCTTTTTCTTTGAAGTTAAATTCTCTATGGCAAGAGAAGAAAACGGGATGCTGATAAAGTACTTGTCATCTTCCTGCTTTACGGAGAAGTTCATGTCTTCTCTCTTGATGTTGTCGGAGAGCAGATA
>JAGCXV010000032.1 GCA_017961175.1 Bacteroidales bacterium
AAGCGGGGATGACATTTATTCAAGGCCGGTAAGAGCGGGCAAGAGAACTTATTTCTTCGACGTTAAGGCCACAAAGAACAACGATTACTACCTGACGATTACTGAAAGCAAGCGCAAGGTGGAAAAAGACGGACGTTTCTCTTACGACAAGCACAAGATTTTCCTCTACAAGGAAGATTTCGAGAAGTTTGCCGCAGGCCTGCAGGAAGTGGTTCAGTTCATCAAGGAGAAGTGCCCTGTTCAGGAAAGAGTTTACACTGAATCTTCTGAAGAGGCTCCAAGAAAGAGCGACTTCACCGATGTAGATTTCGACAAGCTCTAGAATCAGGAAAAGACACAGACAAAACTTAAATAAGAAAAAAACAGATCCCCGAGGCAAACGTCTCGGGGATTTCTTTTCCGGCAAGAAAGACTGGCTATATCTGTGTAGAGACTAACTGCTTTTTAGATACATATATAAAACAGGCAGAAAATTATTGGCGATATGAAACAAAACCGAGGCAAAAAAGCCAAAACCAATCCGGACATAACCGTAAAACAATCCGGATAGCGAATGGTTTATCAATAATGTCACAACAAGAACTATAGTTGCCGTCAAGCTATAAGCCCCCTGGTAATTAACCAGATGTATCAGCCCAAAGACAATCGCTGACAAATAGAACATAACCGGGAACCTGGCACTTGTTATCTGCTTCTTTAGCAGTAACGTAAAAACAGATCCGCAGGCCAATGCGATAAGGCACCTAAGAACAAGCCTGTCAGTAGAATAGATAACATTAACCATCAGCATCGACACTATACACCAGATAAAGCAGACTGATGATATGAAGATGGTCACCGTGTTTCTTTTCAGCCATAGTCTAAAGGACAGTTCTTCAATCAAAGGGGGCACAATAAGAGCAAACCACAGCGGCAGAAATGCAGGCATTTTCCTGGTTTTTGATTCAGGAATATCATCTCCAGTCAAATAATAGCCTAAGATTGAGACAACAATTGAAAGTATGTACAACAAGAAAAATAACAATATGACAGACCATATTTTCCTTGCCGGCAGCTTAAAATTCTCGACAGGAGCTTTCAAATATCTGATAAAGTCACGCATCTAAACAGACGTTTTGCCAATGGCATCATTCTTGAGTTGAACAAAGGTAATAATAATTAAAACCGCACCAATGCGAATAAAACTGATTCTTGCATTACTTGTTCTGCCTGTCTGCGCTCTGGCCCAGAAAAATTTCAATATCCAAGGCAGAATCATCAATGATAAGGGCGAGGCCGTCGAATACGTGCAAGTCGGAATCCCCAAACTCAACATCGGCATAGTCTCCACTGTTGACGGACAATTCAAGATCACAGTTCCAGGCGATACTCTGGAATTCCATCACGTTTCCTATCAGGCAGCACGCGTTCCGGTTACCGGAGATGCCGATGACCTGGTCATAGTCCTTCATGAGCTGGAGCTTCCTCCAGTAGTGCTGATCGCGGGAGAAACGAAAGAAAAATACCTTGTCCGCCCAGGAAAAAACATTCTGGGGAACAAAGGTTCAATCAGCATCGTTCTGTCTACCAGAGAATTCAAGGGTGGTGAGCTAGGTTCTGTCGCCAGGACAAAAAAGAAATTCAAGATAAAGGATATCGAGTTTACTGTCAGAGATAACTCTATACCCGACTGCGTCGCCTCCATCAACATATACCGCATCGAAGACAAAAATGAATCTTTTGTCAACGTGCTCAACAAGCCAATCTATTTCAACGTTCCGGTCTCAAAAACGCCTCAGAAACTTGTAGTTCACCCCTCAGAAACCGTCATGCTGGAACCTGGGAAATACTTCATCGCTTTCCAGATTGTAGGCTGCAATAAAGAGGCTCTTGAATCCTACTTGGCCAAACCTGAAAAGGACCGTCTTATCAATGAAATGAAAATGACAACTGCCATTTACCTGAAAAGCAGCTATCTCAGAGAAAACGCCCTAGGCAAAATGCAGCATATCCCAATCAACATCGGGATAGCGGTCAAAGGGCTGGAATATCAATAAACGGAAAAATGCTATTTACCTGTCATCGTGTATGACATGTAGCTAGAGTGCCCTATTTCATCATAGGTCTGGGCATCGTAAGCTACAAGACGTACATAATAAGTGTGCTTGCCCTTCTTAGGGTGAAGATCAGAGCTATACATCCAGATGATTTTGTTATTGAGCACAAATTTGTCTGTCTTGTTCTTGTTTTTGAAGTTCTTTACCTTCTGGACAGGTAAACGCATACGTCCCTCACCTCCTTCATCATCATCCAGATACTCGTGTAGAGTGCCTTTGGGACTTTCAATTTCCATATAAATCTGGACATCATGCTTCTTCATTCCCGTAAAATCGGCTGAGAAATGGCATACCATTGTATTCCTTCCGTTTTTGTCCTTCACATTAAGTTCAAGACGGCAGTTCTTGAAAGTAGCTTTCTGCCCTATTGTACAGATTTGATAATCTCCGCGATTTCCTTGCGGGCCTTTTTGCCTTCCGGGCATGGCCAGAGCGGATAAACATGACCCATCTTCTTTGCCACGTGCAGGCGTGCGTCAACTCCCGCTGCCTTCATCTTGTCACAGGTCTTGACTATATCTGTGTAAAAGATTTCCCAGGTTCCTGTGAAAAGGTCTGCAGGAGGCAGTCCCTGCATATCGCCGTAAAGCGGTGATATCATCGGGGCCCGGGGATCTATCTCCCCTGCCCAGTCTGCACCGACTTTCCTTAATACCTCAGCGTTCAGGAAGGTATCATATTCCTGCAGGGAATCATCACCTCCCAGCACATCCACCCATGGTGAGATCAGTACCAGCCGGGCCGGAAGGCTGAGAGAATCGCTGACTATTCCCTGTGCCAAAGCAAGCGTAAAGCCTCCTCCGGCAGAGTCTCCCATTATGATAATCCGGTTGGATGGATACTTCCCGATCAACTGCCGGTAAAGCTCCATCATCAGAGGATGAGCATCCTTGGCCGTGTAACAGTATAGCAACGGATAGTTTGGTGTTACGATTCCGCAACCCGTTTCCTTTGCCCATCCGGCCATCGCTTTCCAGTGCAATTCCGCAAAGTTGTTAAGGTATGCACCGCCGTGAATGTAAAGGACAACCGGCTTGCCTTCTTCCAAAGGCTCCATGTGAAATACCTGCATGCTCCCGACCCTATACTGGCTCACCTGGCCTGGGAACACCACGCTTTCCGGTATCTCCACCGTACTCTTGTCGGTCTGGTCGCCTTTTGTCATTTCATAGTCCTCCATCGTTGACTGATGGATCATATGACTTACAACCGCTGCTTGAGGGGAACGTCCGGAAATAAGCCAGAAGGCTGCTCCGGCAATGACGATGGCAGAAATGAGGCACACCACCGTCCATAGAATTTTCTTAGTTATCTTCTTCATGTGGAACTTAGAGAAACTAATTAACCAATATTTCTCCCAAAGATAATAATTTTCAAAAGAAAACCCCTTCCAAATAGTCTCTGGAAGGGGTTATTTAAAGTCTGGAAAGAGAAAAGTTATTTCCCTGTCATTTTGAAAGTCATGTAATTAGAGCGACCAACTACCTTGTATGTCTGGGCATCATATGCTACAAGGCGCACATAGTATGTGTGACTACCCTTCTTAGGGTGAATATCGCTGTTCCACATCCAGATGATTTTGTTGTTGAGAACGAATTTGTCTGTCTTGTTCTTGTTCTTGAAATCCTTGACCTTCTGGACAGGATAACGCAAACGTCCCTCTCCACCATAATCATTAGATAAATATTCATGCGTTGTGCCTTTAGGACATTCAACTTCCATATATATCTGGGCGTCATGTTTCTTCATTCCCGTGAAGTC
>JAGCXV010000002.1 GCA_017961175.1 Bacteroidales bacterium
AAGGGTATTCAGCACGAAAAGGGCCTCCCTACTGTTTCCTACTGCGCTTCAGAACTCGCCTATTCTGCCCGATACTTTGGCGACCTGATTCACCAGGCAACCGGCGGGACCGCAATCGGCTATATCCACAACTTCGTTATAGACCAGGCTAAATCTCTCCTGATGAAGGGGCTCACCGTTGGCGAAGTGGCCCATCTCCTTGGCTGTGAGTATCCCCACCATTTCAGCCGCCTTTTCAAGAAGATGACGGGGCTGACGCCGACGGATTACCTGCAATAATCCTGTTCCAGCCTGCCGCATTTCGATAATCGCCCACATTTGCCATCGGGACGGTTACGGGTATATCGAACAGTAAATTTTTGAATAGAAAATTATAGAATTCTTGATTTTTTATTCATAATTTTACTACATTTGCGACATGAAGGATGTTTTAGACATATTAGGCAACGTCCCGGTCACAAAGGAAACAATTGCATCATTGTATCCTGATGTTTCCGGTTCAAATCAAAAGGTGTCCTCTTTGGAGCATAGCGGCAGACTGTTACGCCTTAAGAGAGGATTATATATTGTTAACCCTGCCTGGAATGGCAAGCGTATCAGCAAAGAACTTGTTGCCAATCACCTTTACTCCCCTTCATATGTGTCTATGCATACTGCTCTTCGCTGGTATGGGCTTATCCCCGAGCAGGTATACATGGTCCAAAGCATGACACTGAAGCATTCACGAGTGTTCGAGAATTCACTCGGCAGATTTTCTTACATCGGAGTTGGCAGAGACTACTTCCCTATCGGACTCCGGCAAGAAGAGGCGGAAGGAACAAGCTTCATCATCGCAAGCCCGGAGAAGGCGTTATGCGATTTAATCTGTCATACATCCGGCGTAAATCTGCGTTATCAAAAGGAGGCACAGGCCTTTCTGGAAGAAGATTTGCGACTTGATATGGATGAATTCTGTAAATTCAATGCCGAGATCCTTCATCAATGTGCCGATGCCGGCAAAAAGACACAATCCATCGAAACAATCATAAAACTGCTTGAGCGATGAACGAACTATATGAAAAGATGCTTTCGGCCTATGACCAAAGCACGGAGACAGCGCGAAGGAACGCCATTTATGAAGTGAGCCAGCAGATTGTTCTTGCAGGGCTTGCCGATGGTGGTTTTTTCGATAAAGCTGCTTTCTACGGGGGTACTTGTTTGCGTATCTTCCACGGATTGAATCGCTTCAGCGAGGATATGGATTTCACTCTGTTAAAGGAAGATTCATCATTTAACTTTGAGCAATACTTTCAGCCTGTCATTAATCAGTTTGCATTAGTAGGCCGCAAAGTTGAAATCAAGAAGAAGGATAAGAAAAGCTTTGGCAAGGTGGAATCGGCCTTTCTGAAGGATACCACTGACGTGTATGACATATCATTCCAGACAGAGAGATCCATCAAGGTGAAAATTGAGGTGGATACGGTGCCACCTCTGAAGTTTGCGACAGAACAAAAGATCTTGCTGCAGCCTAAATCCTTCTTAACCCGCTGCGTGACGCTTCCCGATCTTTATGCCGGCAAGATGCACGCTTTGGTTTTCAGGGCATGGAAGAGCCGGATTAAGGGTAGAGACTGGTATGATTTTGAATGGTATGTACGGAATGGTATCCTTCTTGACTGGAATCACCTTCATGAGAGGATTCTTCAATTCAACGGTCAGGAAATGACTCTTGACGAGTTTAAGTCCGCCTTGCGGGACCGTTTGGGCAGTGCCGATATATCCCGCGTCAAAGAGGACGTGCTCCCCTTCCTGAACAATCCTGGCGAATTGGATATTTGGTCCAATGACTATTTCCTGCAGTTGGCTGACATGATGAAAATTCAAAGCTAAAATGAAGACTTTTTCCTATATAGTACTGTCGTTGACTCTGGCCTTGGCATTTTGCCTGTGGCTGCCGAGCAATCTGTCATTTACAATAACTTGGATGGGAACTACATTCCTTGGATTGCCATTGCTAATCGCGGACATTGTTGCTTTAATCTATCTATTTCGCCACAGGAAAGAGAAAGGTGTTAAGGGATTGGCTGTCTTGTTTGTGTTGATTCCCGTTGTTTTAACCATGGGTTTGTATGTTCCTTGGAATTCGTCCTCTGATAAAACCATGTTCAAGCATTATCAACGCCATGAAAATGACTTGCGCGAATTGATTCAATATGCCGAGAGTCTCACAGATTCTGTAACAGTCTCTTTCCCGTCAGATTCAATTCCGAAGGAAGTGTCTAAGGAGCAATATGAACACGTCATGCAGTTACTGAAGAAGGCACGCTGTAAGGGTATCAAAACCTATTTTCAGCACCTTTGGGGCAACAAAACGATGGTTGTCTTCCGCAATACAGGATTTGGCGGCAGCGGGTACTTATCCTTCCCTGACAATACAATCAAGGTGTATCGATGGGATCCGCTAGGATCAGACAATAATGGTATTTACGATATCGATACTCCCCCGTTCAAATGTTCAATTGAACTACCTCGTTAGACAATCCGGTTTGTTACCAAATAAACGCCCTTATTTCTGAGCCGTAGCTGAATTTAGCGCATTAGGAAATAACCAAGTGCAACAAGGGCTATACCCGCAATCACACTGATGGCCAAATACCCGGCAAAGCCCCAGACATTGCCGCCCTGTAGCATCAGCAGAGCTTCCTTTGAGAATGTGGAGAATGTCGTAAAGCCACCACAGAGACCTACGGTAAGAAATAATGCCCAGTTACTACTCTCAGTGCCATTCTTGCTGAATACACCCCATAGAAGACCGATGAGGAAGCACCCTACAAGGTTCACAATAAGCGTTGCCCATGGAAATCCCTTATTGACGCTTTTCATCGCCAAAGATACCAGATACCGGCACGATCCACCCACGAAACTGCCGGCTCCAACAACTAATATATTCTTAATAATGTCTGAGAGCATCGAATTTCAATTTATCGACACAAAGATACCACAAAGTTCTGACATACACACGTAAGACCCTTCCTCACCACGCATATTCAAATTGTCTGCTGTCAGAGCATATGACACTTTGCGGCTGATAAAACGCAAAATTTGCATTTTATCAGCCGCAAATGTAATCCAAAAGGGCTTCAGGCTATATGGTTACCCTGAAACCGTAAACCTTGCCATTTTCGAGCGGGAGCTTGGACGTTATCGTCTTCCGCATGTCGCAGCCAGGGAACACAGTGACCGAATTTCGGCGCTCCTCTTCGTCGTCGTAATAGTTGCCGCC
>JAGCXV010000033.1 GCA_017961175.1 Bacteroidales bacterium
AGTTTGAGTGCAGGATCGGATAATGACAGTCTTCTTGTCGGTGATGTAAAACAAAGTATTTACAGATGGAATGGAGGAGACTGGGATCTTTTCAAATCAAAAGTGGAGGAGGATTTTAAGAAGAATTTCAGTAAGGAATACCTGTCTGTCAATTACAGGAGTCTTTCCAATATCGTGAAATTTAACAATCTTCTTTTCTCCTCTGAAGATAGAGATGTTTTATCAGTTGAGTATAAAAAAGAGGAAGATTTAAAGAAGGATATAGAATGTCAGAAGAAAGAAAAGAAGGGCGTTGGCTATCTGGTGAAGAAATTCCAGGACAATTTAAGAACTAGATTGAAAGAAACTTCAACGATAACTGACGAAGATGAAATCAGTAGACTGTGCGATAATATTCCAGACATTTACTCCGCTTGGCCACAAACAATTAGGGATAAGTTTAAGGAAGCACAATGCGGGGTAGTTGATATTGTTTGCTGCGACAGAGAGAATGGGGGCAATCTTATTTCCGTCAACGATTTTGTACTTCAGGATATTGTAAGGAAGATAAAAAGTCTGACAGGAGGGGAGAATCCGAAATATAATCTTGGGGATATTGCTGTTCTAACCTCCAGCAAGGACGATGCAAAGGAAGTTGCAGCATTTCTGGTAAACTGCAGAATTAGCATAGTCTCTGGAGAAAGTCTTCTTCTGAATAGTTGCCACAAGGTTTCTCTTATTATTGAAGCTTTAAGGAAAATCCAGTCTCCATCCTCCAAAGGACTTGAGGCCCAAGCCAGGATTCTTTCGGTTGATTTGAAACAACTGGACTTGCTAAACAATCTTTCGGATGGACGCAGTCTTCTGGAAATCTGCAGGAAAATTCAAAAGGACATTCTTCCTTCTATGGAGAATGGAGATGCATTATTCCTGAATGCTTTCTATGACAAGGTTTTGGAGTTTTCATTTATATACGGGAACGACATTTCAAGGTTTTTGCAGTGGTGGGATGAAAATTCTAAGGACTTTTTCGTTCCGGAACCTTCAAATGCTGCATCGGTGAAGATTATGACAATGCATAAAGCCAAGGGTTTGAGTTTCAAGGTACTTTTTATCCCTTATCTTAGAGATGTGATGATTCCGCCTAAAGGTAAAGCAAAGTGGTTTACCTCAGATTCTCCATTGGTTGGATATGATGGTCCTCTATTGTTGGAATACTCTGATAAAAACTTAACAAATACCGCATTTGAGAAGAATCTTCATGAAGAACAAATGCAAATAAGTGTAGATAATATCAATTTGGCTTATGTTTCATTTACAAGACCAAAGGAAAGACTGTACATTTATGCAAAGTACACTTCAGAGGATAGGGTATCCGGTGCATTGACTTCTTTCTGCAAGAAATACAGTGAGGTTGAGGATGATGAGCATTTCAAGTTTAAGGTAGAACCGGGACAGCTTAAAGCTGAGGATTTTAAAGCTGAGGATTTTAAAGAGTTCAATGGAATAGTGAAACTCAAGGCCGATGAAGGCCAGTTTAACTATACGGAATACATAGTGGGAGATCCTGGAGATGATGCTTATAAAGATTCTTCAGAGGAGAAACTATATAAAGAGGAGACAATAGACGCCACTAATCTGCTGTCCCTTATGGATAATGATCCGCGTGAGACTGATCTTAGATATAAGGAGGATGTAGATGATAATATGCGCAAGGGTGTGCTTTGGCATCAGCTCTATTCCTTTATTGAGGAGGTTGGAGAGGGCCAGAACGGATTGGAAGATGCAGTCAGGACGGCAGTGGACAGGTTCCTGAATAGGAGACCGGTAAGTTTGCTGGGTAATGATGCGAATAAACTTGTTGCTGATGTCTGTTCCAGGATTAACAGTAAGGCTTCATACGGATGGTTTGATGCAGGAAAGAGGGTTGAAAATGAAGCATCCATATTATCCGGCAGCGGAAAGAATATGTACAGACCGGATAGATTGCTTCTGCCTGCTGATGGAAGTATGGATTGGGCGCAGGTGGTGGACTACAAGTTCGGTAGGTTCATAGAAGACTCTAAAGAGAATACTGAAAATGCAGGGTATACTCATAGTGATAATGTAAAGCAGGTTCAGAATTATATGAATCTGCTCAAGGAAATGGGGTATTCAGATGTGAAAGGGTGGCTTTGGTATGTCCTGGAGGATAAAGTTGAGGAGGTTAAGGGAGATTAATGGAGGTCGTTGAAGTTTTTGGCGAAATTTCAACAAATTGATACTCAAGCGATTGAAGTTTACATTTTTGATAAAGATAAAAACTTTTGATTAGCCCGGGTAAATTTTACCGTTTGGTTTGGTGACGGTTTGATGCGCTGATACTTTTGCCGTTGTTTTTTAGCGGCAGATTATGAAGCGCATATCAAAAAAGGTCCGCATCTGGGTTGTATTGGCGGCGGTTGTGCTGGCTGGTTCAACCCGTCTGAGCGGGCAGAATTATTCAATTTCTACAAATGTGGCAGACTGGCTGGCTCTGGGCACGATCAATGTCCAGGGTTCTATGCCTGTATCAAGGCACACAAGTCTCAGGGCAGGTGCCGCATTCAATCCATTTACATTCGGAAGCGGGGAAAACCAGAAGTATTTCCGCCGCATCGAATTGTCTTTCGGTGCCAGGTATTGGCCGTGGTTCGTAAACTCCGGGTGGTATCTGTACAGTTATGCAAACTGGGCAAAGTATGCCTGGGGAGGAATATTTACGCATAAGGCCTATGAGGGCTATGCCTATGGGGCGAAAATAGGAGGCGGCTATGCCCTTATGCTGGACAAGGGAATCAACCTGGAAATGGGTATGGGAGGCTTTATCGGAATGACAAATTATACGAGATATTCCTGCCCCCATTGCGGCCATAATGAAGGCAAGAAGGAGAAGTTTGTGGTGGCGCCTGCCGGGCTGCTTTTGGGTATCTCATTTGTATTCTGATGATTATGAAGAATAAGGTTAGTGTTGTAATACGGTTTGTGGGGACCGCTGTCTTGGGGCTTTTGACAGTGTGTGTGATGGTGGAATGCCGCAGCGGTCTGAGAGGAGACAACCAGAGTCGCCTGAGGGTAACTATCGCTGATGCCCCCGGGAATGTGGATATGTCTCTTACGGAAGGAAACAGGGAGAGGCTCACAACCGTTTCCGCAGAGGATGAGGAGCTTGTGCTGAATGCTGAGGTAACAGAATCGGGAGGGGAAATAACGGCTCAGGGCAAGCTCTCGCCTCTAACGGTAACTGCTCTTCACCGCAATATCGCCGAGAGGGGAGGAAAGGTACGCCTGAGCTTTGATATGAGGGTCAGCCCGGAGCTTCTGGCCAAAGACCGTCAGCTTAGGATAGTTCCCAAACTGATGAAAGACGGGGATACCGTGCTGCTGGACAGGATATTTGTAACAGGAGCCGGTTACCGGGCAGAGCAGCTGAAAGGGTATGAGAGATACAACAGGTATTTTGCTTCCATAATCCCGGATTCAGTGGATTTCCTGAAGGCTTTCGGGTATCTGGGCCTGCTAAAGTACTTTACACAAAGGAATCTGGAAGACAGGCCGCAAGGGGAGTTCGGAGTAACGGAGAAGGAGGCGATAGACTATTACATAAAGCTCTATCTGGTACGCCTTAACAAAAAGAGAAAGGAAAGGCTGGAAGAAGTCTTCCGCAAATGTGTCAAGGATCCGATCGACCGCCTTGGAATAAGGCTGGACACTGTGCTCCGCGATCCTTCCGGAGGGCTGACTTACAGGTATGTACAGGATTTGCCCGCCACAAGTGACATGCATCGTCTCAGGATGTGTTTCATGGGAAGCGTGCATTCATACGGGACCACCCTTTACAGGTTCAATGCGCCGGATACCCTTACCTGGTATGTAAGTTCCCTTACCCAGATGGCAGACACCTCTGCAGTTTACCGCAAGCAGACCCTGGCCAGGGATGTGGAGGCCAGCACCCTGGCATTCATAGAGTTTGAAAAAGGAAGCTGGAAGATAGATACGGCACTCGGAAACAACGCTTATGAACTTGAGCGTATCCGCAGGGAGTTTGATTCCCTGGCTGTAAGCAAAAGGTTTACAGCAGACTCTGTGATTATCTGCGCATCCTGCTCTCCTGACGGCAGTTACAAGGTAAACCAGAATCTGTCCCACAAAAGGGCGGAGTCTGTAATGGAATATTTTTCATCGGCGATAAGAAAGAAAATCAAGATGCACACGGAGCATATTCCGGAGAACTGGGACCTTCTGAAAGAGCATATAGTATCAGACAGCAACATCGCCGACAAGGAAAGTGCTCTGTCAGCCTTCAGCGAGGATGATCCTGACAAAAGGGAGGAGCTTCTTTCCAAATGTGCTGATTTCAAATACATAAGAGAGAAGTTATATCCGCTTCTTAGAAGGATAGATTTCACATTCAGGCTGCATCGCAGAATATATGACACAATTTCTACCGAGGTAGTGCCGGACGAGGCCTACAAGGAAGGAATCCGGGCCCTTCTCGACAGGGATTTCAAGAAAGCCGTAGGCCTTCTCCGTCCATATGCGGATATCAATTCGGCGATAGCGTATCTCTGCATGGATTACAACGCTTCAGCGCTGAGTGTCCTTCAGGAACTGGAGAAAACACCTCGGGTCCATTATCTGACGGCTTTGGTATACAGCAGATTGGGAGAAGACAAAAAAGCAATGGAACACTATAGGGCAGCAATAGCGGAAGACCCGCGCCTAAGATTCCGTTCATCCCTGGATCCGGAAATGGAAAGGTTTCTTGAACAACTGAAATAACGTTTAACTCAAATACTCAACTATTATGATCAAAAAACTGTTTTGTGCGGCTCTGATGGCATTGGCCGTGGCCGCGTGCAGCAAGGATGAAGCTGCAAAAGAGGCTGAATCACAAGAGATGGCAACAATTCACCTGTCTGTTTCTCCTTATGAAATCGTTACCAAGAATACCGATCCCAAACACGGAGACAACAAGTATCTGGATTCTGTCAGGATCATCGATGTTTTTGTCTTCAGGGAAGGAGGAGCTTTGGAGGCTTTCAAGCACTTCAGCGTAACCGATGCGGGAGGAATGGATCTTTCCAATCTTCCTATAAACGCGACAGTTGGAAACAAGACGATCTATGTTGTGGCAAATGCAAAGGAGAATTCCTGGGCAGGAGTTGTCAGGGAGGAGACTTTCCTCAATCTTGTAGTTCCTCTCCAGAAGGAGACACTGCCTAACTTCACTATGGCTGCCAAGACTACAGTTAACCTTCAGGATGACCAGGTTGTAAGCGTTGTGCTTAAGAAGCTTGTGGCTAAGGTCATAGTCAAGGGAATAAAGACAAATTTTGCCGGCGGTCCTTACGAGGGGATAAAGCTTAGAAACGTAAAGATGTATCTGACCAACATTTCCGGAGCCAAGACCTATATGGGCGAGGACCCGTCTACAAAGGTTATTCTCAATTCCAAGGGATATTCCCAGGAAGATTATAACGGCTGCATGATGACCGCTTTGTTTGCCGAGGGTGTTCCAGGTCTAGTGGGAGATGATGGATATACAACTGCGCACCATTTCTACTGCTATGAAAATCTGATGGATACAGAGACTTCTGCAAACAGGTTTACCCGTCTCGTAGTTGAGGCAAATCTGGATGGAACAGTTTACTATTATCCTGTTGACATCAATCAGCCTGGTTACGGATGGGATTCTTCCATCGGGCACAAGGGAGTAAAGAGAAATACCTGCTATACCTACAATTTTACCATCACCGGCCCGGGCTCGGATGATCCGGAAAGCAAGATTGTTCTCAAGACCATAACGCTGGATGCTTCTGTGGAAAGCCTTACGGATACCCCGGAATATTCTGTTAGTTTCTGATGAAGAAAATCTTGTTGATATTATTTTCGGCGATGCCTCTCATCTTTCCAGGATGCGATATCTGGGAAGACAGGGAGGCTTGTCCGAAGATATTGGCAGTTGATTGCAGCCTTCTGGAAGGCAAGGCTTTATATGCGGATATCTGGATATTCGGACCTCAAGACGGCTTGCTGAGCCGTACCCGCATAACCGAGCATGAGTTCTACAGGCAACAGATTTTTGAGGTCCAGAAAGGAAACTACAGATGCTATGTATGGGCAAATCTGGGCGATGGCACAATAACGGCAGACATAAACACCTTGTTCGGAAAACTGTACAAGGCGGCTTCGAAAGATCCTGACCAGTTGTTTTCCTATGCCAAAGGAGTGGAGATATATAAAGATTCCGCATTGGTCAGAGTCCAGCCGAGGAAGATGTTCATAGACGTATACATAACTTTCACCGGCCTTAAAGCCGATGAAACGGCGGAGGTTGAACTTTTAAGCCGGTATGGAGGATTCGGCCTGGGTGGAGATCCTTTGCTGCAACAGTCTGAGTCAAAGGCGGAAGGAACATCTCCACTTCATCTGAGAATGACACGTCCGGCAGAACTGGAAGGTGTTAAGCTGGAGGTTTCCTGCTTCAGGGATGGTGAGCAGACACTGCGTTCTGATTTTGAACTTGGAGAGTATCTTGCCAGGAGCAATTATGACCTTGTTTCGGACAACATCAAGGACATATACATAACGATTGATCTGGCAAAACTAAAACCTTTAATAGGGACACAGCCTTTTGACGTGATGCCTCCTGTTCCGATCAACTACTGATCCTCTTCCCAGATGGCATCCACAAAGAAGCAGTTTTTTCCCTTGTACGCGGACAGGGAGTCTACCTGTACAGGCTCCACTGTATAGTTCCTGGACGGAATACCCATACGTTTCAGGTAGTTGGATAGGTTCTCGTTCCTGGATTGCGCCAGGGAGAGGACCTTTTCCTTTTCTTCTTTCCTGAGTGCTTTCCCCAGGTTGAATCTCTGGCGGAAAGTATAGTGGAATTCATCCTTTTCCTTCATCGTTTCCACGATTTGCTCAAGTTTTCCGTATTCTCTGGTTGAGAAGTCTCCTTCTTCAAGGTCTATCTCTATGTGGTCGAGGTCCTCCCCTTTGGTAAGCATCTTTCCTACAGCCCTGAGCGGGGCGGCGGACACTTTCGTGAAGACATTTAGGAGGGCCTTTAAGACCGTCTTCCTGTAGGAGAAATCCGGGTTGTCCAGATTGCCTTTTACAGGCAGGCTGATGTTCATCAGGCCTTTCTTGTTTGTGAGGGCATAGACACCCAGCCTTACAGGAGCTTCATACACAGGCTCTGTCCATTTGGATCTGCGGCTTACCTTCGGTTTGTAGATTTCTATCTGGTTGCTGCCTTCCAGATGGCCTCCGATGATTGTGTTATGGCTTTCCCATCGCATAGTTCCTCCCTCGATGTTGTTTCCAACATAGTATTTGGAATATGGGGTGAAGTCTTTTACGTTTATGTTGGTTGCGATAATGTCCAGATATACATTTTTCATCCTGACAAAATCGGTAGTCCACTCAAATTCCACTTTTCCGGCTTTCCCTGCCACCGCGCTTCCTGTGAGGATATTCATTTTGTCCAGGCGGAAATCGCTGCAGGCCAGGCTGATTTCGCTGAGTTTGTATGAAAAGGATTCTTTAAGGGTGTTGTCCTTGAAATCAACCTTTCCGTCTCTGAGGCAGAGGCTGTCTATTAAGAGTTTGACCTGCGGAGACTCTTCTTCCCGCTGCTGCTCTTCGTCTTTGATAAGATGGGTGAAGTTGTCCGTGGAGTCTTTCAGAATCTCGTAATAAGTTTTAGGGCCGGTGATTTCCAGCTCCTTGAGATGGGCGATACCTTTTCCGAGGCTGAAATTGGAAATTGTGGCCTTCAGGCTTTCTGCGGAGAATACGGGTTTTCTTTTTTCATCTATGACTTTCAGATCCTCCGCGATGAGACTTCCCTTTATGTCTGCATCTGCGATGTGCTGAGTCTTGCCGTGAACTTCCAGATGCCCAGATACGCTTCCCTTGCAGCGCTTTACGTTAAGGAATTGCTGGAGATAGGGGGTAAGGCCGTCCGTTCCGAAGTCTTTAAGGCTAACGTTAACCGTGAAGCGGCTTCTGTCCGGGTTATAGCTTATGCGGCAATCCATCTGCCCTCCCTCCTCAAACGAGAGGACTGTTCCCACGTCCGTGTTCTTCCCGCTGAGGTTGATTTTCGGAATCTCCAGGCTTATCTTGTTCAGGGCGAACTTGCTTCCGAGAACCATGTCGCGGTAGCGGATCCTTCCGCCGGTAAGGGCGATATTCCTTATGTCCATCGTCCATCCGCTGTCTTCCGTGTCTTCCTCCAGATAGGCGTACAGTTTATCTTTAAGGTCATCGAAATTAAAGCGGTCTCCATCCTGTACGATATTGATATACAGGGAGTCTATGCTTATACCCTTGATGTTGATTATCCTTCGGGTCACAGGGCGCAGCCTTATGTTTCCCTCAAGGGAAGAAAGGGAGAGGAAATCCTCCTTTCCGTCCTTTTCAAGTATATGCAGGTCTTTGACCCTCATCCCGGCGGTAAGAGGGTTTATGCTGAGGCTTCCGATGGTTACGTCTCTTCCAATAAGAGAGTTGCCGTTTTTCTGTATGTAGTGGCGTGCAATGGTACCGCTGAAAGACAAAATCAGCACTATCAGGGCAAAGACAATAGCCAATGCCCACAGGAGTCCCTTGCGCAATTTTCTGAAAAATCCTGCCATGCGAATTCTTTTTCCTTCTGCAAAATTACTCTTTTGCTATATTTGTACACAGCAAATATTATGCTATGAAAAGAGTTTACGATTTTCTGGCTGCCCTTTCCAGAAACAACAACAAGGTCTGGTTTGATGCCCACAAGGACCGTTATCTTGAGGCAAAGAAGATCTTTGAGGATTTTACCGCTGAGTTGATTGATGAAGTGGCAAAGTGGGATGAGTATGTTTCCGCCTCCAAACCGACCGTAAAGCAGAGTACCTACAGGATATACCGGGATCTCCGCTTTTCCAGGGACAAGAGCCCTTACAAGACCCATATGGGAGCATTTGTGGTTCCGGGCGGAAAGAAGGCTCCGTACTGCGGCTACTATTTCCATCTTGAGCCACCTCAGAAGAAGGGGCTCATAGGAGGGAATATGTTGTTTGTCGGCCTGTATCAGCCTGATCCGAAGATTATTGCAAGTTTCAGGGATGAAGTGTCCGTCAACGGGGATCCTTTCCTGGAGGCTGTAGCTAAAGCCAAGGGTTTTGACCTCTATACTGAAGGTCTTTCCAGGAAGGTTCCTGCAGGTTTTGAGAACGTGGAAAAGGAGGAGTGGAAGGATCTTCTGAGAATGAAGGACGTTAACCTTACGATGGCGATGGACGAGAAGTTCCTGTTTGCCCCGAATCTCGCCAAGAGGGTAGCTGCCCGGCTTAAAAGGTGCAAGGACTTTTCCTTCATTCTTAACCGGTGCGTCGATTATGCTTTGGAGGGCAATCTATGAATCGAAAGTGGCTGATAGTTATGCTGTGTGCTGCAGTGGCTATTGCCGCTGTTGCAATACTTGCATCCAGAAGGAATATGAATAAAGGAGACCATTATACCTTGTACATAGGCGGTTACGGTAAAGCTGCCGTCAAGTGCGTTTTCAACGCCAAGAGTATGGAAAACAGCATCAGCCGCGATTTCAAGGCAAGGCATCCGTCTTATCTCCTTACGGTAGATTCTCCGATGAGAGTGTACGGGGTTAGCGAGAGCGGAGCGCGTTCAGGAGTCTGGGGCTATATGGACAACTCTCTGGACCAAAGTCTTGGAGATGTCAAAGACGGGGGCGTGGATGCCTGTTATCTGGCATATTTCAATAACCATCTGCTGACTGCCGGCTACGGGAAGGGTAGCATCGGGGTTTATCCTCTGGATACTGCAGGGAATATAATGCCTGCATCCCAGATAGTTAATTTCCCTTCTGCCGGTGGAGTCTCCAGGCTTCATATGGTAAAGGTTCTGACAGCTCCTCAGACCGGCAACAATTACCTGCTTGCCACTGACAAGGGGTGCGACAGGGTTTATTTTTTCCGCATCGCCGAGACTGAAAAAGGGCTGAGGCTCAGGCAGTGTGATTCCGCATTTATCTCCACTCCGAAGGGCTATGGACCAAGGCATATGGAATTCTCGAAGGACGGTAAGTTTATGTACCTGCTGTGCGAAACCAGCGGGATGATACTTGTCTATACCATAAAAGAAGTGGACGGAAATATCATACTGCACCAGATTCAGGAGGCGGTTTCAGACAAGAAGAAAGCCGGAGCCAGCGCAGACATTCATCTTTCTCCGGACGGAAAGTTCCTTTATTCTTCCAACCGCCGGGGCAAGGATGGCATAGCCATATTCAAAACTTCTGAGGACGGAACGATCACAAGAATAGCGTATCAGGTTACGCTTCAGTGGCCAAGGAGCTTTGCCATTTCTCCGGACGGAGACTTTATGTTCGTGTGCTGCCAGAAATACAAGGCTGTGCAGATATTCCGCATAGACAAATCATCCGGCTATCTTGCCAATACCGGAAAGATGATAATGTTCCCTGACCTGGAACCTTCCTGTATTCTTGTAAGAAACAACTAAAGGGCTTCCTTCCACTTCTCGAACATACGGACAGCGGTTTCATACTCGTTTCCGTACTGTCTTGGCGCATAGTTCTTTGGAGTGATTATCCAGTTCCATTCCCATTGCCTGAGTTCTGAGTAGAAGGCATCTGCCTCTATGGCCTCCCTGCCGGAAGTCCTTGGCAGAGCTTCCTCGTATGCCTTGTAGTCTTTCCAGGTTCCGTCCAGAAGTTTTTCCCTCAGCATTGAGTGGAACTTATCCCATCGCGGAAGATAATAGTCACGGATCAGGCCGCTCCATTCTCTCCAGGAATAGTCGAAGAGATAGTTTGTGCCGCTTTCCTTGTCAGGTCCCCACTGGGTTACCAGCAGAGACTGGTTATAGTCGTAAAGGGCTGCTTCTTCAGGATTTGTGGCCCATCCGAGGGCTTTTTCTATCTTATCCTCAAAACTGTATTCGCGGCGTGTTCCCACAAGCGTGTCGAGGTCTGCCAGAAGATCGTGGAACATGGATGTGTACTTGTCATACTCGGCGATGTTTCCGCTGTTGAAAGCCTCTTCCACCTTTTCCAGAATCTTGTAGGCCAGGTTGCTCATATACTGCCTCTGGACATCCACGATGTCGAACCTTATGCCGTCTGTAGCGTCAGGAAGGCCTGATAGTATGTCCATTACTATGAGGAGGGAGTCATTGTCGTAAGGGAAGTTGAACGCTCCGCTAGGGCCGGATTTCTTGACGTGTAGAGCTGGTCTTGCGGCTATGGCGGAACTTCTTTCGGTGCCGTCCGTTCCTCTCTTGTAGGCGGTTCTTATAAGGAGTTCCAGGGCGCTTGTGGTGTAGTCTGATACATAGCCGTATCTGCCTGCGCTGTAGTCTTCTTCCCAAGCAACCAGATTAGCCTTGTCCTGCTTGAGTGGCATCTGGAGAGCCAGGTCATAATAGAGAGGATTCTGGCAGATTCCTTCCATGAAAACTCCCGTTCCGATGGCTTTTTCACCGGCATCCCTGGCCTTTAGGAACTGGTTATCTGCCAGTGCCTTTACATCTCCGTGGAGTTTTATCCTTCCACCGAAATTATGAAGGTTCCCGGCAAGGTAGCTGTAGCCCCAGAATCTCTCCTGCCCGTCTTTCCTAGGGGTGTAGTCAGGGTCTGCAAGGTCCAGGATGATCAGAGAGTCTTTAGGAATTGCCGTGACGATTCCCTTGGTAGGGGTCCAGCCCTGCATAATCCAGTATTTGAAGTCAGGGTCAGCTATGCTGTTGAGTTTCATTATGGAATGAGCGACATCTGCAAGATAGATGCTGTCTGTGGAAACCGGAGAACTCTCGTGGAACGGGTCTGCTGCATAGAAACCGTGGAGCCCGTAGAGTTTGGCTTCCTCCTCAAAGAATATCTTTCCGAAGTCCAGAAACAATGAGTCTGTAGGGTCAAGCTGATATACAGGAGGGAAGCCGCACCAGTCTTCCTTAGCTACGATCGTAGCATTAGGATAGATGTCCTTGAAAGCGGCCGGAACATTGCCGGCAAATCCCTGCTGTATAGGGTGCATTCCGAGTTCTATTTCTCTCTGCATCACTTTCTTGCCCAGTTCTATATGGCTGTCGATCCAGGATTTCGGAAGAGGACCCGCAAAACTTTCGATATTTCCCATCCACTGCCAGGCAAAGTATGCCGGCCCACACAGATACTGCCTTGCCTGAAGGTCAGTGTAGCCGCATCTGAGCAGGGCGTTGTACCATACTCCTTCCAAGCCGGTAACCTGAAGTGGCATGTTCACGCCGTTCATTGCCAGAAAGTCTATTGTCCACTGCCAGTCTTCCCAGTCCCACCAGGCAGCGGTGTAGCTGAAAGAACAGTAGTTGAAAAACGAACGGTACTCTCCGTTGATTTCTCCCTCCGTCCTGGAGGGAAGAGGCAGGGTAGATGGAAGCTCGATATGGTTTCCGCAATAGGAGAGATTGACATTGCACCATTTCCTCAGGTATTGGTAATAGGCTACGCAAAGGGAAATTGTGGTGTTTCCCTCCAGCAGGATTTTTTCGTCCCTGGTGTCGTAAGCATATCGCTGAGGACCTTCTTCCGGGGTGATTTTCAGCGTAAAGGAAGAAGAATACCCTGGAGTTACCCTTTCAATAAGGGCTTTAACTGCTTTTTCTTTTCCGTCCTTCCAGTCTGACGGAGAATTCTTTGTGCAGGAAACAAGAAGTGCAGCGGCAATGATGGCTGCGGCAATATATTTTTTCATATTATCCTTGATAGATTCTATAATCAACAGTGCTTATTTTTCCCTTTTGGAAAGAAACCGTCACCTTCAGCTTGCTGAACGGGCGCAAAGGATCGTCCAGCATCATTTTGGACAGAGGAAAAATCTCCCAGCAGTCTATGTCTGATTTCTCCTTTTCCTTGGTAACCCTTTGGCTGAAAATGACCTGCCGGTCGAATATCTTTATTTTCACCGAAGTGGAGAGGCAGTCGGACGGGTCAAAACCGTTTTTAGCCATATTGTTTACCGCATATTCTGCGATGAGGTTCAGGTAGGGTGGGAGTGGGTGAATCCTTGTCATATCTTCAGTGTTTTTTGTTTCTGCCTTTCGGCGAATTGTCAAACATTCCGGTGTAATTCCTTATGACTTTGCCTTTCTGGTCATAAACCTTTACGTTGTTCTCGAAACCATAAGGTCTCTTTTCGTTTCCGTGATAGAGGATCTTGATTTCATAAGACACCTTATGTCCTTGTTTCTTGGCGTTTATGGCTTTTTTCTCGAGCTCCAGGATTTCTCCGCTGTTGAGGTCTCTTCTCTGGGGAACAAAGTTTATCTGCTCTGCCGGGCCGTCTAGAGCCTGAGGGATAAGATGGCCGCAATTGTCTCCGGAGACTCCGTCCTTGAACTTTACGGAGTATTTCTGGGAACTCTGATTCCTTCCCCTGGACTTAAGCTTAAGGTCCGGGCAGTAAACCCTCTTGATTCTTCCCTTGTCGTCTGTATAGTAGCTTATGTTGTCCACCAGATAGATGGCAGATGGGAGGTGTACAGAGTTCAGAAGCATGTTAACATACACTTCCTTTCCGTTTTTAGGCTTTACTCCCGCATCGGCGACAATCATGCTTTCACTTACAAGTCCGCAGAACTGCCCCCTGTTGTCGAATGCGGCAATCCATCTCTGGTTTCTTCCTCCACGGGGAACTCTGGAGAGCAGGTTGCCGGCCTTGCGCTGGGAGGAGGTGTCCCTTCCTTTGCACAATGTTCGAAGGTCAATGAACTTGAACTTCTTGAAATCTACGGTGTAATACTTGTGGGCGCAGGCCTCGTTCCACCAGGATTTCAGCTTGGAAGACCTTTCCAGCGGATTGTCCTTGAACGGGGTGTATGATGCCAGTGCCAGAGGCAGAAGCAGCGCCGCCAATAATGAAAATATAGAGGCTCTTTTCATAACTTCTACAAATTTAGGTATTTTTGCAGAAAATGACTGAATATGGAAAGGGTCGATTTCTATAAACTGAGGCGAGTGTTCGGGAAAAGAAGCAACTTTCTTGTCCTGGGCATTGCCCTGGTCGTGATGATGATATTCTATCCGGTAGACGGAAAGTTCAGATACCAGTACAAGAAAGGCTCTCCGTGGCTTTACGAGACTCTGGTTTCTCCGATAGATTTCCCTCTGCTTAAAACCCAGCAGGAGCTTGCCGAGGAAAGGAACCGCGCAGCGGAATCCATGATCCAGTATTTCCGTTCGGATGAGGGCGTGAAGAGCCAGGTGCTCACCGATTTCAGCGGGAAATGCCTGGCAGACAGCGTGCCTGCCGCTATCAGTGACGCCGTAACGGAATCTCTGGTAAAGGTTTACAATATGGGAGTCCTGCCGGAAAGGACGCTCACAGACAAGACCGTATTCATTCAGAGGGGAAGAAACGCGCTCCCGGAAATCGAGAAAGACCTCTATACTCCGTCAAAGGCGCTTAAGCTTGTTCGTTCAGACCTCAAGTACGCCCTTCCGCATCTGAATCCGGATTCCCTGATGGACGCGCTGGATATAGCAACTCTCCTGGTTCCGAACCTGGCTTTTGACCAGAATACCACGGAAGAACTCCATCACAGGGCGGCAGACTACATATCTCCGACCAAGGGAATGGTCTATGCCGGAGAACATATAGTGACTGAAGGAGAGACGGTTACAGCGGAAATCGCCGAGATGCTGGATTCATTCAAGGCGGAATACCAGAAGAGCGTGGGGTATTCCGGAAACCTGCTCCTTCTCCATCTTGGGCATGCGCTGATCATAATCATCCTGCTGATTATGGTTTACGTGGCGGTTTATTTCTCTGACCCGGATGTACTCAGGCACCAGAACGAGTTCAACTTCGTGATCTTCATCCTCTGCCTGAACTTTGTGGTAATGATGCTTGTCAGGAAGATTTCCCCTGAGTTCCTGTATCTGGTTCCGTTTGCAGTCACGGTGCTGTACCTTAGCGCGTTCCTTTACAACAGGGTGGTGCTTCCGGTTTATCTTGTTTCCATCATGCCACTGCTGCTGATTTCCGAGAACGGAGTCGAGCTGTTCACAATAGCCGCGGCGGCAGGCTGCATCGCCTTTGTTTCCTTCTCCCTGTACGAAAGGGGATGGCTGCAGTTCATAAATACGATTTACATATTCATTGTTTGCGCTATCGTCCATATCGGATTCAAGCTCATCGCAGACGGAACAATCTTCCCGATAGAAAGCAAGATTTATCTTTACCTGTTCATAGCCAGCATTTTGGTGGTAATCATATATCCGTTTGTCTTCCTTATGGAGAAGATATTCTATATGGTTTCCATTTCCACTCTCAAAGACCTTTCAGACACGGAGAACGCCCTTCTGGAAGAATTGTCAGCAAAGGCTCCCGGTACATTCCAGCACTCTCTCCAGGTGGCCAACCTGGCCGAGAGGGCAGTGGTGGCAATCGGAGGAAACCCGAGAATCGCCAGGGCCGGAGCCCTGTATCACGATATAGGAAAGATGAGCAACCCTCAGGCCTTTATCGAGAACGCTGCCCCAGGCGTTGACCTTCACAAGGACCTCTCTCCAATGGAGAGCGCTCAGTTGATAATCAAGCACGTGGAAGATGGAATCACACTGGCCGAGAAGCACAAGCTGCCTCAGCTGGTGCAGGATTTCATACTCTCCCACCACGGGCATTCGATGACAGAGTATTTCTACAATGTTTACTGCAACGGTGGCGGAGATCCTCAGAACAAGGCGATGTTCACCTACAAGGGCAACCTGCCTGTTTCCAAGGAAGAGGTTGTGGTTATGATCGCCGATGCTGTAGAGGCTGCTTCGCGCTCACTTAAAGAGTATTCTGAAGAGAGTATCGCTGCCCTTGTGGACAACGTGGTGGCAAAGAGAATCTCCGGAAACCAGCTCATACGTTCAGATGTGACGTTCCGTAACCTGAATACGATCAAGGCGGTTATGAAGCGTCAGATCAAGGAAATCTATCACGCTAGGATAGCCTATCCGAAGAGAAAGGCCTAGGCCAGTCTCCTTCTCCTCGAGAATATGCCGATAAGGAAGAACGCCGCTGAAATCCAGCAGCATACGAGTCCTGTGATATCTCCGTACTTTACAAACGGGGTAATCTCCGTGTTTGGATAAATGCTGCCCCTGATAGCACATTCCTCCCACCAAGGTGAAGGCTGGAGAATGTCTCCCCTCTGGTTGACGATGGCTGAGGTTCCGGTGTTGGCGCTGCGGGCGATATCCCTTCTTGTCTCGATAGCTCTCAGCGATGCATAGTGCAGGTGCTGGATGTGGCCGCTTGTATTTTTCCACCAGCCGTCGTTGGTGATTATCGTCATAAGGTCCGCCCCTTCATCCTTGATATAATCCCTGAAGAAGTTCGGGAACACGGATTCGTAGCATACGGCGCTACCGATCTTGTGATCGTCATCTGTTATGAAAAGCCCCCTGTAGCTTTGGATTCCGAAGTTTCCGAATCCTCCTCCCAGGTCAAGCCCCAGGAAGCCCAGAACGCTGGTATTTCCAATGTACGGAACCGTTTCCGCCATCACCACCAGCTTGGATTTGTGGTAGAAACTCAGAGTGCTGTCTTTTCCCGCAAAAACTGCCGTGTTGAAAAGGTCGTACCAGGAATAGCCCCCCATAGGCCTGGCGGAACGTGTAGGCTTGTTTTCTTCCGGATAAATGAGTTGCGTAACAGCTCCAAAAATGAAGTTGACATTGTTGGAGCGGGCAAACGATCTTATACTGTCAAGCGTAGGACAGCCGGCTGGATAGTTTTCAACTATGTTCCCGGCAGTGCGTGAAGGGTTGAAGAATGTTTCAGGAGCCACAGCCAGGAAGGTGGAGTCCGTTATGTTGGTCTTTGCCAGCCCAAGAAGAATCTCGTCCTGCTGCCTCTGTGTCTTGCCTCCGAACTTGTCCTGGTAAGGGTCTATGTTCGGCTGAAGGATCACAACCTCTTTGGCATCAGAATGGCTGAAAGACGCGATTCTCTTTCCGTATTCAGCATATCTGATATGGGAAAGGACAATAGGAACAGCAATCAGAAGAGTGGCTCCCAGAGCCCACCATCCGGCCTTGCGCCTTTCAGAAACGTTAAGCAGTGTTTTGAAAATCAGACCGTTTGCAAGCAGGATCCAGAATGATCCGGCAGTGGAACCTGTAACCTCATACCACTGGATATGCTTGATGCTCTGGGCGAAACTGTTGCCCAGGTTAAGCCACGGCCAGGTAACCTGCCAATCCTGGTAGAGATGCTCCCAGGCGCACCAGAAGGCAGCCAGTGCAAGATAGGGGAAGAATCCGGAGAATCTTTGCCTGAGAAACCTGAAAAGACGGAAAACCACGGCCATCTGCAGGGCGTTCAGGATTATCGCGGCAACAGCCCCGGCCGGAGTTGCGTACCAGATCCACCAGGTGGCGACAATGTTCCAGAGAAGGAATCCGGAGTAGTAGCAAAGCCCGAAATGCCTTATGCCGTTTTCCGTGGCAATCCTTTCCGCTGAAAGCAGGGGCAGAAAGGCTACCAGGCTAATCAGACCGCAATGCGGGTATATGTAAGGTATGGAAAGCAGGAGCCCGGATATCAGGCTCAGTATCCAAAGTTTTCCCAGGCTATTTTTTTTCATATCCCAAAAATAAGTAAATTTGCGCCTTGTTATGCACAACGAGATGCTGGAAGTTTTCCTTAAGGGACTGATAGTGGGCGTGGGGGCGTCGATTCCTCTTGGCCCGGTGGGGGTCCTGTGTATCCAGAAGACCATAAGTAAAGGCCGTTTCGCCGGCTTTTTCACAGGTCTGGGAGCTTCCATCTCGGATACCTTCTATTCCGCGCTGTCCCTTCTTGGACTTTTCATGGTAGACAGTTTCCTGGACCAGTACAAGGCCTGGGTGCTCCTTTTCGGCGGTATTGTAATAGCGTTTATCGGAATCAGGGTATACCGCAGCAATCCGGTCAAGCAGATCAAGCAGAAGCAGGGGAACGGAAGCAGGATCAAGGATATGCTGGAATCCCTTGCCATAACCATAACGAATCCGGGATCTATTTTCCTTATTTTCGCGATGATGGCCGCCGTCAGGCTGGATGTTTCCGCCTATACGCTGGAAACGGCTCCTGTGGCAGTCAGGATCCTTCTGCTTGCGATTTTCCTTGGAACAGCTCTCTGGTGGTTCTCCCTGACTTCCCTTGTCAGCATTTTCCGCAAGAAATTCCGCCTGAAGCAACTTATCGTGATAAACAGGATTTCCGGAATAGTTATTATTCTGCTGGGCATACTGAGTTTTGGAGAAGGACTCTTCAAACTGATTCTTCAGTATGTGATAAAGTAGTGGAGGTGAGCGGAGTCGAACCGCTGTCCAATCAGGCCGCCAATCGGATTTCTACGTGCGTATCTCCGGTTTGATTTTCGTCCATGGCCCCGCCCCGGAGCGGGCAAGCCCAAAGCTTATCCTTTAAAACTTAGGAGGATTTAAAGGAGTCGTCCTCCGCATTCTTCTTTAAATGATACCCCGTATGCCAGATCCAAGAAGACGGAAAACCTGGCGGGATACTCGTCCGAAGCACCTTGTGCCTCAAGGATTAAGCGCCGTCAGCTTAGCTGATTACGCAGCGAGTGCATAATTGTTGTTGCCAATTAATGGCTGAAAGTCATAGATTAACGAGCGCGGCTCCCAACGCTCGGCACGCACCCCGACCAACTGATCTGATGTCAAAACCAGAACACCCCCGGGATAAATGGGACGCAAATATACAAATTATTCTGAAGCCTCGTCAACCAGATAGAGAAGGTTCTTGAAGACAATTCCGCTGTGCTCGCTGAGGCCGATCTCGCAGGTACGGCTGGTGGCATATCCTTCCGTGCATCCCTCCACCTGATTTCTCAGGTCTCTAAGGCCCCAGTCGTTGAGCTCTGGAGTGAAGAATCCCTTGTCTCCGGCAAAGCCGCAGCAGTTGGTGTCCATGACCTTCACTTTCTTGGCGCATTGCTTTGCTATCTCTACGATTGTAGTGTCCACTCCAAGTTTCTTTGAAGTGCAGACAGCGAATACCGCAACGCTCTTGTCGAGCTTGTTGATGTTGAGGTTAGGCAAAAGGTAGAGCTTTGCAAATTCTGCAGGCTCGTATAAAGTGAGCTTGTCCCCGAAGTTGGATTTCATCGTGTAAAGGCAAGGCGTCATATCGCAGACAATCGGCAGGGTGCCTCCTTCGGAAGCCTTTGTGAGTTCTTCCAGCAGGTTGTCGCTGAGCATCTTGCCGGCTTTTACATAACCCTTGCTTGAGAATGCCATTCCACAGCACAGTTTCTTGAGGTTTGACGGGTAAACCACCTCGTATCCTGCCTTGCGGATGAGCTTGTCCATAAGTCTTGTAAGGCTGAGGGCATCCCTGTATTCCTTGCCGTTACCCATTGAACGGGTGAGGCAACTCGGGAAGTAAACAACCTTTCCCTTGCTCGGCGACGGAATCCTTGACGGATCCGTTCCTTCAAGGATGGCCTTGGATATCTTGCGGTTGCCCTTAGGGAAGCTGGCGTTCCACTTAGGTATGAGGCCGCAGGTGCTCCATCTGGCAAACTGGGCCAGCGGCTTCATCACGGTCTTTCCCACAGTCCTGCGCATTACATATGACATGTTCCAGGCGGCTCTCATTCCCCAAACGGCTTTGTCCCAGTGGGCTGCAAGGTTGGCTGCCTTGTTTTCCTGCTTTGGCGTATGGTTTTGGTGGCGGAGTTCCTTGGTGAGTTTTCCGTTATCCACTTTCACAGGGCATGCGACGGCGCAGAGGCTGTCAGTGGCGCAGGTCTCGTCTCCCAGATACTTGTATTCCTTCTTCATCAAGGCCAGGTCTGCAGGATTTGATCCTGTCTTTTCCAGCCTTGTCATCTCCCTGAAAGACACGACTCTCTGTCTTGGGGAGAAGGTCAGGCCTTCGGAAACGCAGTTCTTTTCGCAGAAGCCGCATTCCATGCAGCGGTCAACCTCCGGACTTGTCTGAGGGCAAGGCTTGAGGTTCTTGATATGGGCCTGAGGGTCATCGTTGAGGATGACTCCCGGATTCAGTATTCCCTTAGGATCTATGAGCTGCTTGATTTCTTTCATCAGGCCGTAAGCCTGCTGTCCCCATTCCAGTTCCACAAACGGAGCCATGTTCCTTCCGGTTCCGTGCTCTGCCTTGAGGGATCCGTCGTACTTGTCTACGACCAGATGGCATACATCGTCCATGAAATGAGCGTATTTGCTCACTTCTTCAGGGCTCTGGAAGTCCTGGTTGAACATGAAGTGGAGGTTTCCTGCGAGGGCGTGCCCGAAGATCACGGCATCGGAATAACCGTCCTTGTCGAAGAGTTCCCTGAGGTCCGTAACGGCATCAGCAAGACGTGGCACCTCAAAGCAAACATCCTCAATTATGGCAGTTGTTCCTGCCTTTCTCATTCCGGCTACGGTAGGGAGGCATTCCTTCCTGACTTTCCACAGCGTGGCCCTTTCCTTGTCGTCCATCGTGAACGAGAACGGAAGAACCGTCTGGAATGGAGCAAGCGCCTCCGTGATTCTCTTGACCTTACCCTGAAGGGACGGCTTGTCCTCTTCCGTGATTTCAACCAGCAGGCCGCAGGCTCCATCCGGCAGAGTCTTCAGATATTCCGGAACCCCGTCTGCGTTTTCCACGCTGCGGATGGAAGACCTGTCTATCAGTTCCACTGCGCTTACCGGCATCTGCTTCAGGACCTGGACTGCGCTGCAGGCTTCCCTGATGGTAGGGAATATCACAAGCGCCAGGGCCTTGAACTTGTTGTCGTCCACAGTGTTGTAGGTTATGGAAGATATAAAGGCAAGCGTTCCTTCGCTTCCGATAATCAGATGCTTGAGTATGTCTATTCCGTCCTTGTAGTCCACAAAGGCGTTGAGGCTGTAGCCCGTCGTGTTCTTGATCTTGTATTTCCTCTCGATCCTTTCCTTGAGAACAGGATCAGCTTCTATTCTCTTTGCTATATTCTCCAGTCCTTCAACAATATGGGCGTGTGTTTTCCTGAACCTGGTAACGGAGGAGATATCCGCGGTGTCCAGGTCAGTTCCGTCCGGGAGGATGATGTTAATGTCAGCGATGGTCTTGTAGGAGTTCTGGCTTGTTCCGCAGCACATTCCGCTGGCATTGTTGGCCGCGATTCCTCCGATCATCGCGGAGTCAATGGATGCCGGGTCAGGCCCGATTTTCTTTCCGAAGCGGGTGAGCAGGCGGTTTGCCATTGCGCCCCTTATACCTGGAGCAAGGCGGATCTGCTCTCCGCGTACAGATATGCTGTAGCCCCTGAATCCGTGAGTGGCAATCACCAGAACGGAGTCTGACAGGGACTGCCCGCTCAGTGATGTTCCTGCCGCCCTGAAGGTTACGGGGATATCCATCTCGTGCGCCGCCATCATTATCTGCCTGACTTCCGGTGCCGAATAAGCCCTTACCACCAGCTTAGGTATGAGACGGTAGAAAGAGGCATCCGTGCCGAATGCAAGTGTAGTCAGAGGATCGTGGAACATCCTGTCTTTAGGGATGAACGCCTTGAGTTTTTCGTAAAATTCCTTGTACTTTCCGGTTAGCATATCTTATTGTTTTTATTTCAGTATATCGTTCAGTTTTTCTGTGGACGTGCCTTTGAAAACAACGGTTCCGTCACGGTCTAGGGCCAGAATCAGAGGAACGGCCTCTATATAATATTTGTCTCCGAGTTCAGCCAAATTGTCTTTTGCATAAAGCTGCCTGAATTCCAGGTTGTTGGCGGAAACAAACTTGCGAAATTCCTTAACATTGTCCCCCGCGAAGATACCGGTGAAAGAAACCTTCTTTCCGTATTTCTTCCAAGCATTCCGTATCTCCGGGAGGGTTTCCTTGCATACCTCGCATCCTGTGCGGTAAAAGTACAGCACCTTCATCTTGCCGTCAGAAGGAATAAGGTCTGAAGGATTGTCTGCGATATCGTAAAGTGTAATGTTCTCAGCCAGGCTTCCAGGAGCGTTCATTTTGGCTGCTTTAAGGATGCTTTCCACGCTGGATACAAACACCGTATCTTCCCATTTATCAGGCATATCCAGCACATATTCCTGTCCAAGATATAAAGCGGTCTGGGTATTTGGCCCGTAACCGGAGAAGAACAGGTAGGTGAATGCCTGCCTCATAAGGCGGGAGAAAGAAGCGGAAGTTTTTACTCCTTCATAAATCTTGTCAACGACATTCTTCCGAACCTCCAGATCCAAAGCGGAATCCGGTGAAAGTTCCTCGGCAGGGAATATCTGTGAAAGGTAATTGTAGGCCTTGTTGTCTTCTTCCGCCTGTTCCTTCAGCATGGACGTAAGGGTAGGGGTGAGGATTCCTCTTCCCGCAATCCTCAGGCTTTCGTCCAGAAGGAACATCTTAGGTGTGCTGACAACGCCGTAATCTACAGGGAAACTGCTCTCCCTGTCAAGGTCTGCCATGTGGATCCAGGTTATGTACGGATTGTCGATAGAGAAGTGTTTCCTGATATATTCTTCCCATCCTTCCTTATTTGTTCCCGTATAGACGGCAGCTATGTTGATTGGGAATTCCTGCCATGAATCGAGCAGGGTTACAAGCCTCGGAGTTTCTTCCTTGCAAAAATTGCAGTCATCTGAGTAGAAGTAGATTATGGAATGGTCTCCCATCAGCTCGGAAATGCTCCTTTCCATTCCTGAAGTATCCTTCAGCCTGAGTTCCGGAGCCTTTGCTCCAACCAGGGTTCCCTTGTTGACGGTCACATACCAGGCGGCTTCGGCCTTTTGTGAGGCGGTTAATGATTCATCGCCGAGCAGATATTTTTCCGCGGCATAGACAGCGCTTCCCTCGCAGCCCATCACGACGGAAGAAGAGAAACGGCGGAAACACTCCATTGCCGTGGCTGCTCTCATCTCAGGGTCAGTCAGGTAACGGTTCTCCATAAGATAGTCTATGGCCATGTTCCTGATACTCTCCTTGGACAACTTGAACTTGTCAAGGAAAACGTCTATGTACTTTTTCCCGAAGTCGGTGTAATAAAGCCTCTCGTCGGCGATGTCCGGCAACTGGCTGTTGTCGCTTGCAGACAGAGGCTTGCACAAAAACTTGAGATAGATTTCCACAAGGCTGCCGGGAACTTGTTTCTGGGCCTGGAGCAGCAGGCCGTTATATGCGGCTGGCTGATTGTCTGCCTGAAGGAAAATCCCGTTCTCCCTGCCTCGTTTTTTCGAGCTGTTGTTTTTCCAGGCATTCTGCTGATAAGAGAAGGTTTCCTTGAAGTCTCCTCCGTCCATCGGAGAATACAGGAAACAAAGCAGGTTTTTTCCTTCACCGGTTATGTAGTATTGTCCGGCAGTGAAAAGGCTGCTGTGCTTGCCGCTTATTTGGGACGGGAATACAAGTCCGGCAAAAACCGCCTTCATTTTTTTGTTTACGGATGCCGAGTCTATTACAGTTCCTCCAGGAGTATCCCAGTTGGCCTTTTTCAGATATAGACGGGTTCCCGGTACGATGCCGTTCCCATATCCGCTCAGGTTAACTGTAACCTTGTAGGTGCCGGAGGGGTTCTGGGAGAAGGCCGTGAGGCAGGAAATAACCAGACACAGGGCTGCAAGTATCAGTCCTTTAGACAATAATCCCGATGCAGTCCTGTTCAGGGTCACTGTTTCTTGAGTTCTTTAACTGCTTTGATGTACTTTTTGAGATTAACGCCCTTTGGCATAAACGGTGTGGCGTCTCCGTTGTGGACCAGGACATCCCTTACAACTGTCGAGGAGATGAAGGAATACTCGTGGCTGGCCTGGACATATACTGTAACGATGTCAGGATCGATAACCCTGTTTGCCTGGGCTATAACGCCCTCAAACTCAAAGTCCGTGGTGGTCCTGAGGCCTCTAACTATGAAGTTGACGCCCAGCCTGTGGCAGAGGTCAATCGTAAGCTCCTTGTAGCAGCAAACGTCCACCCTGTCCTTATATTGCTTTATGGCATCCTTGATGATTTTGATTCTGATGTCTACAGGAAAGAAACCGCTTGTAGCCTTAGTGCTGTTGTAGCCCACTGCAACTATCACTTTGTCAAATAGTTTCAGAGCCGAATCCAGAACATCCAGATGGCCGGCGGTAAAAGGATCGAAAGATCCCGGGAAAATAGCTGTACGCATAATATTTCTCGTTTACACTTAACAAAGTGTAAATTTAAGAAAAAAAGCGATGGGGTATTACAGGCTCCAGTCTATTGGATTCAGTCCGCGGTTCTGGAGATATGCGTTGCACTTGGAGAAATGGCGGCAGCCGAAGAAGGCTCCTCCGGCAAGGGGAGAAGGATGGGCGGCTTCCAGGACAAGGTGGCGGGAAGTATCTATCAGAGCCTTTTTGCTTTTGGCAAAATTGCCCCAAAGCATAAACACCACTCCTTCCTTATTGTCTGATATAGCCCTGATTACGCTGTCTGTAAAAGTTGTCCAACCTATACGGCTGTGGGAGGCGGCGTTATATGCCCTTACGGTCAGGATGGCGTTCAGGAGGAAGACACCCTGTTTAGCCCAGCCGGTGAGGTTTCCGTTTTTGCCCTGGAGAGAAATGCCCAGGTCGGATTCAATTTCCTTATAAATATTCTTCAGCGACGGTGGGAGGGCAACCCCGTCCGGAACGGAAAAGCTCAGGCCGTGAGCCTGCCCCGGATTGTGGTAGGGGTCCTGCCCCAGAATCACGACTTTTACATCGTTGAACGGAGTAAGGGCAAAGGCGTTGAAAATCAAAGATCCCGGAGGGTAAATAACCGCCCCGGAATCTTTTTCCCGGTGAAGATATGCGGCAAGCTCGGCAAAATAAGGCTTGCTGAACTCATCGCTGAGTATGCTCTTCCACTGGCTTTCTATCTTGACATCCATTACTTTTGAGGAAAAATGAAGTTTATAACCTCGTCTATGGTCTTGACATACTTGAACTTGAGCCCCTTGATGTAAACAGGCTTGATCTCGGCGATGTCCTTTCGGTTTTCTTCGCTGAGGATGATGGTGGTGACACCGGCCCTCTTTGCGGCGAGGATCTTTTCCTTGATTCCGCCTACAGGGAGAACTTTGCCCCTAAGTGTCATCTCACCGGTCATCGCGATCTTGCTCTTGACCTTCTTTCCCATAAGGGCTGAAGCCATGGCGCTGACCATAGTGATACCTGCGGATGGGCCGTCCTTAGGGATGGCACCTTCTGGAACGTGAACGTGAAGGTCAAATTTCTTCAACTGCTGGGTGGTCATTCCCAGAATCTTAGGATTAGCCTTCAGCCACTGGTATGCGATTGTGGCGCTTTCCTTCATGACGTCTCCCAGGTTGCCGGTAGTGGAGAGAGCTCCCTTGCCCTCGCTGCGGATACATTCCACAAACAGAATCTCACCACCCATTTCCGTCCAGGCAAGGCCGGTAACCACTCCCGGAGCCTCGTTGTCTTTCTGGAGCTCGTGCTGGTTGGTAGGAAGCCCGAGGATTTCCTTTACGTCCTTTGCATCAATCTTAGCCGGAACTTTTTCATCCATAGCCACTTTCATTGCCTGATGACGGGCAATCTTGGCTATCTGCTTGTCCAGCTGGCGGACTCCGCTTTCGCGCGTGTACTCGTCTATGATTTCATTGATGGCATCTTCCGTCAGGGCAAGCTGACCGTCCTTCAGACCGTGCTCTTTCATCTGCTTTGGAACAAGGTATCCCGTAGCGATGTGGAACTTCTCCTCTGCCAGGTAGCCGGAAAGCGGAATCATTTCCATCCTGTCCTTCAGGGCTGCCTGAATGGTTGAGGTGTTGTTGGCGGTAGTGATGAACAGCACCCTTGACAGATCGTAGTCAATATCCAGATAGTTGTCGTGGAATGTTGTGTTCTGCTCAGGATCAAGCACTTCCAGAAGGGCTGAAGAAGGATCTCCGTGATAGTCGTTGGAAACCTTGTCTATCTCGTCCAGGACGATTACCGGGTTGGATGTGCCGGCACGGTTGATGGCCTGCATTATCCTTCCGGCCATCGCTCCGATATAGGTCTTTCGGTGTCCCCTGATCTCTGACTCATCGTGGAGTCCTCCAAGTGAAATCCTCTGGTATTTTCTGCCAAGGGCCCTTGCAATGGATTTTCCAAGGGAAGTCTTACCGGTGCCAGGAGGCCCGTAGAGGCAGATGATAGGGGACTTCATATTCCCCCTAAGCTTCAGGACTGCAAGGAATTCCACAATCCTTTCCTTTATCTTTTCCAGGCCGTAGTGATCCTCATCGAGAACCTGCTGGGCGTGCTTGAGGTCCAGGTTATCCTTGGTGGTTTCGTTCCAAGGCAGGCCAACCATAAACTCCAGGTAGTTGAGTTCCACGTTGTAGTCCGGAGTGTTCGGATTCATCTTCTCCAGACGGCTGATGCCGCGGTCAAACTCCTTCTTGGCATATTCAGGCCAGTCTTTCTTTGCAGCCTTCTTGGCAAGTTCGGAAACATCTTTGGAATTACCGCTCATTCCGAGCTCTTCCTGTATGGTTTTCAGCTGGTTGTTAAGGTAATACTCCCTCTGCTGCTGGTCCATCTCGCTCTTGACCTTCTGCTGGATATCGTCCTTGATCTTCAGGATCTCAATCTGCTTGCTGAGGACAGAGAGAAGTTTGTAGGCCCTCTGCTTTATGTCGCTTTCCATCAGCAACTTGATCTTGTCTGCCACAACCTCGTTGTCCAGGGTGGTGGCGATAAAGTTGGTGAGGAACTCGAAGGAATCTATGTTCTTTATCGCAAACTCGCTTTCCGCTGCAAATGAGGAAGAATACTTCACTATCCTCAGAGCTGATTCCTTTATGGAGTCTGAAAGCGCCTTGATATCCTTGTCGTCCTTTGCAGGAAAGATATCCGGAATATTCTCGATAGTTCCTATCAAATAAGGATCCTCAGCGATTATCTGCTCGATGCGGAAGCGGCGGATTCCCTGGAGTACAGCTGTAAGTGCTCCGTCTGGCATCTCTATGAGCTTCAGTATCTTGGCACTGCATCCCACCTCGTAAAGGTCTGCCTGGCGAGGGTCATCCTTATGAACGTCTATCTGGGTGGCGGTACCGATGATCCTGGTGGTTTTGTAGAGAGCCTTTACAAGCTTGACGGATTTGTCTCTTCCGATAGTGACCGGAAGGATGGTACCCGGGAACAGAACTGAATCCCTCATCGCCAGGATAGGGAGGGTCTGTGGAACTTCTATCTTGTCTGTCTTTGCATTCGCTTCAATACTCATGACGGGAAGGATGTTTATGTCTCCTCCCTCGATCTGGTTAAGCATTTCCTCTAAAAATTTCATACAATCTCCTTTCTCTTTCTGTTGTCTGCCGCCAGTGTCAAATTGTCAGTATTCCCCTTTCCCGGAAGGCTGTTTTCCGGGTAAATCGGTGTCGCTGAGGCGGCCGATAATAAGGTATGTCAATCATTGTGCCAAAAGGGAAATTGACAGAAATGGCAGAAAAATCGCCTCTTTTTCCCGAAAATGTGCCCTAAAATGCTCTCTTTTAAACATTTTTTCCAAAATCTTTTTGCTGAAATGAAAAAAAAATCTATTTTTGCGCCACAAATATTCACCAATTTTTAGTATTTAGAATTATGACTAAATCAGACATTATCAACGAGGTTGCTAAGCAGACTGGCTTAGAGAAAGTAACCGTAGCCCGTGTTATCGAGGGCTTCATGGCAGCCGTTAAGGGTTTCCTTGCAAAGGGTAAGAACGTTTATCTTCGTGGCTTTGGCTCATTCGTTATCAAGAAGAGAGCAAAGAAGACTGCAAGAAACATTTCTAAGAACACTACAATGGTTATCCCTGCTCACAACATTCCAGCTTTCAAGCCTGCTAAGGTTTTCATGAGCGGTGTAAAGGGCGGTAGAAAATAATTATTATGCCTAGCGGAAAGAAAAGAAAAGGACACAAGATGGCCACTCACAAGCGCAAGAAGCGTCTGCGTAAGAACAGACACAAGAAGCGCAAATAAGGCATCTTGATGTGTTGATAATCTAAGGCAGGGCTCTGCTCTGCTTTAGATTATTTTTTTTGAGATGGAGAAGGATTTGATTATCGATGTAAGCCCTGCGCAGGTGACAATCGCCCTGCTTGAGGACCATCGCCTGATGGAAATCAACAAGGAGCAGAATACCTCGGCGCAGAGCATCGGTGTCGGAGACGTCTATCTGGGAAAAGTCAAGAAAGTTATGCCGGCCCTCAATGCCGCATTCGTGGATATCGGGGACAACAAGGACGCTTTCATCCACTATCTGGATCTTGGCCTGAATTTCAAGGCATTTGACTATTTCACAAGACAGATCAACACCCAGAAGGATCTTCAGACCTTCTACTCCAAAGTCAGGATCGGTCCGATTCTCGAGAAAGAGGGCAGGATCGACGAAGTGCTCTCGCCGGGTCAGCAGATTGTCGTTCAGATAGTCAAGGAGCCTATATCAACCAAGGGCTCAAGGCTTACGGCGGAAATTTCCATAGCAGGAAGAAACATTGTCCTGCTTCCTTTTGCAGATAAGGTAAGCATATCGCAGAAGATCTCCTCCAAGGAGGAGAAGAGGCGTCTGGAACGCCTGGTGCAGAGTATTCTGCCCAAGAATTACGGAGCCATCATCAGGACCGCAGCCGAAGGCAAAAAGGCGGCCGTTCTGGATGCAGAGCTCAGTTCATTGATAGAAAAATGGGAAGGAGGGTGCCGCAAGCTGCAGACTAGCCGTCCGCCGCAACTCCTTTTCACAGAGAACAGCAAGACCACTACAATCCTCAGAGACCTTCTGAACGACTCGTTCTCTTCCATAGAGGTTAACGATGAGTCAACCTTCTATGAAATAAGAGATTACATCAGAACCATCGCTCCTGAGAAAGAGAAAATCGTCAAGCTCTACAAAGGAGAAACGCCTATACTTGACTATTTCGATGTCACCAGGCAAATCAAGGGTTCGTTCGGAAAGGTAGTTCCACTGAAAAAGGGTGCATACCTGGTTATAGAACATACTGAGGCATTGAATGTTGTAGACGTTAACAGCGGAACCCGCGTAAAGAAGGGTGTGGAACAGGAGGACAACACCTTCGAGGTCAACACTCACGCAGCGGATGAAATTGCCCGTCAGATGAGGCTCAGGGATCTGGGCGGAATCGTCATTATAGACTTCATCGATATGGACAACGGAGATAACCGCAACAAACTCTACAAACATATGCAGGAGCTGATGCAGGGCGACAGGGCCAAGCATAACATTTTGCCTCTGACCAAGTTCGGCCTAATGCAGATTACCCGCCAGAGGGTCCGTCCGGCAACTGAAATCAAGGTTAACGAGACTTGTCCAATGTGCCACGGCACGGGCGAGATTGCTCCAAGCCTGATAGCCGACGAGGCCCTTGAAAGACAGCTGGCGTATTACACCAAGGAAAGGAAGATTTTCTCTTTCATCCTTACGCTGAACCCTCTGTTGGAAGCTTATCTTACAAAACGCAAAGGATTGTTCCACAGTATCATCAAGGACTGGTGCAGGAAGTATTCCTGCTCTATAAAGACCAAGATTGATACTGAACTTCCGCTGCTGGACGCTCACTGGAGCGACAAGGCAGGCAATCCTTTGGACCAGGAGTAGAATTTCTCGGCGACTAAGGTTGATGCGGCCTCCGGAAGATGGAGTGCCGCATCTTCTTTTCTATCTCTTTTAGAGCAAGATCTCCGATACTGCCTATGTGGGTATGGTTCAGAGATTTAACATTCATCCTACTCTCGGGGAATTCAAACTTTTTCTCAGCGACTTCTTTTGCCACTTCCTTATATGCCTGGCGGAAAGGCTTGCCGGCAAGGACCTTTTGGTTAACTTCCTCTACGGTGAAGATCGGAGCATAGAGAGGGTTATTGAAGATATCCTTGCTGACCTTGATGTTTTCAATCATAATTGCAGCCATCTGAAGGCAGTCGTGAGTCTTTTCCAGAGCCGGCATGATGATCTCCTTAAGCAGCTGGAAATCCCTATGATAGCCGTGAGGAAGATTTGTGGTGAGCATAGCGGTCTGGCCGTAGCAGGATGAAATCAGGTTGCAGTTTCCCCTTATCATTTCCCATACGTCAGGATTCTTCTTGTGAGGCATTATGCTGCTTCCGGTCGTAAGGCTGTCAGGAAAACTTATGAAAGAGAAATTCGGGCAGGAGAACAGGCAGCAGTCCTGCGCGAGCTTGTTGAGGGTGCCGGCAATCTGGCCGATGGCAGCGGCTATGGCCCTCTCAGTTTTGCCACGCCCCATTTGTGCGGCTATGGAGTTGAAACTCAGGGTGCTGAATCCAAGCAGCTTTGTGGTCAGCTTTCTGTCCAGAGGAAATGAATTGCCATAACCGGCTGCACTTCCAAGAGGATTCTGGTCTGCAATCTTGTATGCCGCTCCAAGCATAACCATATCGTCCGCAAGGCTTTCCGCATAAGCTCCAAGCCATAGGCCGAAAGAAGACGGCATTGCGGTCTGGAAATGGGTGTATCCCGGCATAAGGACATCCTTGTGCTTTCTGCTTTGCTTGACAAGAATCTTGAAAAGATGAAGGATCTCGTCCCTTATCTTCAGACATTCGTCCTTGAAGAAAAGTTTCAGGTCCACTGCCACCTGGTCGTTGCGGCTTCTTCCGGAATGGATCTTCGTGCCGATGTCTCCAAGTCTTTCTGTAAGAATCAGTTCTACCTGTGAGTGGATGTCTTCCACGCCTTCTTCCAGACAGAATTTTCCCTTTTCTACTTCAAAGAGAATCTTGTCCAGCGCATCGCTGAGTTTAGAATGCTCTTTGGAAGTGAGCAATCCGATTTTCTCCAGCATCGCAATGTGGGCTTTGCTTCCTATGATGTCGTATTTTGCAAGTTTGAGGTCCAGTTCCCTGTCTTTTCCAACGGTGAACTTTTCCGCTTTTTCTTCAAATTTGCCGCCTTTGTCCCAAAGTGTAGCCATTATAGTTTTGTTTGCAAGTGTTTTATAATCAGTGAGTATCCTTTAATTCCCCCGGCGATTTCGCCTTTGGTGATGTATTCGCCGGCCTTATGGCTGCGGGAGCTTTCTCCAGGGCCGATCTTTATTGCCGGAACAGTAAGGCGTGCCCAGTCGGAAGAAGTAGGGGAGACATAAGTCTCGATGCCAAGTTCCTGCACCGTTTCCCAAAGAGGACTGCCGGCGGGAGTCACACAGCACCTGTGCTTGAGGTTCCGGGCCTTGAGGCTGCATGAGGTTTTAACGGATAGTATCCTTAGGATTTCCTCCGGAGTGTACTTTTCGTTGAACCTTATGTCCACTACAAAGGTGCAGGTGTCCGGGACAATGTTGTGGGCTGAGCCTGCATTTATCTGAGTCACCGCAAGATGCGTCGGACCTGTCACATCAGAGTTCCTTCTGAATTTGAACTTCCGCAAGGTTTCTATGTCCTTAACTGCATTGTAGATCGCGTTGTCCTGTTGAAGGTGGGCAGCGTGGGAACGGGTACCCTTTGAGGTTGCATCCAGAACCAGAAGGCCTTTCTCCCCGACAGCCGCTTTCATTCCGGTAGGCTCTCCAACCAGAGCTAAATCAGGCATCGGGATAACTTTTTGTTTCTTAATGTATTCCAGCACCAAAGGAAGACCGTTTGCTCCACCGTTTTCCTCTTCTGCGGTAAGTGCCAGCAGAAGGTTAAGTTTGCCTTTTGCGTGGCTGAGGAAAGCCTCCAGCATGCAGACAGCGGATGCTCCGTCATCGTTGGTTCCCAGGCCGTACAGCTTTCCGGCTTTCCACGCAGGAGATGGAATGGACCCCTCTGACGGTTTAACAGTGTCCATATGGGCGCACATCAGCAAGGTTTTCTTGCTTTCTGCTGGAGAATAGAGGATGATATTGTTCTTGATGCCGGCCATTATGACTTTGTCCTCTAGCCCTTCATCTTTCAGATAAGATAGGATCTTCTTCCTCAGAAAAGCGCTCCTTGCCTCCTCCTGCGAGGAAGGGGCGGGGATGGAAACCATTTCTTCCAATAGGGCTATTGCCCTGCTGTCCAGCTTTTTGCTTTTCATTTGATATTTTTGTCGCTGAGGCTGTAATAAATCTTGAGAGGATTGGCAAGCACCCTTGTGAATCCTATGACATCCTGAGCGGTGAAAGACTTGTTGTCTTCTCCGTATGCGCCGAATTTGGAATCCATAAGGTCATATGGGCTATTGCATCCCAATGCCTGGAAACAGTATGGCCTGAGTTTTACGAATACGGTTCCGGTCACGTTCTTCTGTGTGCTTTCCAGGAAGGCTTCCATATCCCTTGCCGTTGGGTCCAGATACTGGGCTTCGTGCATCAGTTGGCCGTAATATGCTGATATATGGTCTTTCCAGTTAAGCTGTCCTTTTACCAGAACGTGCTTTTCCAGAAGATGGTGGGCCTTGATTATTATCAGCGGAGCGGCAGCTTCAAAACCTACTCTTCCCTTGATTCCGATGATTGTGTCTCCTGTGTGGATATCCCTTCCGATACCATAGTCGTTTGCAATGGAGGCAATCTTGCGGATTGATTCTACCGGACTCATCTTCACACCGTCTACGCCAACAGGCTCTCCTTTAAGGAAATCTATGCTTAGAATCTTTTCTTTCTTTTCCTTAACATGGTGAGGGTAAGCTTCTTCCGGAAGATATCCGTCTGAATGAAGAGTCTCCTGCCCGCCAATGCTTGTTCCCCAGATTCCCTGGTTTATCGAGTATTTACTTTTCTTCCAAGAGAAATTGAATCCCTTGCTTTTCAGATAGTCTATCTCGAACTTTCTCTGGAAATTGTTGTCCCTGACAGGGGCAATGATCTTGATTTCAGGTGCAAGCACGTCGAAAATCAAATCGAAGCGTACCTGGTCGTTACCGGCACCGGTGCTCCCGTGGGCCACGAAGCCGGCCTTTTTCTTTTTCGCGATCCTCAGGACCTCCAGTCCCTGGAACACCCTCTCGCTGCTTACGCTGAGCGGATAGGTGGCGTTTTTGAGGACGTTTCCGAAAATCAGGTATTTTATACCTTTATTATAATAGTCTTCTACGATGTTGGAGCAGGTATGTGTTTTGGCGCCCAGCTCCAGGGCTCTTTTCCGGATTTCCTCTTCCTCCTCCGGGGAGAAGCCACCGGTGTTTACGAATACGGTATGAACCTCATAACCTTGTTCCTTGAGGTATGGGACGCAGAAAGACGTGTCCAGGCCTCCGCTGAATGCCAGTACGATTTTCTTTTTCATATTTCCTGTTGTTTTTGTTGTTTCTTTTCATCTGCCGGATCATATAGCAAGGCTGTGCAAAGGCATATCTTGCAGTCATTTCTCTGAAGTATGTCATAGTTCGGGCAGCCGTAGCAGCCTTCCCAGAATTCTTTTTCAGATGTCAGCTCGGAGAAGGAAACGGGCTTGAATCCCAGCTCGTTATTTATCTTCATGACAGCCAGTTGCGTGGTTATGCTGAAAATCTTTGCATATGGGTACATTTCTCTGGACAATTCGAATATCCGCTTCTTGATCTGTCTGGCAAGACCGCTTCTGCGATAAGGCGGAGCTACGATTAAACCGGAGTTTGCCACAAACTTGGTATGGCTCCAAGTCTCTATGTATGAGAAACCTGCAATCGTTCCATCCTCGTCCAGCGCGATTATGGCCTTGTGGTTTTCCATCTTGTCCTTAATGTAATCCGGGGTTCTTATGGCAAGCACAGTACCCCTTTCTTTTGAAGACCCTTCCATCATTTCAACGATTTTTTCCGCATACTTGAAATGGCTCTGGTCAGCTACTACAATATTGACTTTCATTTTTTATGTTATGTGATTGTATAATGGTCCTATGATATGAAATAGACTGTAATCTAACAGATTATAGCTATATGAAAAATTGAGCGCAATTGCTCGGATAGAAAGCACCTCTCGCAGGACACTGGAATCAGTGACCTTGGCGAGGTGCTCAAGATCGGACTCTTAGAACAATTCTAACAGAATGAAATATGAAAATTTTTTCTGTCACGATGCAAAAGTATAAAAATATCTTTTCAATGCACTATACTGTGGATTCTTTTTGCCGAAAAAGTGTAAGTTTTACCGATAAATGAAATTTTTTGGAAAATTTTTTGCAAAAAGATTTGGTGGTATGAAAAAAGTGTTTACCTTTGCAGCCCGTTTCGGCCAAATTTTGTTGGAAGGAACAGTTCATTGACATTTTGAAGACAAGCAGCAAACCTTTTAAAGGTTTTCCAATTTACAAGGAAAA
>JAGCXV010000003.1 GCA_017961175.1 Bacteroidales bacterium
CGAAGATCATGTTCACCTTGTCCTGATGGATGTTCACACCTCTCGGAGGGATCTTTCCGGTTGCAGGATCCTGCATATCCTTCAGATACAAGCTCTTGATATTACCGTTCAAATCCAGGTAAACCATACATCCGGTTATGCCCTGCTTGAAGAGCTTGTATACTCCCATACCCAGCTCGGTACAGTAAACCAGGTCATAAGCGTGAGGGGTGATGCAGCGGATTTCGTAACCGATCTCCACCGGACGGATCTTGACCTTCATGCCTAACTGGTTGAGTTTAACGTCAAGTATATCGTTGAACATCTGTGCCTTGGAGATCTTGCCAAGTTCAGGATGACCGTGCTCGTCATAAGAGAACCTTACACCGTAGTTCTTCAGTTCTTCAGGAGAGAAGCCCTCGAAAACGCCCTCGGAGATGATGATCGCACCGTAGTTGATTCCCAGGATCTTTCTCTTGATGATGGCGGAAACTGCCATGTTGAGAATCTTCTCCACGGAAATTTCGCTCTTGTTGAACATCTCCGGAATAACGATCATCGGGAAATGGTTGGTGTAACCGATAGCCAGGGCAAGGTGTCCTGCGCTGCGGCCCATTGCGGAAATCACAAACCAGTTGTGGCTGGTACGTGCATCCTCATAGACTGTAGCTGCAATCCTGGAACCCTCTCCCTTTGCGCTCTGGTATCCGAACGTAGGGATGTTCTGAGGCAGAGGAAGGTCGTTGTCTATGGTCTTTGGAACGTGAATGTTGGATATAGGGAAATTCTTGGCCTTAAGGAACTTGGCAATGCGGTTTGCGGTAGATGCGGTATCGTCTCCACCGATGGTGACCAGCAGCTCTATGTTGTTGTCCTGGAAGAATTTCAGGTTGAAGTTCTTGTCAAAATCCTCCTGGGTTGGCTTGAAGCGGCTCATCACGAGGAATGATCCTCCGCGATTGAAGATGTCGTCCGCCTTGAAGAAATCCAGCTCCACATAATTTGGATTCTCAGAAAAAAGGCCCTTGTAGCCTCCGTGAAGGCCGAGCACACGGTAACCGTTGCTTATGAAAGTTTTTGTGATACTGCCAACTACAGTATTCATTCCCGGGGCTGGACCGCCGCCTGTGAGGATAACGATAGATTTTTGCATAATTCAATGTCTCTAAATCGGGGGCAAATGTACCATTTTTATTAAAATAATCGCTAAATTTGGCAGATTGTAAGTGTTTGTATGGACAAAAACGAAGCAAAACGGAGAATAGACGCCTTAAGACAGGAGATAAATGCCCACAACAGGCATTATTATCTGGAGAACTCGCCTACGATTTCGGACTACGAGTTTGACCTTCTCCTGAAGGAACTCATCCAGCTGGAAGAGCTCTATCCGGAGTTCAAGAGCCCCGATTCCCCTACCTCCAGGGTAGGAAGCGACCTTGAAACGGAGAACGCTCCTTTTGCCCAGTATGCCCACCAGCACCCTATGCTCTCTCTTGCAAATACTTACAGCATTGAGGAGCTCCGCGATTTCGATGCCAGGGTAAAGAAGGGAACGGATTCCCCTTTCACCTACAACTGTGAACTCAAGTTCGACGGAACCGGCATAAACCTGCTGTATCGCGGAGGAATCCTTGTCAGGGCCCTTACCCGCGGAGACGGAAGCGTTGGAGACGATGTCACACGCAACATCAAGACAATCAAGTCCGTACCTCTTCAACTCAAGGAGGGCAGTAACTACCCTGCCGAGTTTGAGATCCGCGGAGAGGTCTATATGCCTTTTGCATCTTTCGACAAATTGAACATACAGAGAGAACTGGACGAGGAACCGCTTTTCGCCAACCCGAGAAACGCCGCGGCCGGTTCCCTGAAAATGCTTTCCAGCAAGGCCGTTTCTGAAAGAGGACTGGACTGCGTTCTATATCATCTGATTGCCCCCGGCTATGAGAATTCCCTCCACAGCAAGTCTCTGGAGGATGCTGCCAGCTGGGGTCTTCCGATATCTGAACTGTCCAGAAAATGTTCTGACATAGAAGAAGTTATAAAATATATCCAGGAATGGGACACCAGGCGCCACTCCCTGCCTTACCCTACCGACGGGGTTGTGGTAAAGGTGGACCAGTACGCCATCCAGGCTTCTTTGGGCTTTACGGCCAAGACCCCGAAATGGGCCGTGGCCTACAAGTTCAAGCCGGAAGAAGCCCTGACCAAGATTGAGTCAATTGACTATCAGGTCGGAAGAACCGGAGCTGTAACCCCTGTGGCCAACCTTACCCCGGTACAGCTCAGCGGCACTACCGTAAAGAGGGCAACCCTCCACAACGCGGACCAGATGGAAATCCTGGATATCCGTGTGGGAGACAGCGTATATGTGGAAAAGGGCGGGGAAATCATCCCTAAGATTACCCGCGTGGAACTTGGCAGAAGGGAGCCGGGAAGCGTTCCCGAGGCCTTCCCTAAGGTATGTCCTGCCTGCGGAACCCCGCTTGTCAGGGACAGCGAGCAGGCCAAGTTCTTCTGCCCGAATTCAGATTTCTGCCCCCCTCAGATAGAGGGAAAATTCCTCCACTTCGCATCCCGCAAGGCAATGGATATCAATATCGGGGAAGTTGCCGTGCACCAGCTTTGCGAAAGGGAATATGTGCGCGAACTCCAGGATCTCTACAACCTCGATGACCTTCAGCTCCTGAGCCTGGACAAGTGGAAGGGAAAGAGCGTGGAAAACTTCCGGGCTTCTCTGGAAAAGTCTCGTCAGGTTCCGTTCCACAGGGTTCTGTATGCGCTGGGTATCAGGAATATCGGTGAGACAACAGCAAAGACCCTGGCATCCCATTTCAAGAACATAGACGCTCTGGCAGCCGCCTCAAGGGAGGCTCTCCTGGAGGTGGAAGACGTGGGAGAAACACTGGCGGATTCAATTCTGGGATGGTTTGCGGAGCCGAGGCACGCCAAGACTGTGGAAGAACTCAGGAAGGCTGGCCTGCAGTTCAGCCAGGAGGAAAAGGCCCCTGTTTCGGACACCCTTAAGGGAATGACAATAATGATTACCGGCAACTACTCCATACCTAGGGAAACCATGAAGTATTACATCGAGGCACACAGCGGAAAGGTAGGAAGCAGCGTAACCGCCTCAACCACATATCTTCTGGCCGGAAGCAAGGCCGGAGCCTCCAAGCTGGAGAAGGCCCGCAAGCTGGGAATCCCGATAATCAGCGAGGAGGAGTTTTACAAGATTGCAGCCCCGGACGAAGATAATAATATGAACACATTGTTTTAAAAGACTTTAAATATGAGAATAGCAAAAGTAACTGAAAGGATAAGCTACATAGGCGTCAACGACAGAAGGACCGCCCTTTTCGAGAACAACTGGCCGATTCCTTACGGAGTTTCCTACAACTCCTACCTGATCAAAGACGGAAAGAACGTGCTGATAGACACCGTGGAATACGGGTCCGACGGAGATTTCCTCTGCAAGATCGAGGCTCTGCTGGACGGCGGAAAGCTGGACTATCTGGTGGTTAACCATATGGAGCCTGACCATTCCGGAATGATCCGGAGCGTTCTTTCAAAATACCCGGAACTCAAGATAATCGGCAACGCAAAGACATTCGAACTGATGCAGAAATATTACGGCATTCCTCAGGAGGCCTTTATGCAGGTTGCTGACGGGCAGGAACTTAACATTGGAAGCACAAGCCTGAAGTTCTACTTCATCCCTTGGGTTCACTGGCCGGAAACAATGGTTACACTGGACCTTGCAGACGGAGTGCTGTTCACCTGCGACGCCTTTGGCGGATACGGCAGCCTGGATGGCGGAATCTTTGACTCCGACTACAATATGGAGGAAATGTTCCTGCCGGAAATGAGACGCTACTACTCCAACATAGTTGCCAAATACAACCAGATGGTAACCAGAGCGATAACCAAGCTTGCGGATGTTCCGGCAAAGATTCTCGCCCCTTCACACGGTGTTGTTTGGAAGGAGAATCCGGCCAAGGTCATCGGCCTGTATTCAGATTGGGCGGCATCCAAGGCCGAGAAGGGCGTGGTGATAGCCTATGCATCCATGTACGGCAACACCGCATCCCTTGCAGACCAGATCGGAGCAAAACTCTCAGCGCTGGGAATCAAGAATATACGCACTTATGACGTATCCAGGACCAATGTTTCCTACATCCTCAGCGACATCATGCGCTACAACGGCTTCATCCTTGGAACCTGCGCCTACAATACCTTCATGCACCCGATGATGGAGCATCTTTGCAACGAGATAAGGATTATGTCCCCTAAGGGCAAGAAGATGGGAATCTTCGGAACCAGCGGATGGAACGGAGCGGGTGCCAAGGCCCTGGCAAAATTCGCCGAAGAGGCTAAGCTGGAAGTTGTTGCCCCTACCGTAGAGGCATTTGGAGCCCCTACTGCAGACAAGGTAAATCCTTCTCTGGAAGAGTTTGCCGCAAACTTTGTAAAGGCTATTGAAGCATAAGGATATGGCATATAAAATGGACAGGGCTCTGAGCAAAGGAGCATTCGATTTCATAGATGCGGAGAAGCTCTCCGGGCTTCTCTCCAACCAGACGGAAGACAAGGTCCGCCTGAGGGAGATTTTCGCCAAGTCTATGGAGAAGAATCCGCTGACCCTGGAAGAAACTGCCGCCTTGCTGGCTATCAGGAGCAAGGAAGGGCTGGAAGAACTTTTTGCTACCGCAAAGGCCTTGAAAAAAGCCATCTACGGAAACAGGATAGTTCTTTTTGCACCACTTTACATCGGCAACCTATGCATCAACGACTGCCTTTACTGCGGCTTCAGGAAGTCTTCCGGCGGAACAGTCCGCAAGACCCTGACCCAGGAAGAAATCATCGCTGAGGTTAAAGCCCTTCAGGATGAGGGCCAGAAAAGGCTTATCCTGGTATTCGGGGAATCCCCGGTATATAGTCCGGACTTCATAGCGGGCTGTGTGAAAACCGTTTACGGAGTCCACAGTGGCAATGGATCCATCCGCAGGGTGAACATCAACGCCGCCCCTCTGGATGTGGAAGGATACCGCAGGATCAAGGAGGAAGGCATAGGAACATACCAGATTTTCCAGGAAACCTACCATAGGGAGACTTATGGCAAATACCACCCTGCTAACACCGTCAAGGGAGACTATATGTGGAGGCTGGACGGTCTGGACAGAGCGTTTGAGGCAGGAATAGATGACCTCGGCATCGGAGCCCTCATCGGCCTGTATGACTGGAGGTTCGAGGTTCTTGGCCTGGTTAGCCACGCCCTGCACCTGAAAGAAAAGTTCGGTGTCGGGCCTCATACGATCAGCTTCCCGAGAATCCAGCCTGCAGAAGGGATGAACCTGCCGCTGCCGTACAAATGCTCCGATGAGGACTTCAAGCATCTTGTGGCAGTGCTGCGCCTGGCGGTTCCATATACCGGAATGATAATGACCGCAAGAGAGTCCCCGGAAATAAGGAATGAGGTCATGCACCTGGGAGTTAGCCAGATAGATGCGGGAACGCATCTGGAAATCGGAGGTTACAGTTCCCACTCGGACAAGCAAGCTCTGGAAAGGGAGCAGTTCCAGGTTGGAGACACCAGAGGACTCGACCAGGTTACAGGATGGCTTCTGGGAGAAGGTTTCATCCCAAGTTTCTGCACTTCCTGCTACAGGGCCGGAAGGACCGGAGACCGCTTTATGGAGTTCGCGGAGAAGGGTCTGATCAACAAGTTCTGCACCCCTAACGCCCTGCTGACTCTGGCGGAATTCCTTCAGGATTACGCATCGCCGGCCACAAAGGAACTTGGCAATGCGCTGATAGAGAAAGAACTGCAGAAAATGCCGGAAGATGCCTGGAAAGAAAGGATTAAGGATAATCTCAAGAAGATTTCTCTCGGCGAGAGAGACCTTAGAGTTTAAGAATACTATATGAGCGATTTTACTAAAGAAGACAACGAACTGATACAGCGGGAATTCGAGCAGCTTAGACTTGCCGCCCTGAAGCGTTGCGCATCCCAGGAGGAGTACGAGGGCGTGATCAAGGCGTTCGAGTTTGCAAACGAGGCGCACAAGGGTGTCAGAAGGCGTTCGGGTGAGCCTTACATTCTCCACCCTATCGCTGTGGCCAAAATCGTGGTGCAGGAGATCGGACTGGGCTACAAGTCCATCGTAACCGCTCTGCTTCACGATGTTGTGGAAGACACGGAATACACAGTGGAAGACATAGAAAGGCTCTTCGGCAGTAAAATCGCATCGCTCGTGGACGGCCTCACCAAAATCAAGTCCGCTATGGACAGCAAGATGGAAGGCCAGCTCAACGAGAAATCCATCCAGGCAGAAAACTTCAAGCGTATTCTCCTTACCCTCAACGACGACGTGAGGGTTATCCTCATCAAGCTCGCCGACAGGCTCCATAACCTGCGCACCATAGAATCCATGCCGGAAAGGAAACAGGACAAGATCCTCAGCGAGACGATGTACATCTTCATCCCTCTGGCCCACAGGCTCGGACTCTACAGCATCAAGAGCGAGATGGAGAACATCTGGCTGAAATTCCGTCAGCCGGAACAGTATAACGAGATTTCCCGCCGCATCGAGGACTATTCCAGGGAGAAAGGCGGCTCCATAGACAATTTCATCGAGCCTATCTCCAAACTGCTGGAACAGGCTCACTACAAGTTCACTATAACCAAGAGGATCAAGACCCCTTACTCCATCTGGAACAAGATGCAGACCAAGGGGATTCCTTTTGAAGAAATCTTCGACCTGTTTGCCGTAAGGATAGTCTTCACCCCGAAGAAAGGAAGTTCTGAAAGGAAGCAGTGCTGGGATATCTATTCCCTGATTTCCGAGGACTACCTTTCCAACACGGACCGTATCAGAGACTGGGTAAGTACTCCTAAGTCAAATGGTTACGAAGCCCTCCACTGTACGCTTATGAGCCCGCAGGGCGGATGGGTGGAAGTCCAGATAAGGACAGTGAGGATGAACGCCATCGCGGAGAAAGGTGTGGCCGCCCACTGGAATTACAAGGGAGAGAAGATCCAGAATCCGGAAAACGATATGGACTCCTGGCTGAATATGGTCAGGGAAGTCCTCGAGAATCCTGACGTGAACGCTCTGGAGTTCCTGGATAACTTCCACAGCGGTCTGATGACCAAGGAGATATATGTATTCACCCCAGCGGGAGAGGCCAAGAGGCTGGAGAAGGGAGCAACAGTCCTGGACTTTGCATACGCCATCCACTCGGAAATCGGAAACAGGGCCATAGCCGCCAAGGTGAACCTTAAGCTTGTTCCAATTTCATACGTGCTCAGAAACGGAGACCAGGTGGAAATCATCACGGCAGATTCCCAGAAACCTGAGCGCCAATGGCTTAAGTTTGTCAAGACCACCAAGGCCCGCAACATTATCCTGGACAGCATCAAGGGAGACATCAAGAGCACAATCAAGAACGGCCAGGAGAAACTGGAGAAAGAACTTGACAAATATGGAGTCAAGCTGCATATCAGGGTGCTGAAAAAGCTCATCGACGAGTTCAAGGTCAGCAACAAGGACGAGCTCTACAGCAAGATAGGTTCCGGCCTCATAGACCTTTCCAACCTGGAGGCCATACTGAAAAAGAACAAGGAGAACAAGCTCGTCCAGTTCTGGAACCTTCAGTTCTGGTCTTCTTCCAAAGACAAGGAGCAGGAACAGAATGAATCTCCTTCAGATGTCAAGATAGACAAGCACAAGGACTATCTGCTGAAAGAGAATCCTGTGGACAAAACCCTGTCTTACAAGGTGGCAGACTGCTGCAACCCTATTCCGGGAGACCCGATTATCGGTTTCATAGACGAGGACGGCCAGGTGGTTATCCATAAGAAAGTCTGCCCGGAAGCAATTGCCCTGGCAGCCCGCGAAGGCGGAAAAATCATCAACGCAAAGTGGACCAAGCACACCATCCTGTCTTTCCTTGCCAGGATAGAGCTCAAGGGAATAGACCGCCTTGGAATAGTAAACGACATTACAAAATACATTACCCTTCAGCTTTCCGTAAATATCCGCAAATTGTTCTTTGAAACTCACGACGGCGTATTCTACGGATACATAGACCTTTATGTGCACAATACAAAGGACCTTGAAGAGATTCTCGATCACATAGAGCAGATAAAGGGTATTGATACGGCCACCAGAGTGGACATTAAAGAGGAGGACCGAGTATGACAAGATTCCATAGATTTCTAAAAGGAGCTTTGGCTGCTCCGCTGGCAGTTTTGCTGGTGGTTGCCGCATCGCAGAGCTGCGCAAATACCAAACAGGGGCCTATCGGGGGACCGAAAGACACGATTCCTCCTGTAATAGTGGGAATTAACCCTGATATGCCTATGCTGAACTTCCCGGTTCAGAAAGGAAAGATCTACGTTACCTTCAACGAATATGTCCAATTGAAAAACCAATACCAGGAAATCGTGCTCTCCCCGCCTACCAAGAAAAGGCCGGTTGCCAAAATCAAGAAAAAGAGCGTTGTGGTTTCTTTCGACGATACGCTTAGGGCAGACCAGACATATTCAATAGCCTTCGGCAACGCCATTTCAGATGTGAACGAGGGCAATCCTTTCAACGGCTATGTGATTAATTTCTCAACCGGAGAAAGCATAGACTCCCTGATCCTCAGCGGAACCGTGATGGACTACGCTACACTGCTTCCTCTCAAGGGAGTGTATGTCGCGCTGTACAAGAACCCTACCGACTCCTGCGTGGTAAAGGACCTTGCAGATGCAGCAACCCGAAGCGACGACTGGGGATATTTCTGCTTCAGGGGCCTTAAAAACGTGCCTTACACCATTTTCGCCTGGGAAGACAAGAACAATAACCAGCTCTACGACAGGGGTGGAGAATTGGCCGGTTTCTGCGATTCCACCATTACCCCTACCATTGTGGCAAAGAACGGCATGCCTCAGATTGCGATGATGAACATGAAAGATACGCTGGCCTGCCTTTCAAGGCCGAGCCAGACAGATATCTACCTGTTCAAGGAAAAGCTTTCCAACCAGTATATCGAGAGCTCAGGAAGAATTTCCGAAAGAGAGTGTTATATCAAGTTCCGCTCTGAAAATCCGCAGATTGACACGTTCCGTATCAAGGGTATTTACGATGACCGAATAATCCGCCAGTTGGACCCTAAGGGAGACTCCCTGACCTTCTGGATCAACGATCCGAAGGCCACACAGGACACCCTGCTTCTCAGAATCAACTATATGAAGTCTGATTCTACCGGAACGCTCAAGCCTTACGGAGAGACTATCAAACTCGTCAAGCCGTTCGACAAGAGCAAGATAAAGGATTCCGGAAAGCAGGATCCTTCAAAATCCGGCCTTACAAACGACTACCTGAGCAACCTTGGAAGGGCAGGCAAAAATGACCGGAGAGACCCGTTTGCCAACAACAACGACGGAAAGAAGCAGGCTGGAAACGAAGTGGAGAAACAAGGGGAGAAACCCGAGCAAAGAAAAGACCTTCTTAACGTGACAGTAAAAGTGGATGGAAAAACTGTCGAGAATATGGGAATAGACATAACAGTTCCGGCCCCGCTCGTCAAGACAGATTTCGACTCCATAATGTTTACGACTTCCACTCCAAGGAAAATCGTTTCAAATGTAAGATTCCATGTAGAAAGAGATACCACCAACATTTTGCACTACATACTCAAGGCAGATGACCCGTATAAGGTGGGCAACGACTACAAACTTAAGATACCAATGGCTCTGTTCAAGGATGTCAACGGTTTCACCAACGACTCCATTATCAAGACATTCAATCTTCCTACGGATGATAAGCTGAGTTCAATCACACTGGAAATCAGCGGCACTCAGGGAAAGAAATATATCGTTGAACTTGTCAACGAGAAAAGGGACAAAGTTTATCTCAAATATGATATATCCTCAGACCGGGAGTTGAAATTCCCATATCTGAATGAAGGTATCTATTCTTTCAGGATTACCCAGGACCTCAACGGTAACGGAAAACTGGATGTGGGAGACATCATCCTCAGGAAACTGCCTGAAAAGGCAAGACTTCTTAAGCTGCCGGACGGGAAAGCGATAATTAATCTAAAGGAACAGACAGACATCACCCAGTCCGTCGACCTTATAAAACTGTTCGAATAAATGAAAAAAATCATCATTGCCATAGTGCTGTGCCTGACATCATTGCAAGGATTCTCGCAGATAGTGGATACAGTGGATATAATGAAGGAGTTTGACGAATATTCCTTCAGGGATGCCAAAGTGACAGGCCAGGTCAAGGATTCGTCCCGTCTGAGGGAACACCTTTTCGGAGTCAAGTGGGGAATGGGAATCAACTCTCTGACTGTGAGCGTAGACTATGACAAGGGTCCCATCACAACTCCGATGAATTTCGGTGTGTACTACACCTACTACCATTCTCTGTGGAACTCCATTTCCCTGTTCGGTATAGAGACCGGTCTCCAGATGAACGAAGAGGGCTACAAGACGCTGATAATGGACGAAAACGACAAGATCGTCCAGGAAGGAAAGGAAACATTCCGCAATCTGACCTTGCCTTTTGTATCCCAGTTCAGGTTAGATTTCTGGAATATGAGGCTGCTGGCCAATGCGGGAGTATTCGTTGCCAGAAGGCAGAGCGCAAGTTTCTCCGGCCTTCTGCCTGAAACCATCAGTTCAACCTGGAAGAAGTGGGGTTACGGCTTCATTGCCGGAGGAGGCATTGCATATGTCTTCAAGCCTTTTGAGATTCACGCGGAAGCCAACTACAAATACAACTTGAGCAATCTATACGACAAGAAATCATTCTACGGAGACGAGTATTGGGTTTCCACCCATACAGGCCAGATTATCATATCCGTAGGCCTGTTCTACAGATTTGGCGGAAGCAAGTACAAGAACCCGGCAAACGCGCCTAAAAGATGAAAAGGATACAAGCCAAGGCAGGAAGCCTTATAATCGGAGGAGGCGCCCCTATCGCCGTCCAGACAATGTGCAACACCCATACCCAGGATGTTAACAAGAGCGTTGCCCAGTGCATGGAGATGGCAGATGAGGGAGCAAAACTCATAAGGCTCACGACACAGGGTTTCAAGGAAGTGGAAGCCCTGGCCAAAATCAAGGACATTCTAAGGAACCAGGGCATAAATACCCCTCTTGTCGCCGATGTCCACTTCAATTCCGAAGTAGCTATCGCAGCCGCCCAGGTTGCAGACAAGGTCAGGATCAACCCTGGCAATTTCTCACAGGTTCACAAGGACGCCCAGAGCCAGTTCTCCCGTTTCATAGAAGTTTGCAGGAAATACGGCACTGCAGTCAGGATCGGCCTTAACCACGGCTCCCTTGGGGAAGAAATCGTATCCCGGTGGGGAAATACCCCTGAAGGTATGAAACAGGCTGCCATGCAGTGGCTTGCGATGTGCATAGACGAGAAATTCGACAATGTTGTAGTATCTCTGAAAGCCAGCAACACCATCGTGATGAGCCAGGCCTACCTTCTGCTTTACAAGGCTATGGAGGAAAGCGGCACCGTCTTCCCGGTCCATCTTGGAGTCACTGAAGCCGGCAATGCAGACCAGGGCAGGATCAAGTCTGCCATCGGCATCGGAGCACTGCTTGACAAGGGCATCGGAGACACCATAAGGGTATCTCTAACAGAAAATCCGGTTAATGAAATTCCGGCCGGAATGCAGATCGCAGAATTCTTTGAGAGCGGCCTGGAGGGAAAACTGAAAGCACTCGTACAGCAGCAGGACAGCCGCGCTCCGGAACTTCCTTTCAAAGCTTTCGAGTGTGACAAAGAAGACTGGAACCGCTTAATTATCAGGGCTGCTTCCCTATTCGGAGTGATGCTTCTCAATAAAGAAATAGACGATTTCACCATCGCTGAGAATCCTTATCCTGCAAAGGAAATGGAGGCTCTCAAGGAGAACATCCAGCAGGGTGCAAGAAGAGTGTTCTACCACCCTGAATACATAGCATGCCCCGGATGCGGGCGTACACAGTACAACCTGGAAGAGACTTTCAACAAGGTCAAGGAAAAGACATCCCACCTAAAGGGAGTCAGAATCGCCGTTATGGGCTGCATTGTCAACGGCCCAGGGGAAATGGCTGACGCAGACTACGGCTATGTGGGCCAGGGTGGAGGAATGGTTACCATCTACAAAGGAAAACAGCCTGTCCTGAAATCGGTCCCGGATACCGAAGCTATAGACAAGCTGTTGGAAATCATAGAAAAAGACCTCAAGGCCTAATTCTGTTTCTTTTTGAATACAATCTTTGAAGTGCACAGGTTGTTGAACTTGCGGGCGGCCGTACGGAATTCCGCATAGTTTTCCTTTGGATAACGCCCGGCTTTGAATACCGCCTTCAGAACAACAGTCACCTTGTTTCCATCCACCTTGAATCCTGAAGAAAGGGAAACCCAGCTGCATTCCACATTCACAGCTTTAGGAAGACTTTCAAGTTCATAACTGGCCGGCGCGACTATTTCTATGGAATCAAGGTAAACGGCTCCCGTTTCAAGGAAAATATCGTTTTTACGCTCCCCTCTCTGCCATCCAACTCCGCTTCGAAGAGGAGTCACAGGTATCAGCATTCGCTCTCCGCTTGTCTCCGCAAATGAACGGCTCTCGAAAGAATAATCTATCCTCGTTTGAGGGACATACGCCCTTCCAAAAATAGGATAATCGTTGAAGTTATTCCAAATTTCCTTGATTTTTAGATTATTGCTGGAAGCAGCAACTTTTGAGGCCATCCTGTCTGTCTGACTTTTTGTGTCAAGGGAGGAGAAACTTACCCTGGATTCTGTAAAGTCCAGAAAAGCTTTCTCACGGACATCCACAAATGCATCCCCTACGGAACTGACAAGCACTCTCACATTGTTCTCAAGACGCGACAGGCTGTCAGGATATCTGCCGCAACGGACCATCTCTCCGCCGTTTTCCTTGATCAGAACCACCTGGTGCCCGGCTATATCATCGTGCCTGTATCCGAGAGGAAGTTTAGGATTGGTGCATTCCACCCAGAGAGTATCACCCTTCATTATTCCCTCATCATTAACAGGAACCGCCAGCATAGCGTGGTTCATCTGCCCGACCGAAGAGTAATCTTTTACAAGGTCGGAGACGTTTGTGTTCACGATGAAGTAGTCGCTCTCGACTCCGGCAACTTCCAAAAGAGCCTTCAGATAATTGGACAAAGCCTTGCAGTCTCCGAATCCCGTTCTGGAAACGGTTGAAGCAGAAAACGGCTTGTATCCGCCAATTCCCAGCTGAATGCTCACATATCTTGTCGTATTCCTCAGATAATCATACAGAACCTTAACTTTCTCGAAAGTGTTTCCGCATCCGGAAGTCATTTCCCGAACCTTAGCCTTGTCCTGGTCAGTCAGGTCCCAAGTATCTTTCTGTAGGTCATACAGCCACAATCCCAGATCTTTCCAGCTGCCCTGCTGACCTTCAACCTTCGAGAACATGAAATTAACCGGAGAGGCATACACGTGCGGAACGATCTCCCTTGCCGAAGGCATTCTGTCTTCTTCCACAAAGCCAGAGTAATCATTAAAACGCCAAACGTACCTCTCGTTGAAGTCTTCCTTTACGATGTCCGGTTCTACGGTGCTGCTGTACTGAATCTTTGTCCCAGACGGAACCACAACGGAATATTCTCCTTTTTCCAGTCTGACATCCTCTTCTGTAACGGGGAAATAGGAAGGAAAAGCGGGAACTCCCCTCTTGTAAGTCAGAGTGTATTCATATTCGACAATAAATGGGAACGGTGCCAAAGGCTGATAGAAATATACGAAGAAATCGTCAGCCAGCCCCTGTGCCAAAGCCATGGATTCCAGATCCTGACGCTTGATTTTCTTAATTACCTTTCCTGTGGAACCGGTTATTGTCGCCGTGAAAGAAGACAAGGACTTGTCGCTGTCTGTAAATATGGTTATCCGGCCTGCGGAAACTGCAGATTCCTTGTTTATCCGGATTTTACCATAGACCGTATAGCTTCCGGAAGAAACATCTTTCATCCTGAAACACTCACGGCTTTCCAGAATATCGGCGGCACTGTCCTGTCCTGAACATACCAGCGGAACAAGAGCCAGAGTCAAGGCTATCAGAAAGCGTTTCATTTTCTCTTCAATACTATAGTTTCCTTTTCGGTCTGAACCATCTTCTGCCAGAATCTCCTGTAATCATGATAGTTTGCTGGATTTACAAATAGAGCCTTGTCGGTAAACGTATAAGTTACATCTATGGTTTTACCGTCCTCGGAAAGCTTGTAAATAATGTTTGCGGAAAAATCATTCTTGAGAGTGCCGAATGTTGCGGAAGAAGGAAGCTGCTCTACGGCAAATCCGTCAGGCACTGTAAGATGCATCTTGTATGTTGTTGTTGACAATCTGTCTATGTCAACCGGAACGGTTCTCTTTTCAGACTTGAAATAGCGGTCAGGATGCAGGCTTTCAATGATTGGCTTAACGTAAATCAGGTCTCCTGATGTCTGCATCTGCTGCTCCAGTTCCACGTTAACCGTACACTCTCCGGAATAGTCCTTGGCTTTCGTAGGCGAGACACTGATAACCGTATAGGAATTACCGCTTTCGAGCTGGGAATAAAGCTCTTCGTCCTTTTCATGGGAATTGAGAAGACGCTTAATAAGATATGACTGGCTGTTCTCCGCCTTGAGAGTCATTTTGCCGTTCATCATTCCGTCTTCGTCCAAAGTGGCGTCCACATTGAACTCAATCCGGTTTTCTGCGAGATTGGTAAGGTCTGTCCAGGAAGACTTGTGTCCCTTGGCAATTATCCTTGCTTTTGGAACGAGATACGCGTCAGGCAAGACATTCAGATATGCTTCATCCCGGGCCGCATCGAGGTAAACAGACTGGCCATCCTTGGAAATCACTTTAAGTATATAAGTGTCAAAGGCATCGGAAGAAACGTGATACTCAGAGAAATTTCCGCTTGAACGGAGCTTTACCAAAACCGGATAAACCGTATAGCCGGCATAAATCAGTGCGCTTCCAACCAGAGCATTAATATCCGCATTGTCTCCAGTGGCATCTTTCAGAACAGAAGCGAGTTTATTCGGAATCATCCTCACGTTCTTGTTCCACTTTACCTTGCTGCAGACCACATTGCGTATTTCACAGACCTTCTGTTCAAAAGTCTTGTCTGACTTGACAATAGGATCCACTTCGCTCTTGAACTTGCATGAGGAGTTCAATTCGGTCCACAGTGGAGAATCGAATAGCTGATCGTCTATATCCTCCCATTTAGTCGTGTAGTTCTGGGGAAGCTGGTTCGGGAACTGGATGCTTCTAAGTTCGTATTCCACGGCACTGTAATACTGGTTGATGCAGAACAGATGGCTTTCTGCCTTCATCGCCGGTACATTAATGGCCTTGTAGTTCTCCACCAGCAGATTATAGTCGTATGTCCGGCCTCCGCCAAGAGCTATGGACTTTGTCTCGTAGGTAGTGTTATGCGTATAGAATATTGCTCCCCTTGGAGTAACATTGAACTTCAGGAACTCCGGAATCAGAAGAGTGGCTTCCTTGCTGTTGATTGGATACCGTCCCTGGAAATCTATTTCTCCGATATTCCAGAACTGTTTGTTCTTGCGGACGTATGTCACTTCTATGACAGAACCGACCTTGACATTCTGGGCCGTGAAAGCCATTTTCTTGACACTTTCGGAATACTTGGTATCAAAAATGAACTCCTTGCCCATCTTGGTCTTTACAACCTTGCCGTTTTCCCAGTTATAAGTAATGACTTTTATATCGTAGATTTTCTCGCTCAAGTTACCGTCTGTCCTGTACAGCATCTGGAAATCAGCCAATCCCTTTGCAGACTCCTTAAGTATCTTAAGCCTGAGCCTGTAGGTTTTCTCCACATTGAACTCAATTTGAGGATCCAGATAAGTGGACAATCTTAAACCGCTGTAAATCACCACTGCTTCTGCCGAAGTGTCCGGAGCGTAGGAGGTCATCTTTACCTCATCCTCAGAAACCGCATCGAATTTCGGGTTGAATTTGATGCTCTGGGAGTGGGTAACAGAACAAACTGATGTCATCAGAACATCCAGAATTGCAATAAAAACAAATCGTCTCATACTGTTATACCGTTAATTTTTCTTCTTAAGTACTATGGTTTCTTTCTCCAGTTTTACGAGCTGCATCCAGTATCTCCTGTAATCCTGATAATTATGCGGATCAACATACATATCGTTGAGCATATATCTGTAGGAAACTTCTATCTTGCGGCCGTCATCCGTTTTCTTGTAGACAATATCCACCTTGCTGTCAACCTTCATAGCTCCAACAGAAGCGTTTGAAGGCATCTGCTCAATTTCATATCCTTCCGGTATCTCCACCGTCATATTGTAAACGGTAGTTTCCCTGTATGGAAAATCAACCGGAACCGATCTTGTTTCAGACTTGTAACGGCCTTCAGAATGAATGTTCTCGATAATCGGCTTGAGATATATCCTGTCCTCTGTGGTCTGCATCTGGCTCTCGAATTGCATAGTTATGCTGCAGTCCGGAGTATATTCATCCATGTTCTTGGCAGTCATATCAACAACCGTGTAGGAATTGTTCTTTTCAAAAACGGCGTAAAGTTTCTCTTTCTCGTCGTATGACTTGTAAAATTCCTTAAGATACATTGACTCTTCTCCGATGGCTTCTATCTTCATTGTGCCCGTTAGCAGACCATCCTCATCAAGTTTAGCCTGAACATTGTACGAGGTCTGGTTCTTTGTCAGGGATGTAAGGTCTATCCATGGCCTGATACTCTGTTCCTTGACAATTTGCCTGGCTTTAGGCACCAGATAAGTATATGGAAAGATATTGACATATCCGGAAGAGAAAGCCGCATCGAGCATCAGGACATCTCCCTTGTCTGATGCAACCTTTAGAATAAAAGTGTCAAACGCATCCAACGCAATGTGGAAATCCTGAAGTTCGCCTCTGGTGCGAAGCTTGACAGTAACCGGCGTAACGGAAAAACCTGCATACTTCAAAGCGCTTCCTACCAGAGCATTTATGTCTGCATTGCTTCCGGAAGATTCTTTGAGGACAGAAGATGCTGACTTTGGAACCAGCCTTATTTTCTTGTTCCATTTAACTTTTTGGGTCACGATATTGCGTATAGCTACAACTTTCTCCAGAAAAGGCTTGTCTGATTTCTTTATAGGATCAACCTCATCCTTGAACTTGCAGCCGGAATTCAGTTCACTGAATATGTCGCTCTCCATTATGCGCTTGTCCACATCTGACCACTGGTAAGCCACTGTCTTGGGAACTTGGCCCGGCAGACGTAATGCTGCAAGCTCGTATGAAACGGCGCTATAGAACTGGCTGATACAGTAGACATTTCCCTCCGCCTTCAGAGCAGGGATGTTGACAGCCCTGTAATTGTTCTGGAGTGAATTGTAATCCGCATATTTTCCCGCTCCCAGGACGAGTCTGCTAGTCTCGTATGACTGGTTATAGGAATAGAGTTTGAGTCCTTGGCTCATAGCATTGAAAACCAGCCATTCCGGATACGTTACCTTAGCTTCCGCACAATTGACCGGAATACTGCCCTGAAAAGTGATGTCACCGATATCCCAGTAATGCTTGTTTAGCCTTTCGTATGTTACCTCTATTACTGAACCCACCTTCACGTTTTGGGCTGAAAAACTGATTCTCTTGGCATTCTCGGAATACTTCTGGTCAAAAATAAACTCCTTTCCCATCTTGGTCTTAACCACCTTGCCGTTTTCCCAATTGTATGTAGTTACCTTGATATCCTGAATCTTCTCGCTCATCTCCCCGTCGGTACGGTAAATAATTTCAAAGTCTCCGATGTTCTTGGCGGTTTCCTTAAGAACCTTGAATCTGTAACGGTTAATCTTTTTCAGGAAGAAATCGAATCCTGGAGAAACATATACTGTCCTGGTGAGCTCCTTGTAGATGACAACAGCGGCCGCAGAAGTATCCCGAGGATAAGATGTCATCTTCACCTCTTCTTCTGACACGGCGTCGAACTTTGGGTTGAACTTGATATCCTGCCCCTTAATGGAAGAAAAAGGAAGGACTGCAAGAAGCAGCACGGCAAACAAACAAAACCGTTTCATAATTTATATTAATATAACACTTTGTCTATGAAAGGAGTGTGATGGAAATACGGGATGAATCCCAGTTCCATCACTTTTTTCGTCACGATGAAGGCAGCTTTCTTGCCCACGGTAATGGACCCTGCCACATCCTCGCAACCCATAGCGCATGCGGCGTTAATGGTGCAGGCATTGAAGCTTTCCTGTGGTGTAAGCCTCATCTTTATGCAGCCCAGAGCCATCACGAACCTCATGTCGCAAGACGGGGAAGATCCTGGATTGCAGTCGGATGCGAGTGCAACAGGGAGACCTGCCTTCACATAGTCCCTGGCTCTGCCGTATGGCATTCCCAGGAAGAAGGATGCGCCAGGAAGCATCAGCGGTATAGTGTCCGAATTCCTGAGGACTTCCATTTCCACATCCGTTGTCCTTTCCAAATGGTCCACTGATACAGCGTTGTACTTAACCCCTACCTGCACTCCGCCGGAGACCGCAAGCTCGTTGGCGTGGATCTTAGGCCTCATCCCATATTGCATTCCAGCCTTTAAAATACGGTCTGTCTGCTCTACGGTAAAGAAACCCTCATCGCAGAAGACATCTACGAAATCTGCCAGCTTTTCTGAGGCTACAGCGGGTATCATCTCCTTGCAGACAAGGTCTACATATTCCTCCTGCCGTCCGGCATATTCCCTTCCCACTGCGTGAGCTCCAAGGAAGGTGGATTTTATAGTTACAGGATATTTCTCCCTCAGCTTCTTTATAACGCGGAGCATCTTGAGCTCGTCCTCAGTCCTGAGGCCGTATCCGCTCTTGATCTCCATGGTGAGAGTGCCCTTGGATATCATTTCCTCAAGCCTCTGGGATGCCTGAAGGAAGAGTTCTTCCTCGCTTGTATTATGCAGAAGGTCAGCGGAATTCAGAATTCCGCCACCTCGCTTTGCTATCTCTTCGTAACTCAGGCCGTTTATCTTGTCCACAAACTCCTGCTGGCGGTCTCCGGCATATACAATGTGGGTATGCGCATCGCAGAAGGCCGGCAGGAGCATCTTGCCGGAAAGGTCCATCATCTCCGTTCCGGATGAAATCTCTCCCAAAGAATCCATCGGCCCGAAGGAATCTATCTTTCCGTCACGCACAAGCAGCCAGGCATTGTCCAGGGTCTGGACCCCGTCCATTTCCTTGCCGCAGAGTTTCCTGACTCCCTGAGGCAAAATGCCTACAATCCGTCCTATGTTTACAAAGAGTCTGTCTTTCATAATTACTTTCTCAAGAATTCCACGGACTTTTCCATCAAAGGATGCATATACGCATCTTTCTCAAGGAAAGGCACTTCCTTGCGGTAATCAGCCAAAATGCCTTCAATGGCAGGAGAGGAAACGGTGCCGGAAATCCTATGCCTCAGATCCAGAGCCTGGGCGGCGTTGAAGAGCTCGATTGCGAGCACCCTTTCCGTGTTCTCCACAACCCTGACAAGTTTGGTAGCTGCATTCGCTCCCATGCTCACGTGATCCTCCTGGCCCTGTGAAGACGGGATGGAGTCAGCAGACGCTGGCCAGCACAGTCCCTTGTTCTGGCTCACGATGGATGCGGCCGTGTACTGCGGAATCATGAATCCGCTGTTAAGTCCGCTGTCCGGGGCCAGGAACTGAGGAAGCCCCCTCTGTCCTGAAATAAGACGGTATGTCCTTCTTTCAGAGATGTTTGCAAGTTCACTCATCGCAATTGCAAGGGTGTCCATCGGTATCGCGATAGGCTCTCCGTGGAAGTTTCCTGCGGAGATTATCATATCCTCGTCAGGGAAAACGTTAGGATTGTCCGTTGCACTGTTTATCTCGTTGTCTATTACGCTTTCCACATAGTGGATATTGTCCTTGACTGCACCGTGAACCTGCGGAATGCAGCGGAAAGAGTAAGGATCCTGCACGTGCTTCTTCGGCATGGAAATCAGCTTGCTTCCTTCCAGCAGGCCCATAAACCTTTCTGCAGTCAGTATCTGTCCCTGATGTCTTCTAAGCCTGTGAGTCAGAGGATAGAACGGCTCAATCCTTCCGTCATATGCCTCCAGGCTCATAGCCCCTATCCTGTCTGCCCAAAGACTCAGCCTATGGCACTGGATAAGAGACCGTACGGCATGAGCGCTCATGAACTGCGTTCCGTTCAGAAGGGCAAGTCCCTCCTTGCTCTGAAGCCTGATAGGCTCCCATCCCATAATGCCCAGCACCTCTGCACTTGGCATTGTCTTTCCCTTGTAAACCACCTCTCCGAGTCCAAGCAGAGGAAGAGCCAGATGAGCCAGCGGAGCCAGGTCTCCGGAAGCCCCCAGAGAGCCCTGCTGATAAATAACCGGCAGGATATCCGCGTTGAACATATCTATCAGCCTCTGCACCGTAACAAGCTGTGCTCCAGAATGTCCGTAAGACAGGCACTGCACTTTCAGAAGAAGCATCAGCTTCACAATCTCAGGCCTTACCTTCTCTCCAAAGCCGCATGCGTGGCTTACAACCAGATTGTACTGCAGCTGGCTAAGCTGGTCTTCAGGAATGGTAACATTGCAGAGGGAACCGAAGCCCGTTGTAACTCCATACACCGGCCTTCCTATGTCCTCCATCTTGCTGTCCAGATACTTGCGGCATTTGATTATCGCCTCCTCAGCCTCCCGGCTAAGGCTCAGCGTCATTTTGTTGTCTATTATTTCCTTGATTCTCTCCAGGGAGAGATGCTCAAAAGATATCTTGTGTTCCATAAACCGTTTTAATGATTATTCAAAGCTTGTTCTATAATGGAATCATCTGCATGGTTAGGCATTGTAACCTTCAGGGATGGAGTGCGGTCCATCTCCCTGCGGATTGCATCCTCGGCACCCTTGTTACGTGCCCAGCTGCGCCTTGCAATTCCGTTGTTGACATCCCAGTGAAGCATTTCCCTGATATGCCTTGCGGAATCATCGGTGCCTTCCACAACCATTCCGAAGCCTCCGTTGATAACTTCTCCCCAGCCTACTCCGCCACCGTTATGGATTGATACCCAGGTAGCTCCGCGGAAGCCGTCTCCAATTACGTTCTGCACGGCCATATCTGCTGTGAACTGGCTGCCGTCATAAATGTTGGAAGTCTCGCGGAACGGAGAGTCTGTTCCTGAAACATCGTGATGATCCCTTCCAAGAACTATAGGAGCCTTGATTTCCCCCTTCCTTATGGCTTCGTTGAACTTGAGGGCGATTGTGGTTCTTCCGATTGCGTCTGCATAAAGGATTCTCGCCTGGGAGCCTACTACAAGGTTATTTCTGCCGGCTTCCTCAATCCAGTGGATGTTGTCCAGCATCTGCATCTTGATGTCGTCCGTTGCTGTCTTAGACTCTTCCAGAAGAGCCTCTACTGCAAGGGCGTCGCTCTTCGCAAGGTCCTCAGGATCCTCGCTCATGCAGACCCAGCGGAACGGGCCGAATCCGTAATCAAAATAGAGAGGGCCCATGATATCCTGAACGTAAGAAGGATAACGGAATGTGCCGTCTGCCTTCATAACGTCTGCCCCGGCCCTTGAAGACTCAAGCAGGAACGCGTTGCCGTAGTCGAAGAAATACATACCCCTGTCGTTAAGGCGGTTGATTGCGGCAATCTGCCTTCTCAGCGATGCCTGCACCGCTTCCTTGAACTTCTCAGGCTCTTCCGCCATCATCCTCTGCGATTCCTCAAGAGAATATCCAACAGGATAATAGCCTCCTGCCCATGGGTTATGGAGCGATGTCTGGTCAGAGCCAATATCTACCTTAATATTGTCATCGGCGAGCCTTTCCCAGAGGTCAACGATGTTGCCTACGTACGCAAGGGAAACTGTTTCCCTGCCTTCAGTGGCTTTCCTTATCCTCTGTATCAGTTCGTCCAGATTGTCGTGGAGCTCATCCACCCATCCCTGGTCATAGCGCTTTCTTGCCGCCTTTGGATTTATCTCGGCAGTAACACTGACAACGCCAGCGATGTTGCCGGCCTTTGGCTGGGCTCCGCTCATTCCGCCCAGTCCTGCGGTAACGAAGAGCATTCCGGCCATATTCTCCCTCGTGCCTTCTATTCCCCTCTTCTTGAGCTGCATACGGGCAGCGTTCATAACTGTTATTGTGGTTCCGTGAACGATTCCCTGCGGGCCTATGTACATATAGGAACCGGCCGTCATCTGGCCGTACTGTGATACTCCAAGGGCATTGAATCTCTCCCAGTCGTCCGGCTTGGAGTAGTTAGGAATCACCATTCCGTTGGTTACGACCACTCTCGGAGCATCCTTGTGGCTCGGGAAAAGCCCCATCGGATGACCTGAATACATACTGAGGGTCTGCTCCTCTGTCATTGTAGCAAGATACTGCATTGCAAGCCTGTACTGGGCCCAGTTCTGGAAAATGGCCCCGTTTCCGCCGTAGATGATAAGTTCGTGAGGATGCTGGGCAACCCTCTCGTCCAGATTGTTCTGGATCATGGCCATAATGGCCGCGGCCTGGCGGCACTTGCAAGGATACTCGTCTATCGGCCTTGCATATATCTTGTAATCAGGGCGGAAGCGGTACATATAGATTCTTCCGTAGTCCTTGAGTTCCTTGGCAAACTCAGGTGCCAGGGTGGCGTGGAACTCCTTCGGGAAATACCTCAGGGCGTTTCTGAGCGCCAGCTTTTTCTGCTCCGGAGTAAGGATGTCCTTGCGCTTGGGAGCATGGTTTATGTTCTTGTCATAAGGTTTCGGCTCCGGCAAAACGGATGGTATTCCGGCCAGTATCTCTTCCTTGAATGTCATAGTATCTTGTTTATAATTAACCCCTTATCTTTTCTTCTACTATCTCCAGGATCTTCTTTTCCTCAGCGACAGCCTCAGCCGTGATCCTGTCTGCCTCGTTCATCAGTTCCTCTGCCTTCATCCTGTCTTTCAGGCCTTCGGCGTTGATGTGGACGTTGAGCCTTGCACCCATTACCGCACCCCTGGCTGCGATTGCGGCAACGCCGGCATCCGAAACGGAGTTAGGATTTCCCTCTGATGCCATCGAGGAGGCAACTTCAAATACCTTGAAAGCAGTTTTGAGCGTTCTCAGAGGCACTTGTGTAGCATAAAGGGTAGCGGCTTCCATTGCGGCAGCTCTTGCTTCCTTCTCTTCCGGTGTGCCCTTTGGCATTGAGAACACGTCCATTATCTTGTTGAATGCCGCGGTGTCTTCATCCACCAGAGCAATCAGCTCGTTCATAAGGGCATTCCCCTTTTCTGCCCAGTCTGAGAACTCCTTCCAGCGGTCATCCCAACCCCTCTTGTGGGAAGACAGGTTTGCCACCATCGTGGAAAGGGCTGCTCCCAGAGCTCCCATATATGCGGCAATGCTTCCGCCTCCAGGTGCAGGAGACTCACTTGCCGTCTCCACTGCAAAGTCCTTGCAGGTCATTCTCACAAGCCTCTCTTTCACAGCCATCTCCTTAGGGTCTTCCATCAGGAATTCTATCACCTTCTCGTGCGGGTTGAACGGCTTGAGGTCGTCCAGGCTCATGCTCTTTACCGCAATCTTCAGTATCTCGTCTTCGGAGATACCGAGAGATCTCTGCTGTTTCTCCAGATAGAACTTGCCGGCATCTATCAGAACTCGCTTCGGCACCAGGCCCACAATCTCGGTTCCGGTAACCTTCAGGCCTCTTGCAGCTGCGGCGCGGCAAACTTCCTCATATGCCTTGTGAAGCGGAGTTGCCTCTATGTCAGTTATGTTCATGGATACCTGCGCAATGCCGTATTCGTCTATGTACCAGCCGATAGCCTTGCAACCCTTAAGGGTTCCAGGCTGCCACAGGTCATTTCCGTTTTCATCCTTGAGCACCTTGCCGGTAAGGCTTCCGCCCTCACGCATCTTCCTTCCCTTCTCCCTGACGTCAAATGCCACGGCCATAGCCCTTCTTGTAGAAGTTGTATTAAGGTTATAGTTTACTGCGACAAGGAAATTCCTTGCTCCAACGTTGATGGCGCCGCTCTTTGCAACCACATCTGTATATGCTCCAGGTCCGAAGTCCGGCATTCTGGCCGGGTCTACAACCTTCTCAGGCAGAGCCTCATACTCGCCGGCACGGCAAACAGCGAGGTTCTTCCTCTCAGGCTTGAATGCAGCGGCCTCATAGCAGTAGCAAGGTATCTGCTGCTCTTCAAAGATTCTCTTTGCCAAAGCCCTGGCCAGTTCTGCACACTCCTCCAGGGTAATGCCGGAAACCGGAATCAAAGGCAGCACGTCAGTTGCGCCGGACCTTGGGTGAGCTCCCTTGTGCACCCGCATGTCTATGAGTTCCGCAGCTTTCTTAACGCCCTGGAACGCAGCCTCTACCACATCCTCCGGACTTCCCACGAAGGTAACCACGGTACGGTTGGTGGCTTCTCCCGGATCCACGTCCAGAACCTTTACTCCTTTTATCGCTGCAATCGCAGCAACTATCTTGTCAATAACTTCCCTGTTGCGCCCTTCGCTGAAATTGGGCACACATTCAATTATTCTTTTCATATTAAACCAAAATCAATTAATCGTTTAAAGATACGAATAATTTTGGTTTTACATTAAAAAGAATGTCAAAAGGAAAGGAACGGCGATATTAATCACGATGCCGAAGTACAGGACTGCCGGCAGAATGCCGTTTCCTTCGGCTTTAAGGATAATAGGAAGGCTTGTGTCCGTAACCGTCGCCCCGCCGCTGGCAGTTGAGGCAAACCTTCCGAACACCCTCCCCAACGGCTTGGCGCAAACAATCGTGAAGAGTTCCCTCATAAGGTTTGTCAGAAGGCAGATTGATCCTATGGTTGCGCCCCAGGCCTTGGTAGTCAATATAGAAGAAAGGGAATAGTATCCCATCGCGGTATTAATGGTTGCACTTTGCTGCAAAGACAGGTCATAGCCCAAAGCCTTGATGACCAGATAAGCTGCCACAGAGCCAATCCAGGTTCCTGCAAGCGCAACCAGCGGAAGCCACAAAACACGTCTTGGAACCTTCTTCACCAGGGCAAGGATACTGTCCCCCATCCCGATATTTATTCCCACAGACAGCAGCATAGCATACAGAACCCAGTCTGCATAAGACTCAAAGTCAAGAGCATAGAAAGCATCCGGCAGAATCCTTGTCAGCGCCAGAACCAGTCCCAGCACAAAGCATCCCAGAATGATTGCACTGTCCTTGAACCCGCTTCCCCCGCCTTCGGAAATCGCCTCTTCCGTGATATCCTGTTCACTCTCAGCAGAGTCTTTGCTTTTTTTACGGTCTATCACATACTTGGTAAAAAGCCAGGTAAAGACAATGCAAGTGCCTGTTCCCAGCACAAAAAGAATCGCCGAGATAACTCCCGTTGACTTGATCGCCCCGATGATTTCTTCATTCAGCCCCACTCTCACTCCCATGACAAACAGCAGGATGCAGACGGTTGCCATCACAACGGCTGAAACCCATTTGCCGTTGTGCCCCCGGAGGAACATCCCCACGATTATACCGAATATCAGAAGCCCGAGAGTGATAAGCATACGCTACAAATATATTAACATTTCTCTACGACAAGTTCCGCCGAGCCCTCCTCCAGGGAATTATACATATCCAAATGAAAGTGGCAGCCCGGCGTTTCATCAGCCAATGTCCTAAGGTTATTTGCCAAAGACAGCAAACCTTCTCTGTTAGCGGATATAACCACCTGCCTGCCTTCATTCTTGACGGCGATCATAAAACCGTCTTCCCATTTTAAATCCATAACCCGATTTTTTTCAAAGATAATCATTATTAAACTTCAAAGCAGTTTTCTTACCTTTATAAAAATTTCAGATGCTATGAGACGCGCGATTTCCTTTCTGTTGCTTGCAACCGCATTGGTTGTCATTTCTTCCTGCCATAAGGAAGTGCTTTTCACACCAGGTACCGGGGCTGTGGATTATGCCTGCCAGGGTTATTTTGAAGGCAAGTCATTGAAAGTCTACTACCATATACCGAATGGTAAAATCTCCTCAATGCCCGTACTTTTCGTGATGCACGGAATGGACCGTAACGGAGACGATTACCGCGACCAGTGGAAAGACCTGTCAGACAAATACGGATTCATCCTGCTGGTGCCAACCTTCTCCCAAGACCAGTTCCCGGATGAGTTCTACCAGAGGGGAAATGTAATCGCGGATGATAACAAATACACCCCGGAAGACGAGAGAGTATATGTGCTTATAGATAAGGTCTTTGAGTTCTTTGTTGCCCACAGCGCCTCCAAGGCGAAGTCCTACAGCATCTACGGCCATTCCGCAGGGGGACAGTTCGTCCATCGCTTCCTTCTTTTCAACAAGACCCTTCATCTTGACAGGGCCGTTGCCGCCAACGCAGGCTGGTACACCTATCCTTCTGATACGGTTTCATACCCTTATGGAACAAAGGGAAGCAATGCAGACATCAAATCCTATTACGGCAAAAAGATGATTATCCTGCTCGGCGATGCGGACACACTCAGGAATTCATCTCTCAGGCAAACGCCTGAGACTGATGCACAGGGCCTTACAAGACTTGCAAGAGGAAACGCCTTCTTCCGCTTCTGCAGCCAGGATGCAGAAAGGAACGGCTATACTTTCAACTGGAGGAAGGAGTACGTCAATAATGTAGGCCACTCCAATACCAAGATGGCTCCATTTGCCGCGAAACTGCTATTCGGAGAGCAACACAACTAGAGATATTATTTATATCTTTACAATCTCAAACATTATTAGCTATGGAAGTAATCAATGACCAGAATCAGAACGGCTACTACAACCAGAACCAGTATCAGCAGCCATACCAGAACCCTTATGGCTATCAGCAGCCTAACCCGAATCAGGCTCCGCCTTTTCCTAAACCTTCTAACAATCTGGTTTGGGGTATTCTAACAACTATTTTATGCTGCCTTCCATTTGGAATAGTTTCCATAGTATTTGCATCCAAAGTAGACTCTCTGTGGTACAGCGGAAGATATCAGGAAGCGAAGGATTCTGCCAGGAAAGCCGCAACCTGGGCAATAGTGTCTGCTTCAATTGGCGTACTCTTCTCTATCATATATATCATTTTTGTGATATTGGCTGCCGCTAAGGGAGTTAGCTCCGGCCTTACTGATTATCTGGATATTTATTAACGGACCTGATGGCCCGTAGGATCCGGAAGATATGGATGTGGATAATCCCTGCCGCGATTGTGGCGGCAGGGGTATTTTATTATTGTGTAAACCCGTCTGAATCTGAAATTGCTCCGAAATGCCCTATGAAGTATCTGACGGGCTGGCAATGCCCGTCCTGCGGGGGCCAGAGGGCAATACACGCCTTCCTGCACGGCAGGATCGCAGAGGCCGTATCCTATAATCTTTTCTTTGTTATCGCGATACCGCTTCTTCTGGTTATCGCCTACTCAACGCTGATGATGAACAGGCCTAACCCTTCCAGGCTGACAGTTTCCCTATATAACTTTGCCACAAATAAATACACACTGATGACCTATGTGGCACTCTATCTCATCTGGTGGGTTGTCAGAAATCTGCTCGGAATCTGAATTACTCCTGGAAAGGAGCATAGATCATCTTCTCCCCGGCCAGAGTCTTGCGCATGGAAACCAGATTTCCCTCAGTAAAGTCAAAAAACTCCGTTGTTCCGTCTTCAAATGTGATTGTAACCACATTACGCTTGATGCGGTATGTGCCCTTCTCAGAACTGTTGGACTCCCAGCCCGGCACGGTCGGAACCTCTCCGTTTGGATTCATATACATAGCCGGATGCGATGGCATATAAGAATTGCGGGTCTTGACAACATCCTTGTCTGTAGTGAATTCCAGGGTATAGGTAGTGGTTTCTGTTCCGGCATCAGCCACAAACATTTTCTCCACATACTGCCATTTCGTTCCCTTAAGCTTGAGTTTCTTTCCATCCATACTCATAAACACCAGAGATGCGCCCATAACGAGCAGCAAAACTATAAATAATCTGTATCTCATAACCTTACATTGTAATTTCAGTTAATCCGTCGAGGCTCATGATCAGACCCTCATAATCAGGTTCTGCTGAAAAAGCGGTCACTTCAAATGCCTTGCCTTCATTGAAAACCTTGCCATTGTTCTTCAAAATGCTCCACTTATAGTATGGGAGACCGTTCTCCTTGTCGATATGCATTATGGTCTTGCCCCAGACTTCGGCAACAGCGTTCTTTTCTGACTTTTCCTTAGTAATGATGTATGCAGGACGTCCGAAAATAACCGTATCCCTTACAGTTGTACCCTCTTCTCCCTTATTAATTTTCTGGCCGAATACAGTGTTGCTCATTTGGTCCTTAAGATACTTGTAAACAGCATCATCCATGCTATTAAAGCCTGACTTTTCGTTTCTCTTGATGAAAGTTTTCTTCTCATTGCCTATCGTATAGAGAGTACGGGTAGAGTCGGTAAATACAAAAAGGTTTGTCATGCCACTGCCCTCTGACACGCCGATTACTATGTTTCCCTTGCGGGCGTAGGTTCTTTCCATACTTGCGTTTCCGACATACATCTTCTCGGTCAGTACGAAATCGTGCTTCCACCATTCGTTGTTATCTTCCTTGGTGGCCTCGGTTTCTGCAGGAGCTTGCTCTTCTGCCTTTGCAACTTCCTGCTGAGGAGCTTGTTCTTCAGCAATTTCTTCTGTCTTCTGGTCAGTTTCCTGGTCAGTGTTCTGGTTGGCGTTCCCGCCACCGCAAGAGCTTACCATAAGAAGGCTCGCAATTCCAATCAAAGAATAAAAGATTGTTTTCATAATACTGTGTTATATATCATCGATTATTACGTTTTTCACGTCTTTCCTCACGCTTTTCCTGCCGCTTTTCACGTTTCTGCTCTATGCGCTCCTTAATGCCTTCCTTCTTATCCTTGATGCGCTGGACGACATTTTCCTTTAAGTTCTTGCCTTTCAGTTTCTGCGCTTCCTTGTAAACCAGAGCGTTCAGGACAGTCTGCTCCACTCCGTTCAAGAGCGTGGAAACTATATACGCCCCATAATTCTTCATCGGGTCTCTCTTTGCCCCTATCGTGCAGGAAAACGGCTCTTTCTTGAACTTTCTCGGGTTCTGCCTGTGGATGATGCCTCCCTCCAGCGCACCTATGGCTTTACCGTGCTTTGCAAGGAAGGCAACCGGTGTCTTTTCAATGTCAACCTCCATCTTCAGATTGTCATACAGAAGGCAGAAGTCTCCCTTGGTGGAAAACTTGTTGCCTGAGAATGAGGTCTTCAGACTCTGTATGTTTCCTGTCGCCGATGCACCGAAAAGCGGTTTCAAGAGGCTTCCGAAGTCACCGATATCGACATTTTTCACGCTTCCGCTCAAGGTAAATGAACAATTGCCGTCGTTTTTCAGGTGGAGGGTAACTTCTCCGTGCCCCTTCCCCATATGCGGAGTAATATGGAATACCGTCGTATGATCTTGTTCATTGGAGAAATCTTTGATTTTAAGCCCCATATCGTGAAAACTAAGCAATCCGGCCGAGCCTTCGGGGCGCCTTATCTCCATATTGTAATAAGGAAGCCTTATGTCAATGATTCCTATACGGACCGGCAGGGGAATCCTGAGAATAGACTCCTGCGGCATCGGGAACGCCTTCTTCGGCTGATACCTTGCATCGCGATAGGAAGTGAGCTTGTCTCCTTCTATAATGACACTGTCTATCTGGATATTTTTCTGGAGAACCGTCCGTACAAGATTAACGGGCGATGTATGTAACTTCTTGGCGCTGAAGTCCGACCAGGTTACAGGAACCTTGCCCCTGGCAGCTGCAAGGTGGGTTTTGTGGATAGTGTTCCTTCCGTGGAAGCCTTTCAGGAACACGCCTCCAGCATACTCGGTTTCCAAATTGTCCACATCGAGGCGGTAAAGGCTGTCCGCAGAGGTGTAGGCAATCCCTGAAGCAGAGAGTACATATAGAGAGTCATAATATGCCAACTTCTTGTCTTCCAGATTATAGGAGATGTCAAAAACAGAAAGGTCGATGTCCTTGACAGAAAGATCCAGCTTGCTGTCTACCTTTCTCAAAATAACGGAAGCGTCATTGACAGACACCTTCTTTACCCCAACATTCCGGACATACTTCACAATGCCGCCCTTTTCGTCGGAGAGATTTACAATTGAATCCTTTACCGCTTCCTGAACAACTGTATCGGCACGCTGGAGATGAAATGACAGCTCTGGATTGTTAATCGCGATATAATCCAAATCCGCCTGCCCGTCCTTCCAGATGCGCCAAGGCTTGACCGGCCCGGCCTTAAGGCTTTTGACGGAAGCGGAAATGCCCTTTTGAGGATAGCTGAATCTCACATCCCGGACTTCCAGTTTCCCGGAAGATAGGCTGAAATCCATTCGGGAGTAATCCAGACTGATGGAAGAAGTGTCGCTGAAATGCTTCCTAATCATCCTGTCAGCAGCCCCGGTAATAATGGTATCCGCGTAATTGTCAAATACATAGAACAATGCTGCGGCAACTCCCGCCAATGCGGCCAGCCATACAAGTATTTTGGAACTGCGAGCCATTTCAGGATAAGGAACAAACTTATTCTCCGTAAAGTTATAAAGAAAACTCCATTTTCATATTAAACGGGAGGTTGTTATATTTGTTGGAAGAAATGATTTATCTGACTGGCTTATGAAAGGTTTCTTATTCTCCCTGAAAGGTCTTTTGGCCGCGATTCTTGTATGCGGCAGTGTTTCCGCCTATTCTCAAGTTGTTCCCTATCTTCCTGATGATGAGGACGTAAAGGAAAGCTGTACCTCCATTGTGGTGGGCAGGCTGGCATCTGATGACGGGTCTGTAATGACGGCCCATACCTGCGACGCAAACTACAGGACATGGGTAACCATGGAACCCCGGAAGGTGTTTGCCGGAGGAGTGGACGAGATACGATGGGGACTTCTGCACACTGAAGAACCGCATGATTTCAGGAATACGGAAGTGAAAGGATCTGTTCCGGCACCTGAAGGAGAAACGTTCCGGTTCCTGAACGTGGCCTACCCTTGTATGAACGAAAAGCAGCTGGCGATGGGAGAAACCACCACCGACGGAAAGAGGGAACTGGTAAATAAGGAAGGAATGTTCCAGATAGAGGAACTGGAAAGAATCGCCCTCCAGAGATGCTCCACCGCACGAGATGCCATCAAGCTAATGGGCAGACTCGCAGAGGAATACGGCTATGGAGACTGGGGAGAGGCCCTGACCGTGATAGACAAGAAGGAAGCCTGGCTGTTTGAGATATACGGAAGCGGAAAAAGCGGTAAGAAGCCGGGAGCTCTGTGGGCAGCACAGAGAATCCCGGATGACCACGTCTGCATAAGCGCCAACGTCCCGAGAATCGGAGTGATAGACTTTAACAATCCGGACAAGTTCATGTATGCCTCTGACATCAGGGAAAGATGCAAGGAACTGGGCCTGTGGGACGGAAAGTCTCCTTTCAAGTTCTGGCCGATGGTAACCACCTACAAGAGCAATTTCTATTACAGGGAGTACTTCGTTCTGAACGCCGTGGCTCCGAGCCTTGGACTCAAGTTCGAGGACGAGGAAATGCCTTTCTCCGTTAAGCCGGACGAGAAGATAAGCGCCCAGAGGATGTTCGAGCTTTACAGGGAAACCTACGACGGAACTGACTTTGACCAGGTTAAGGACCTCAAGGTAGAGGTAAAAAGAAGAATCCGGAACGCTGACGGAGAGACGATAACGGTAACGGACACCACCGCCCCTATCAGCACTTTTATGACAACAGACACCCGTAAGCTGCTCAACGAGCTGAAGCCGGGATGTGCCCCTCAGATAAGGACGATTGCAGTTATACAGTGCTCATATTCAGAGATAATCAAGCTCAGGGGCTGGCTCCCGGACGAAGTGGGAGGAGTGGCATACTTTGCATTTGACAATCCTGCGCAGACACCGAGGGTGCCTATCTATGCCGGCCAGACTGAACTCCCTAAGGGATTTAACGTTTGCGGCCAGAAACGCTACCGCAAGGATGCCGCGATATGGCGCTTCAGGGAAACCAACAGAGTGGCTACGATCGGCTGGGACAGGACCAAGGGACAGATCAGAAAAGCCCTCGCCGAGTATGACAGGATGATATTCGAAGACACTCCGGAGCTGGAAAAGAAGGCTGTGGAACTGATAAAGGCAGGAAAGAAAGAAGAGGCTGTTGAACTTCTCAACGGATACTGCAGCCGCCTGAGCGCGTCCGAGCAGAGAACCTGGGAAGAACTCAGGGAGGAATTCTGGAGTATTTTCGCAAGGAGCCTCTAATCCATCGCGATGAAAAAAGCATTATTTATCACACTATTGGCGTTCTTCTCCACCCTGGCCTACGGGCAGGAGAATGCCTGCACATCCATTGTCGTTGGAAAGGGAGCTTCTGACGACGGGTCTGTGATGACAGCTCATACCTGTGATTCCAACTTCAGAACCTGGCTCACTATGGAGCCGAGAAAGACATTTGCACCAGGTGCCCGGGATGAAATCCGCTGGGGACTGATGCACACGGAAGAGCCGTACGACACAAGAGACGTTGAGGTAAAAGGGTCTATTCCAGCACCTTCCCAGGAAACCTTCCAGTTCATGAACGTGGCCTACCCTTGCATGAACGAAAAGCAGCTGGCAATCGGAGAAACCACTACGGAAGGCCGCCAGGACCTGCGGCGGGGGGATGCACTGTTCCTTATAGAAGAACTGGAAAGAGTGGCTCTTCAGCGATGCTCTACGGCAAGGGATGCCATTCGCCTGATGGGAAGCCTGGCAGAAGAATACGGCTTTGCAGACAACGGAGAATGCCTTACCGTCATTGACAAGAAAGAAGCCTGGTTCTTTGAGATCTACGGAAGCGGAAAAAGTGGCAGGAAGCCTGGTGCACTGTGGGTTGCTCAAAGGATTCCGGATGATCACGTTGGCATCAGCGCCAATGTGCCGAGGATTGGAATCGTGGATTTTAAGGATCCCGATAACTTCATGTGGGGCTCTGACCTCAGGGAAAGATGCAAGGAACTTGGGCTATGGGACGGAAAGTCTCCTTTCAAGTTCTACAAGATGGTTTCCGAGGAGGGTGAAAAGGGAAAGAACTTCTCACACAGGGAAGTCTTCGTATTCAATACACTGGCTCCAAGCCTGGCTCTCAGCATGAGTGACGAGGAGATTCCTTTCAGCATCAAGCCGGAGAAGAAAGTCAGCGCAAGTCAGATGTTCCAACTCTACAGGTCTACGTACGAAGGGACTGAATTCGACATGCTCAAGAACCTGAACACGGAAGTCAAGAGATGGATCAGGAACGAAAACGGAGAACTTGTAACCGTCTCAGACACAACCTGCCCGGTAAGTCCGTACATGACGAATGCAATGCGCTCCCTGCTCAACAACCTTAAGCCCGGAACAGTTTCATGGGCATATACGATTTCTGTGATTCAGTGCTCGTATTCAGAGATAATCAAACTCCGCGACTGGATGCCGGACGAGGTGGGAGGAGTTGCCTACTTTGCCTTCGACATACCAGCCCTGACTCCGAGAGTGCCTATTTACGCAGGTCAGACCAAACTACCGGCCGGATTTGACGTATGCGGCCAGAAACGCTACCGCAAGGATGCCGCAATATGGCGTTTCAGGGAAACCAACCGTCTTGCTGCATTCGGATGGAACAGGACAGCCGAGAGGATGAAAAAAGCCCTCGCCGAGTATGACAGGATAATATTTGAAGACGCTCCCGAGCTGGAAAAGAAGGCAGTGGAACTGATCAAGTCAGGAAAGAAGGAGGAAGCTATTGAACTCCTCAACGGATACTGCAGCCGCCTGAGCGCGTCCGAGCAGAAAACCTGGGAAGAACTCAAGGAGGAATTCTGGGGTATTTTCGCAAGAAGTTTGTAACTTTGAAGCCCGAAAAGACACTCATCTGCGATGAAATCAGACAACAGAATAAAACTTGTATTGGAGAATGGCCTTGAATTTCAGGGCTATTCTTTTGGGTATCAGAAGAGTGCTGAGGGAGAAGTGGTATTCAACACCGCAATGGTGGGATACCCTGAAAGCCTCACGGATCCGTCTTATTCCGGGCAGATACTCTGCATTACCTACCCTATTATCGGAAACTACGGAGTACCTGAAGACCGGGTGGACGAATATGGAATATCCAAGGTCTTTGAATCTGACAGGATTCACGTCAGGGGACTGGTGATTTCCTGTTACTCGGAGAACTACAGCCACTGGGATTCTGCCCAGAGCCTGGACCAGTGGATGAAAAGCCATAAGATTCCTGGAATCTACGGAGTTGACACAAGGGAACTTACAAAGGTGCTGAGGGAAAACGGCGCGATGCTGGGAAGGATAGTGCCTGAGGGAAGCCGCAAGAAAGGACCTGTCGCCGACCCTAATCTGGATAACCAGGTGGATATCGTCTCCTGCAAGGATGTAAATGTCTACGGGCAGGGAACCAAACGGGTTGTTCTGGTGGATTGCGGAGTAAAGAACAACATACTCAGATGCCTGATAAACAGAAATGTGGAAGTGATCAGGGTTCCTTGGGACTATGACTTCAACATTCTGGAATGGGACGGCCTGTTCATATCAAACGGCCCGGGAAACCCTGAGCTTTGCACCAAGGCCGTGGAGCATCTTAAGGTCGCGATGAAGGGAGATAAGCCGATCTTCGGCATCTGCATGGGCAACCAGCTGATGGCAAGGGCCGCCGGAGCGAAGACCTACAAGCTCAAATACGGACACCGCAGCCACAACCAGCCGGTAAGGATGCTGGGAACTGACTGCTGTTTTGTAACCAGCCAGAACCACGGATTCGCCGTGGACGACAGCACGCTGGACAAGGACTGGGAACCACTGTTCGTGAACATGAACGACGGCACCAACGAGGGCATCCGCCACAAGAAGAAACCTTTCTTCTCCGCCCAGTTCCATCCTGAGGCCACAAGCGGCCCGACAGACACAGAATTTTTGTTTGACCAGTTCATAAACCTCCTGTAAATGAAGTCTATAAAGAAAGTCCTCATACTGGGTTCCGGCGCACTTAAAATCGGTGAAGCCGGAGAATTCGACTACTCAGGTTCCCAGGCTCTCAAGGCGATGAAGGAAGAGCACATAAAGACAGTGCTCATCAACCCGAATATCGCCACCGTGCAGACATCAGAAGGCATCGCGGACAAAATATACTTCTTGCCGGTTACTCCATATTTTGTGGAGAAGGTCATTCAGAAAGAGAAGCCGCAGGGCATCCTGCTGTCTTTCGGAGGCCAGACCGCTCTTAACTGCGGAGTCGAGCTCTATCGCCAGGGAATACTGGAAAAATACAAGGTACAGGTGCTTGGAACCCCTATCCAAGCCATAATGGACACCGAGGACAGGGAACTGTTCGTAAAGAAACTGGACGAGATTTCCGTCAAAACCATAAAGAGCCACGCCGTTGAAAATACGGAAGATGCCCTCAAGGCTGCCAACCAGCTGGGCTATCCGGTGATCGTGCGCGCGGCATATGCGCTTGGAGGGCTTGGCAGCGGATTCTGCAGCAACGATTCGGAGCTCAGGAAACTTACCGCAAAGGCCTTTACCTTCTCGCCTCAGGTGCTGGTGGAAAAATCCCTTAAGGGCTGGAAAGAAATAGAATACGAGGTGGTCAGAGACCGCTTCGACAACTGCATCACCGTCTGCAACATGGAGAACTTCGACCCTCTGGGAATCCATACCGGAGAGAGCATCGTTGTGGCTCCAAGCCAGACACTTACAAATCACGAATACTTCCTCCTAAGGGAGCTTTCAATAAAGATAGTAAGGCATATAGGAATAGTTGGAGAATGCAACGTGCAGTATGCCTTTGACCCTGAAAGTGAAGACTACAGGGTAATCGAGGTAAACGCCCGCCTCAGCCGTTCTTCCGCCCTGGCATCCAAGGCCACCGGCTATCCTCTGGCATTCGTTGCCGCCAAGCTCGGACTGGGCTACGGCCTGTTCGACCTGAAGAATTCCGTAACCAAGACCACACCGGCTTTCTTTGAGCCTGCACTGGACTATATCGTCTGCAAGATTCCGCGCTGGGACCTGAGCAAGTTCCACGGGGTCAGCCGCCTGATTGGCAGCAGCATGAAGAGCGTGGGAGAAGTGATGGCTATCGGAAGAAGCTTTGAGGAGGTAATCCAGAAAGGCCTCAGGATGATCGGCCGCGGAGCCCACGGTTTCGTAGGCAACAAGGAGATGAAGGTGGACGATATAGAGAAGGAGCTCAAGGAACCTACAGACAGCCGTATCTTTGTCATAGCCAAGGCTTTTGAAGCAGGCTACACCGTAGACAAGATCCACGATGCAACCAAGATAGACAAGTGGTTCCTGCAGAAACTCTACAACATCCATCTTATCGGAAAGGAACTCTCCCGTCTCAAAGACCTCAGGGATATAGACTCCGAGACAATGAAGCGGGCTAAGGCCAGCGGCTTCTCGGATTTCCAGATCGGAAGGCTGGTGCTCAAGGGCAAGACGGACCCGGACAGCTATGCAATCAAGGTCCGCGAGTACAGGAAGTCCCTTGGCATCCTCCCTGTAGTCAAGCAGATAGACACACTGGCGGCAGAATTCCCGGCAAAGACCAACTACCTCTATCTCACCTACAACGGAACCGCCAACGACATTAACTACGAGAAAGACCACAAGTCCATAATAGTTCTGGGAAGCGGCGCCTACCGCATCGGAAGCTCGGTGGAGTTTGACTGGTGCAGCGTAAACTGCCTTGCCACCCTGCGCAAATGCGGCTGGAGGGGAGTCATGATAAACTATAACCCTGAAACCGTTTCCACAGATTACGATATGTGCGACCGCCTCTATTTTGACGAGCTCACATACGAGAGGGTTATGGACATATTCGAGATGGAATCTCCTTACGGAGTTGTGGTAAGCGTTGGAGGCCAGATTCCTAACAACCTGGCAATGAGGCTCAACGATGCCAATGTAAGGATTCTGGGAACCTCCGCCCTGTCCATAGACAACGCTGAAGACCGCCACAAGTTCTCCGCGATGCTGGACCGTCTGGGAATCAACCAGCCGCGCTGGAGCGAGCTTACCACCCTGGACGACATCCACGCCTTTGTGGACAAGGTTGGCTATCCGGTTCTGGTAAGGCCTTCCTACGTCCTCAGCGGCGCCGCAATGAACGTTTGCTCCAACAACCACGAGCTCAAGCAGTTCCTGCAGCTTGCCGCAGACGTTTCCAAGAAGCATCCGGTTGTTGTAAGTGAATTTATCCAGCACGCAAAGGAGATAGAATTTGACGCCGTAGCCAAGGACGGAGAGATTGTAGCCTACGCCATCAGCGAGCATATAGAATTTGCCGGAGTCCACTCCGGGGACGCTACAATCCAGTTCCCTCCGCAGAAACTCTACGTGGAGACCGTAAGAAGACTGAAGAAAATCTCCAGGACCATTGCCAGAGAGCTCAAGATCAGCGGCCCGTTCAACATCCAGTTCATGGCAAAGGACAATGACATACTTGTGATCGAGTGCAACCTGAGGGCTTCCAGAAGCTTCCCGTTTGTCAGCAAGGTGCTGAAGATTAACTTCATAGAACTTGCCACAAAGGTTATGGCAGGAGAGAAGTTCAAGACCCCTGACAAGAGCGCGTTCGACCTGGACTACGTGGGAATCAAGGCCCCTCAGTTCTCGTTCTCAAGGCTGCTGAAGGCAGACCCTGTCCTGGGTGTGGATATGGCTTCAACCGGAGAGGTCGGATGCATCGGTGACGACACTTCCGAAACAGTGCTGAAGTCTATGCTCAGCGTGGGATACATCATCCCTTCAAAGGGCATCCTGCTTTCCACCGGAGACGGTAAGGAAAAGGCGGAAATGCTGGAAGCCTGCCAGAAACTCAGCCGCAAGGGATATAAGCTCTACGCTACCGGCGGAACTTACAGATATCTTAAAGACAACAACATACAGACAACTCTGGTTTACTGGCCAAGCGAGAAGGGAAAGACTCCGCAGGCTATGGACCTTATACGCCAGAAGAAGATAGATATGGTGGTCAACATCCCTAAGAACCTGACCAAGACAGAGCTCGACAACGGCTACAAGGTCCGCCGGGCCGCAGTTGACTTCAATATCCAGCTTCTGACCAACACCCGCCTTGCAAGCGCTTTCATCAACGCTTTCTGCAACCTGGACATTGACCAGGTCCAGATAAAGAGCTGGGATGAGTATTAAACCGAAAAACAAGAGATTATGACAACTACAATTCTTCTGATCATTCTAGGCCTGGCGATGATAATCATAGGAGCCCACTTCCTTGTAACAGGTTCCTCAAGGATAGCCAGCCGTTTCGGAATCTCGGACATTATTATAGGTATGACCATCGTTGCAATCGGCACCAGCGCGCCGGAAATGGTGGTCTCCTTTATGGGAGCCATGAAGGGCAGCGTCGGACTTTCCGTCGGTAACATCCTGGGATCCAACATCTGCAACATATTGCTCATCATAGGATTGAGTTCCATAATCTACCCTATGACAGTATCAAGGATTAACGTGAACAGGGACATGCAGTTCATGCTTCTGTCTACAGTCGTGCTGATTCTCGTTTCCCTTGACGCCCAGATAGAAACCCTGACCATAGACGACCAGATGACAGGAAACGTAATCTCCAGGACAGAGGGAATCATTCTCCTGCTGTTCTTCCTGGTGTTTATGTTCTACTCCTTCGCCAGCGCAAAAAGGCACGAAGAGGCAACCAAAGAGTCAGAAGAGAAAAAAGAGAAAGAAGAGGAAAAGCCGGTTGTCAAGAAGAATTTCCTCCTCTCCCTTGTCATGTTCCTGGGAGGTCTCGCAGTCCTTATCTGGGGCGGTAACATACTGGTAGACAACGCAACAATACTTGCCAGGGCAAAGGGCGTCTCCGATACCCTCATTGGAGCAACCATAGTCGCTATAGGAACCAGCCTTCCTGAACTTGCCGCCAGCGTTATGGCCGCCTGCCAGAAGAAGGTCGGAATCGCGATAGGAAACGTTATCGGATCAAATATATTCAACGTCTTCCTGATTCTCGGAGGCTGCGCCACTGTTACCCAGCTGCCGCTGGCCACCGTAAACCACGTTCACTTCATCTTCCTGCTCCTGGCTACCCTGCTGTTCCTTGTATCGGCGAGGACAAGCTTCAAGATCAGGAGAATAGAAGGATTGATGCTGTTTGTGCTCTACATTCTCTACATAATTGTGACCATTTCTTTGGCATAAGAGTCCAACAAGACAGCTTTTATGCTATATTTGTAATCGATTTATAAAGTAAAACCTCTTACTATAATATTTCGTATTATATGATACTTAGTAAACAAATCGGGTTTTTCCTTAATCTTGTCCATAACAGGTTCAAGCAGTATGTTGCGGGGATTTTTGAAGAACATGGTTTCAACATCACTCCGGAGCAATTCCTGGTTATGGACGCACTCTGGGACGAAGGCGTCCTCACCCAGCAGCAGATTGCAGACTATCTGCTAAAAGACAAGAATTCCGTTGTTAAGCTCGTGGACGGGCTGGAAGACAGGAAACTGGTTCGCAGGACAAGCAACCCTAAAGACCGCCGGCAGAATCTCATTGAGGTAACTGATTATGCATTAAGCATAAAAGATAAAGTTACCAAGGTCGCGATGGATGCGGTAGACAAGATCGTCAATGGCATACCAAAGGAAGATATGATGGCGTACATCCGGGTTCTGAGCAAGATGGCGGAGAACATGAACAACGACATAGACCTCATGGCCCTTGCCGCAAAGTACCCTACCAACAATAAAGTAAAGGCATAGATGGGAAAGCTATACGACAGACTGATGAAGGATTACAGACTCCGGGAGGGTCTGAATGCCTGTATAAACTGCGGTACCTGCACTGCCATCTGTCCGGCTGCAGAGTTCTACCGCTACGATCCTAGACGAATCGTCGATATCGTTCAGCATCAGGACGATGAACAGATTGAAGAACTGCTCAAGAGCAATACTATCTGGTACTGTGGAGAGTGCATGAGTTGCGTTACCCGCTGCCCGAGAAGGAATGCTGCCGGATTGGTGATAATGGCTCTGAGAAACTTAGCTATAGAAACGGGCCTGTTCATGGAATCCGAGAAAGGCCGGCAAATGTATCTTCTTTGCAAAGATCTCAACCACAATGTGCTGAACTATGGTTACTGTGTCTACCCAAGGCTTTTCGGCTACAAGGAGCACCAGGAAGCCGGCTTGGTATGGGAATGGGTTCATGATAACATCGACGATGTATTTGACCGTCTCGGTGCCAACCTGGACAAGGACGGCCCTGGGGCAATGAGAAAGATTCCTCAGAAAGATCTGGATGAGCTGAAGAGGATTTACGATATCACCGGTGCGACCGAGAGGCTGGAGCACGTACGCCAGGCAGGCTTGAAAAAGGCGGAAGAGCTGGGGCTTACTGAAGAAGAGTATTGCCAGAAGCTATACACCGAGTGCAGTCCTAAACATTTCAACCACTAGAAGATGATTTACGAAGGAAAAAAGAAAATCTGGGCCGAATACCAGAAAGAGATACCGGAAGACCATTATTTCTATGTAAGGAGCTGTATCAGGCAGTCTTTCTTCCCCGCTTCCGAAGCAACTTTCCTGGACATAACCAGAAACAAACTGGGAAAGGATATATTCGAGACGGAGCACCACACCACTTGCGGAGGCATTGCTTACCACTCTGACACCATTCCGCAGGAAACCGTCATGACCATAATAGCCAGGCAGTTTGCCCTGATGCATAAATATGGCTATGAGAACTATGTATGCTCCTGCATCACATCCTTCGGCCTTTACTGCGAGACTATGGAGACCTGGAGGGAATTCCCTGAACTTCAGCAGAAGATTGCCGAGAACCTATGGAAAACCTGCCACCTGGAATTTGCAAAGCCGAAGTTCCTGGTTCACGCCAGCGACCTTGTTTTCAAATACAGGATGCAGATCGCGGCAAAGAGCAAATTTAAGCTGGTGAACAAGAATACCGGAGAACCTCTCAGGGTTGTGGAGCATATAGGTTGCCACTATTCCAAGATGTTCCCTTCCAAAGGTGTGGGAGGAGCCGAATACCCTTATGTCCTGGTGGGAATGATTGAGGCCTGGGGAGGTCAGATCGTTGATTATCCGGAAAGGAGGCATTGCTGCGGATTCGGTTTCAGGCAGTATCTGATAAAAAGCAACAGAGGCTATTCGCTTTCCAACACCCACAAGAAATTCGAAAGTATGGAGCCGTTCAAACCGGACATGATAATCACAAACTGCCCCGGATGCCCTTATTTCCTGGACAGATGGCAGTATGTCATCGCCGAGACAGAAGGCAAGACCTACGGAGAAAACGGCCATGGAATACCGGTGTTCACCTATGAGGAAGTTGCCGGTCTTGTAATGGGTTACGACCCTTGGGACCTGGGTCTCCAGACACATCAGGTAAGCGTGGAACCGCTGTTAGACAAAATCGGAATACCATATGATCCAGCAAAGAAATATCTGGGCAAGAACGGGAAATATCTCGGCGAGCCCCAAAAACCACAATGTCTGAAGTAAAGTTATGAAAAACAACATATTGGTCATAGGAGGCGGACCTGCCGGACTGGAAGCCTCCGCAGTTTTGTCCCGGATGGGATACAATGTGATTCTGGCAGAAAAGGAAAAACGTCTGGGTGGACACCTTGCCAAATGGGACCGCCTGTTCCCGGACCAGACTCCGGCAAAGGAAGTTCTGGACGGCCTGCTGGACGGAATCAAGGATGTAAAATGCTTCACCGAGACAGACGTGAACTCCATAAACCTTTTGGATCGTTCCTTTAACGCCATGCTTTCCAACGGAATAACCATTCTGGCTGATGCAGTGCTTCTGGCTAGCGGATTCGATATGTTCAAAGCGGAAAAGAAGGAAGAATACGGCTACGGCATATATGAAGGAGTTATGACCAACGCGGATATGGAGCAAGCTTTCAGGGAAGGCAAGACCTTCTCCCCTGCCCCGAAGGCCATAGGATTCGTTCACTGCGTGGGGTCCCGAGACGAGAAAGCCGGCAACCCGGCCTGCTCAAAGGTATGCTGCGCAACGGCTGTAAAACAGGCGATTGAGGCCAAGGAGCTTTATCCTGATGCCAATGTTTACTGCTTCTATATGGACTTGAGAATGTTCGGCCGCCATTACGAGGACCTTTACCTCAGGGCACAGAAATCCGGCATAAGGTTCATAAGGGGAAGGGTAAGCGAGGTTTCCGAGACTGCGGAAGGAAGGCTGCTTATAAAAGCGGAAGACACTCTCTCCAGCAGACCGGTTAAAGTAACGCTGGACCGCCTGGTTCTGATGGCAGGAATGAGGCCTTCAGAGGCTGGCCACAAAGTGGGCAGACAGCTGAATCTCAGTGTAGAAGAAGACGGATTCTTCTCTGCAAGGGACGGATTCCTCTCCCTCCAGAAAAGCAAGCTTCCGGGCCTGTTCTATGCTGGAGCCTGCACCGGACCGAAGACTCTCCCGGACACTCTCCACGAGGCTCGCAGCGCCGCTATGGAAATAGACCGTTACATTAAAGAAAACTTCAGGAAATGATAGACTTCGGCTTTGGCGTCAGTCCAAGTTCGAGGATCAACCTCGACAAGGCAGACAAGGAGAAATTCAATGAGCTGGCCATCGCTGAGCCCGATGTAGCCAAGTGCATGGCCTGCGGGAGCTGCTCTGCAAGCTGCACGGCCGCCGCATTTGAAGACACAAGTCTCAGGAGAGCTATCCTTTCTCTTCAGAACGGCCTCTGCGATGATGCATCCAAATTACTGAGCCACTGTATGTTGTGCGGAAAATGCACTATGGTCTGCCCTAGGGGCATAAATACGCGCCACCTCATATTGTCAATCCAAAAAATCTACTCTCTATGATCCATTTACTTTCTGCCGCAGTGCATCAGATTACACCGGAAGGGATCATAGACAGATACCCTAACAGCTACAATCATTTTGTACTGCCGTTCGTTATAGGAATTACCTTCATCCTGATATACCTTTTAATAGGCCTGATCAGGATACTCTACCACCTGAGCGGAGAAGACAGGATCAAGCTTCTCAAGTCTCTCTTCAATCCAAAGACCGCATGGAAGAATATCAAGGATATATTCTGCGACTGCCTGCTGCACACCAAGATATGGAAGAGAAAGCCTCTTCTTGGATATATGCACTCGGCGATCGCCTTCGGATGGTTCCTGCTTATCGTGGTGGGACATATCGAGGTATGGCTGTTTGCTCCGAGACATCTTTCCGGACTGACGGAAGGATCGCTGTACTACCCTATCTTCTACCGCTTTTTCATCTGGATCAATCCGGCTCACGAAACGCTCAGGGGCTCCCTGTTCTTCTTCATAATGGACTTTCTGCTGCTGTATGTCCTAAGTGGCATCGGATTGGCCATGTTCAAGAGAGTCAGGTCCATAGCCCTTGGAATGAGACATACCACCAAGCCTTCACTGGCAGACCGCGTTGCCCTTTACTGCCTGTGGCTTATCTTCCCTCTCAGACTCCTGGCGGAAGGTTTTACCGCAGACCTCAGCGGCGGAGGATTCCTCACCAGGCCGCTTAACTGGGTGTTCAGGGCTTTCTTCGGGAACGAGCTGAACTTCCTCCCTACCTGGTGGGCTTATTCCATCGTCCTGGGACTTTTCTTCGCTGCGATGCCGTTCTCCCGTTACATGCACATCCTGACCGAGCCTCTGCTGATACTTTTCCGCAACGCCGGCCTGAAAGTGCGCCATCCGAGAAAGGGATTCGCGGAGGCGGAAATCTACGCCTGCTCAAGCTGCGGACTCTGCCTGGATGCCTGCCCAATGAATGTCCAGAAGAAAAACCTCAAATACTCTTCCGTTTATTTCATGCGTTTCTTGCGCAGGCACAACAACAAGAAAACCAGAGAGATAGCAGACAAGTGCCTGATGTGCGGCAAGTGCTATGCGCTTTGCCCGGTGGGAGTGAATTCCCCTGCCATCAGACGCGCGATCAGGGAAACCAGGAACAATAAGATTGATTGCGACTACTCATATCTCGACAGCTATGCGGAGAAGTGTTCCGAGAACCCTAAATCCACAGGCAAGATCCTTTACTTTGCCGGCTGCATGAGCCATCTTACTCCAAGGATCATAAAGTCCGTGGAAACCATCCTCAAGGCCAGCGGACAGGATTACGAGTTCATGGACCGCAACGAGGGCATCTGCTGCGGCAGGCCTCTGATGCTTGCCGGAAGGACCGATGCCGCCCGCAAGACCATCGAGGCCAACAGTAAGATAATCAAGGACTCCGGATGCACCACCCTGCTTCTGTCCTGCCCTATCTGCCTCAAGGTATTCAAGGAAGAATACGCCCTCAAGGGCATTCAGGTAATACATTACACACAGTTTGTTGACAAACTCATAAAGGAAGGAAAACTTAAGGTTTCAAAGTCTTCTTCAGCGATAGTATATCACGACCCTTGCGAGCTTGGAAGAGGCTGCGGCATATACGAAGAGCCTAGGAATGTACTCAAGGCTGTCGCTGAGCTGAAAAAGGCTTCAAAGGAAAGGGACGAGAGCATCTGCTGCGGCTACAGCCTTGGCACCCTGACACTTGACGAGAAAGACAAGGCAAAGATCGCCGAGAGTTCAGTAACCAGCCTTATGGCCGAGAATCCGGAACAGATAGTTACAGCCTGCCCTCTTTGCTACAGGGCAATAAGGAGCAAGGCCGAAGTTCCTGTCAAGGACTTTGCCGAAATAGTTTGCGAGAATTTGGAAAACAATGATAAAAACTAAATTATATGGAAATCAAACCGACTAGTTACCGCCTGGAAAACTGCCTGACGCACAGAGTGTTCAAAGACACCGGATGGCTTATGGCAGATCCGGAGGATTCCCGCCCGTCCCTTGTAAGGGCCATCTATGACAAGAAGCAGATTGAGTTCAAGGATCCGTCTTTCGGAATCTACAGGTTCGCCGACTGGCTGCCTGTAAACCGCTCCCTGAAAGGTTCCTGCGCTCCGGTTACCTACCGAAGCGAGGGCCTGGCCAGGAAACTGGGCCTTAAGAACCTCTTCATAACCTACAGCGGATGGTGGCCGGAAAAAGGCGCAACCATGCGTACGGGCTCCTTCAAGGAAACCGAGGCTTACTCAGTATGCGGAAGGCTTGACGCAGACAACAAGAGGATTCTGGTGGTGGCTTCCGCAGGAAACACCGCAAGGGCTTTCTCCCAGGTTTGCTCGGACAACAACATTCCTCTGGTAATCGCCATCCCTGAAGACAATCTTGACGCGCTTTGGTTCAAGGATAGGCTAAACGATTGTGTAAAAGTGATTTGCCCGCCTAAGGGAAGCGATTATTTCGACGCTATCGCCCTGGCTGCCAAGCTGAACGCATCCCCTCTCTTCCTGGAGGAAGGAGGAGCCAAGAATGTGGCAAGAAGAGACGGAATGAGCACGACTGTTCTCTCCGCGGCAGAAGTTATCGGAAAGATTCCTGACGCCTATTTCCAGGCTGTAGGAAGCGGCACGGGAACCATCGCAGCCTACGAGGCCAATCTCCGCCTTCTGGAAGACGGACGCTTCGGAGATAATCTCATGAAGCTCATACCATCCCAGAATGTTCCGTTCACTCCTATGTACGATGCCTGGAAGGCACTCAGCCGCAGCCTTCTGCCAATGGACGAGAACGAGGGCAGGATCAAGGCTCTCCAGATCAAGGCTTCCGTGCTCAGCAACCGCAAACCGCCGTTCTCCGTCCCTGGAGGCCTCTTCGACGCCCTTATGGCCACCAAGGGAGAATTCCAGAAAGTCACAAACGGAGAACTCACCGATGCCTGTGAGATGTTCGCCGAGCTGGAAGGCAGCGATATCCATCCGGCCGCCGGCGTTGCTGTTGTCAGCCTTGCCAAGGCCCTGAAGGAAGGCCAGATAACCCCGGAGCAGAACATTATGCTGAACGTTACCGGAGGAGGCGAGAAACGCTTCAAGAAAGAATTCAACTATGTTAACGCAAAAGCTGACCTGATCCTTTCTCCGGAATGCAGTGCAACCGAAGTGATAGACAAGGTTACAGCATTGTTCTAGTCAACGGCCAGGATCATCAAACAAAAAAAACGGGGCGGAAAAATCCGTCCCGTTTTTAATTATTGTGTTACAAAATTATTTCTTGCTGCTGTCTGACTTACTAGCGTCCTTCTTGGAAGCCTCTTTGTTGTTCTTGTCCTTGCTGCTGTCTTTCTTGGTGTCTGTCTTCTTGTCGGTAGTCTTAACCTTCTCACCGCTCTTATCCTTCTTCTTTGATTTCTCGAAGGTCTGAGGCTCTGAAACAGAGGTTGAAGCCATAGCGTAAGTTCCGCCGAAGAGGAACAGTGCAGCGCACATCAAAGCAATGATCTTTTTCATAATGGTGAAGTTTTTAAAGGGTTAATAAAATTGTTTACGATTCAAAAGTAAAAAATAATTTTTACCAATGCAAATTTTGCAAAAATCGGGCCCAAATAAAAACGGATGGCCGTTTTGGCCATCCGTCAATCTGTAAGGTCAAAAAGTAAAAATTACTTCTTGATAGTCTGGGCAGCGTCCTTTACAGCCTCAACTGCACCCTTAACTGCCTCTGCACCTTCCTTAACCTCGTTAGCAACTTCCTCTACCTTGTTAGCCTCAGCCTCAACAGCCTGGGCAGCGTCAGCTGCAGCAACAGCAGTAGAATCAGCAACCTCGTTAGCAACTTCAGTAGCAACCTCAGTTACCTCAGCAGCAGCCTCGGTAGCCTCAGCAGCAGCCTCCTGTGCAGGAGCGTTATTCTTGCATGCTACGAATGCAAGAGCTGCAACGGCGATAAACAATACCTTCTTCATGATCTTGAATTTTAAATGTTATTTAATTGCTTTGTTTTCTTTTGGTGGTGCAAAAGTATAAACGATACCGGACCTGCAATTTCTGATAGCCCGGTTATCAGCACTTTGTAACAAAAATTTAGCAAGACGGCCTGAAAAGCCCCTTCTCGCCATAGATTTCAGATTGGAAGGAATTAAGATGTAATATCCTTGTAATTTCTAAGGATTTTAGATGAAAAAATTAAGGAATTGAAGAAATATCTCTTATCTTTATGCCCCGAAACGAATAATGTAAGCATTATCAATTTTTTATGAAAATATCGTCTATTGAGGATTTGAAAAAAATCCGTGAAAGAGCGAGTGTTCACCTTAAGCCAAGGGAGCAAAGCGACCATCAGGATTCATCTGCAACCTGCGGCCTGAAGAAGGGAACACCCAAAATACAGATCCTGACCTGCGGAGGAACAGGATGCAAGGCTTCCCAAAGCCATCTTATCGCCGATAATTTCAAGAAACTGATAGCAGAAAACAATCTTGAAGGCAAGGTTGAGGTCATCACGACAGGTTGCTTCGGTTTCTGCGAAAAAGGCCCGATCGTTAAAATAATTCCTGACAACACTTTCTACACTAAGGTTAAGCCAGAGGATGCGGAAGAGATTTTCACCACGCATATCATCGGCGGAAAGAGAGTCAACAGGCTGCTGTATGTGGATCCGAAGCGCAAGACCACCGTTTCCGATTCCAAGCACATGGACTTCTACCGCAAGCAGGTGAGAATCGCGCTTAGGAACTGCGGACTCATTGATCCTGAGGATATTGTAGAGTACATAGCTCGCGACGGTTACTTCGCGCTTGCTGATTGTCTTCTGAACCGAAGCCCTAAAGCCGTGATAGATGAAATCAAGAAATCCGGCCTCAGGGGAAGAGGCGGCGGAGGATTCCCTACCGGCCTCAAGTGGGAGATTGCTTCCAAGAACCAGTCAAAAGAAAAGTATGTTGTCTGCAATGCGGACGAGGGAGACCCTGGAGCGTTTATGGACCGCTCCATCATGGAGGGAGACCCTAACTCTATCGTAGAGGCTATGGCCATTTGCGGATATGCAATCGGAGCCACCCACGGCCTGGTTTACATCAGGGCAGAGTATCCTCTTGCTGTTGAGCGCCTTAAGATTGCCATCAAGCAGGCAAGGGAACTCGGGCTTCTCGGAAAGAAGATCCTCGGAACTTCATTCTCCTTCGACATCAACATCAGGTACGGTGCCGGCGCATTCGTTTGCGGAGAAGAGACCGCGCTTATCCACTCTATGGAAGGCAGGAGAGGAGAACCTACCCTCAAGCCGCCTTTCCCTGCAGAAAGCGGATATAACGGCAAGCCTACCAACGTGAACAATGTCGAGACATTTGCCAACGTTCCTATCATAATCAACAAGGGAGCAGACTGGTTCGCCTCTATAGGCAGCGACCGTTCAAAGGGAACCAAGGTGTTCGCCCTTGCCGGTAAAATCAACAATGTAGGCCTTATAGAAGTCCCGATGGGTACAACCTTGAGAGAGGTTATCTTCGATATCGGAGGCGGAATCAAGGGTGGCAAGCAGTTCAAGGCTGTTCAGACCGGAGGTCCTTCCGGAGGTTGCCTTACCGAAAAGCACCTGGATACCCCTATCGACTTCGACACTCTGACCGCTGCCGGCAGTATGATGGGTTCCGGCGGTATGATCGTCATGGACGAGGATAACTGTATGGTTTCAGTTGCCCGTTTCTATCTCGACTTCATCGTCGGTGAGTCCTGCGGAAAATGCACCCCTTGCCGTATCGGCAACAAGAGGATGCTGGAAATCCTGGACAAGATCATAGCCGGAAACGGAACGATGCAGGATCTTGACAAGCTCAAGACTCTTGCCGGAGTTATCAAGGACACAGCGCTTTGCGGACTCGGACAGACTTCCCCTAACCCTGTTCTCTCTACTCTGAGCAATTTCTGGGATGAGTATGTGGAGCACGTAAGGGATAAGAAGTGCCGCGCTAAGCAGTGCAAGGCTCTGCTCACCTATGTTATCAATCCTGAGAAGTGTATCGGCTGCCACGCCTGCGCGATCGGCTGCCCTGCCGGAGCAATCGAAGGCGTTCCTAGAAAGCCTCACGCAATCATCTTCTCCAAGTGCATCAAGTGCGGAATGTGCATGTCACGATGCAAGTTCAAAGCAGTATCAGTTGTCTAAAACCGCCAGCTATGAAACAGAATATATCACTGATAATAGATAATCATAAAGTCGTTGTTCCTGAGGGCACAACGATACTGGATGCGGCCAAGAGCATAGGAATCGTCATCCCTACGCTTTGCCACATGAACCTCAAGGGAACCTGCGCAGACAACCATCCGGCATCCTGCCGCGTGTGCGTTGTTGAAGTAAAGGGCAGGAGAAACCTTGCCCCTGCCTGCAGCACTGCCTGCACGGAAGGAATGGAGGTCAAGACCAGCTCCATCAGGGTGATAAGGGCGCGCAAGACCGTCATCGAGCTCATGCTCAGCGACCATCCTAACGAGTGCCTTACCTGCCCTAAGAGCGGAAAATGCGAGCTCCAGGCAGTTACCCAGCATCTTTCCATCAACGAGACTCCATACGCAGGAGAACTTTCGCTGAGAAAGAAGGAAATGACCGCCTCCATTATAAGGAATATGGACAAGTGCATCTATTGCCGCAGATGCGAGACAATGTGCAATGTCTACCAGACGGTTGGAGCTCTGGGTGCTGTGGGAAGAGGTTTCAACACCACGATCGCCCCTTCTTTCAACAGGAATCTCAAGGATACTGACTGCACATATTGCGGCCAGTGCGTTGCAGTCTGCCCTGTTGGTGCTCTCACGGAAAGGACTTATACAGACCAGCTTATAGACGACCTGGAGAATCCTGAAAAGACCGTTATCGTCCAGACCGCTCCGGCTGTAAGGGTTGCCCTGGGAGAAGAGTTCGGCAACGCTCCAGGCAGCATCGTGACCGGCAAACTGGTTGCAGCTCTCAAGGACCTGGGATTCGACTATGTATTCGATACAGACTTCTCAGCAGACGCCACCATCATGGAGGAAGGAAGCGAGCTTCTGGAAAGGCTCACCAAGTTCCTTAATGGAGACAAGAGCGTTCCAATTCCTCTTATGACTTCCTGCTGCCCTGCCTGGGTGAACTTCTACGAGCATAATTTCCCGGATCTTCTCCAGTATCCGTCAACGGCACGTTCTCCTCAGCAGATGTTCGGTGCCATTGCCAAGAACTACTGGGCAGAGAAGATGAACATTCCACGCGAGAAACTTGTTGTTGTTTCCGTAATGCCTTGCCTTGCAAAGAAATTCGAGTGCCAGAGGCCTGAGTTCTCAACCAACGGCAATCCGGATGTGGACTATTCAATCACCACCAGGGAGCTTGCAACCCTCATCCGCAGGGCCAACATCAACTTCGAGACCCTGCCTCATATGGAGTTTGACAATCCTCTTGGAGAAAGTTCCGGCGCCGCAGCTATCTTCGGCTCTACCGGCGGTGTACTTGAGGCAGCCCTCAGAACCGCATACGAGCTCTACACCAAGAAACCTCTTCCAAAGATAGACTTTGAGGAAGTTAGAGGTATGGACAGCCTCAGGACCGCAACAATCGATTTCGACGGCTTTGCTCTCAATGTTGCAATAGCCTACGGTCTCGGCAACGCCCGCAAGCTTATGGAAGAGATCCGCGCAGGCAAGTGCAAATATCACGTGATTGAGATCATGGCCTGCCCGGGTGGCTGCATCGGCGGCGGCGGACAGCCTCTCCATCACGGAGACTTCGAGGTTATCAAGGCCCGCCAGAAGGCAATCTACGAGGAAGACCAGAATATGCCTCTGAGAAAGAGCCACGAGAACAAGAGTATCATTGAGATGTACGAGAAGTATTTCGGCAAGCCTCTCAGCGAAAAGGCCCACGCCCTTCTCCACACCCATTATTCAGACAAAACAATAAAGTACTAGCCTAAAACAGAACAGACATGGAAAAATTATGCAATAGTGTTGTTGAAAAGATAAGGGCTATCTGCGACAAATTCGGTAACAAGCCGGGCGAGCTTATCAACATACTTCACGAGTCTCAGCACACTGTAGGCTACCTTCCTATGGAGGTTCAGGCCATCATCGCCGAGAAACTCAACATCCCTGTCAGCAGGGTTTACGGAGTTGTGACCTTCTATGCGTTCTTCACCATGGTTCCAAAGGGCAAGCATCCTGTTTCCGTTTGCCTTGGAACTGCATGCTATGTAAGGGGTTCCGAGAAGATTCTGGAAGAGTTCAAGAGAACTCTGGGCATAGATGTCGGAGAAACCACGGAAGACGGACGCTTCTCCCTGGACTGCCTCAGGTGCGTCGGCGCCTGCGGCCTTGCTCCTGTTGCAATGGTTGGAGAGAAGGTTTACGGCCATCTCAATCCTGCAGACATCAAGAAGATCATAAAGGATTTCTCTCAGGACTAGATCAGAAGCGGTATCCGATACCAACTGAGAAGTCTATGTACTTGAAGGCGATAGTCCCTACCTTTGCACTGAGGCAGAAGGACTCTCGCCTTCCTAATGTAAACAGGGCGCCCGCTTCTGCGGCAACGCCTGAATATGAGCAGTCTGTTACCCTCATCCAGTCTCCGCCGGTATTCTCCCAAAGTAGTTTTCTTGTGCCGTAACCGGCTCCGGCAAGGAGGCTTACGTTTTCAGCCACCCGGAATATTCCACCGGCTGTAACTCTCATCTTTGTCTTTTCCTGACGTCCGGACACCCAGACCGGATTACCGGCGGAAGTTCCGTCGCTGAGGCAATCGATGCTTGCGCTTTTTGATTTAAAGTTACTTAAGAAGGACACATAGGCTCCGGTGCTGCGCCTCAGAAATCCCAGACTCAATCCAAACGACATGTCCGGGACTGGAGATATCTGCGCAAGTGCCAGGAAACCAGTCTTTCCAATATCATAATACGGTCTGTCATGATATGGATATCGGCTTGAGAACTGGATGTCTTTAATATTATATTTATATGTCAGCGGAACCGCCTTTGCCGGGGAAAGTTCCTTCAGTTCATAGCCATAATTATAACGGCGGCGGATACGGTTGAACCTCAATATCTGTTCAGGAGTCAAACCCTCCGGACTCTTCTGCAGGTTGGTGCGGATTCTACCCACCTCTGCTTTCAGGTCAGACACTTCCTCAGTCGATATCGTCTCTCCACGGCGCAAGGCATCGCGGAGCTCAATGAGTCTGTCGCATACAACCTCAAAACGGTCGAGCGCCCTGTCCCTGGCATCACGCCGCTGGGCAATGACTGAACTGCAGAGCATTACAAGGCAGACTGCCATAATATGTCTTGCCATCCGCATCATTTTCCGCCCTCCTTTTCCTCAAATAGTCCGGTTACGGAATCGAACAGGTCGTCAAGATCCGTTTCGTCTTCTATCACTTCAACCTTTTGGGCCGGCTCTTGGGTCTTTGCCTTTTCCTTTTCTGCAGTCTTTGCTGGCTCTTTAGGCTTTATAATATCTTGTTTCTCACTGACATCTGTATCCGAAACCTGAATGTTGGACACTGCCTGGTCCTTTACGGTTACCTCAGCCACAGACTTTGCGGCAGGCTCCTCTGCACCCTTACGGTTAATCAGCAGCAATACTACTACCACCGCTGCCGCTGCAAGCGCTACTGGCAGGAGCCAGGACATCCCCTTGTCCTTTTTGAGGATTGCTTCTTTCACGTCCGTTACGGACATATATCGCCCGGCAGGATTTTTCCTGCAGCAGCGCCTTGCTATCCTGCCATATCGCGGAGTAATCTGCTCAATGACCTTTCCCAGAGAATATATATCGCTTAGGACATCTGCCTTCTTGCCCTCAAGCAGTTCAGGGGCGGCAAAGGACCTTGTTCCTCCCGATATCTTGAGTTCCGACTGGGAATCCTCTATAGAGAGCCCGAAATCAATGATCTTGACGTTGTTGCCGTTGTGCGTGACTAATATGTTGGATGGTTTCAGGTCCTGATGGACCATCTGCTTGGAATGAACGCAAATCAGCGCATCGCAGATTTCCAGAATTAGTTTCCTTGCCAGGTGGGAATCCTTGCGGCATTCATCCTTGACTTCATCCAGGCTCCTGCCATCCACCCATTCCATTTCTATGCAGTTGCCCAGAGCCGGATGCTCAAAGAAAGAGTATGTCTCGCATATATTGCTGTGGTGCAGAGAAGAGCCCAGGTCAAACTCTTTCTTCAGCAGCCCCTCGTAGAGAGGAAGCCCTCTGTAATCTGCCTTCAGGGACTTTAGCACGCGGTATTTTCCGTCCCTTTCCACCAGCCATACCTCGGACCATCCGGTGAGAGAACCCCCGATCCTCTCGGGCGTTCCCACTCCCCAAGTCTCTTTCACTGAGGACACAAAGAAAAATCCGGATTCATCCACCATATCTCTACTCTTTTGTTAATACCTCCGTTCCATTATCAGCAGGATTGACCTCCTGGCCGGATTCATTGAAATAATGATACTCCCCGCTTCCGACCCATAGTTTGGAAAAAGTGCTTTTCTGAGGCCAGGCCCTAAGGTTCAGTTTCTTGGAAGAACTAACATCCAGTTCTTCAAGCATATTCTGCCAGCACTCCAGTTCTGCCAAAGCAGTACAGCCTTCTGCCTCTATGGAAGGGATATCCGTATAGTTGCACTTGAATGTCGTCAGTTTGGTCAGCCCCGACAGGATAGTGCCATTCGTCATATATGAACAGTAGCTGCAGTCTATGTATTCTATAGCTGTGCAGTATCCTACATAGTCGTAACCGACTGTATAGCTGCAGTCCAGGTATTTGAGGGCTGTGTTATACCCCAGCCATACAAGAAGACCGTCATTCGAATGGCAGTCCAGGTACTCCAGACCGGTGAGCTGGCTGAAATCCGGACGGTGGTCGGGCAGGTTCACATTCAGCAGATAATTTGAACTGCAGTCCACATACTTGAGACTGCTGCTGTTTCCCAAATCCATGAATTCCAGCTTGTTGAAACTGCAGTACAAGGTCTCCAGCTTAGTGTTTTTCGACAGATCCAGCCTGACGACCTCCCCTCGCTGAGAATCATCGTGCCCTACCGCCTTCAGGTACTCAAGATTCACAAAATACTCTATACCTTCAAGCGACTTTATCTTCAGGTCAAATGTATTGATTTCCAGCCGGGTGATCTTTTCTGCCTCTTCCATACTGAGTTTCCCGTTCTTGTCCAGGTCAAACTTGTCCAGGATATAGGCCCTGAATGCCGCATCCGGAATAGGAACGGAAGCCATCTTGCCTGTCCTGGCTTTCTCCTCCGATGACTTCACTTCTACCTCGCCGCTTGTCACATAAGCCTGGTATACATACTCCTTGTCATATTCCAGGTTCCTAAGTGTCAGCGAGAACGATCCGTTTCCACGCTCTGTGGCCGGCACCTTGTCCGAGCCGTTGAAATAGAACCCGCACCCCTGCACATCGTCTCCTTCATAGATGCATCGCAGAGTAAGGACATTCTCGTCCGCCTCAAAGCTCACGCTCACAATCTGCGGGGCTACTACCGGTTTCTTTTCTGTCCTGACTTTCTCCGTATTCGAGTGTATTTCTGCCGAACCATTTGATATCCAGGCATAATAAGTGTACTCCGTGTCAAAATCCAGCCCGGATAGCGTCAGTGAAAACGAGCCGTCCGCCCTTTCGCTCGCTTCCTGCCTTTTCACCACGTCTCCAGCCTCCATAACCACAAATCCGCACGTTCCCACCCTGCCCTTGTAAGTGCAGGTCAGGACTATGGAATTCTTGTTTGCCTGAGCGTTCAGGCTCAAAAACTCCGGCATTCCAAGCCCTTCCATACTGGGATCGCCAGCGCAGCCACCAGCAAAAAGCGCCACGGCCAGCAAAGCGACTCCAGCTCCCAAAACAGCTATGAAAACCCTCAGTGTCCTAATCATTTCAACTATAAAAATACAAAACACTTTTAGAATACTGAAATCATTGAAAAAATCCCGATTCTAAAAGTGTTAATTGTAATCTGCCCTATTATTAAGACTTTTCCAGCACAGAAAGCCCGTGCACCCTACCTGCCACGTAAGCAGGCAGCACCTGTCCATCGCGATAAATGGCTGCTATATACAGCGGAAATCCCAGCATAAACGCGTCTACCTCAAATTCATCCCCATCCTTCAGCTTTGACTTGCCGCTGGAGGTCACTCTAAACCGCTCTCCTCCAAGATACGCAACACGCACCAGCCTGTTCGGAGCCCATCCCAGCGCCAGATTGTCTCCAGCTTCAAGATCGCAAGACCGGATAAACCTCGTTGATATAAACTCCGAGTCCACTCCGCTATCCTCTTTCAGCCAGGCGCAGAACTCCCTGAAATCCTTCTTCCCGCAATACTTTGACAGTATGTCCAGCGTATCTGCCCGTGGCACCCTTCTGTCCCCGACATACCCCCACAGCCTCTTCAGCGTGGATGCCGACAGCAGTTCCCCTATCTCATGCTCTATCACCACCGACAGCGACTCAAAGTCTGTTGTCGTGGCCACTCTTCTGCCATACACTTTCTCCACTGATTTCAGCAGAAAGCTTAGCTCAGGAATCTCCTTGCCTGCTTTTCCGGCAATCTCCGCCTTCTTATCACCGATATTTTCTGCTTTCTTGCTTGTCATATCCAATTACAAAGTTACTATCTTTTGTTCATCCTGTGATTCAGATAATAGACAGTTTTCCCCTCTATACGCCCCACTCGCATCGGTTGCTCAAACCTGCTTTTTGGCTTTGTATACATCGTACCTCCTGATATCGTCCCCGATGAATGTGTTACTCCATTCAGACCATCTATTGTCGATTCCCAAGTATTCCCCGAGATATGAAGTTCTACGCTTCCTACAGCTGTAGATACCGTATAATCTCCATTAACTCTCGATCTTGAACCTGAACCTGATCCACAGCCATATACCACACCGAACAATGCAATTAATGCAACTAATGCAAATAATCTTAAAAACCTTACCATGTAAAAAAACAAAAAAACTTGATTACATAGATACAATCTTTTGGTCGATGAAAAAACTACTATCCCTGATTATTTGTTTTCTCCTTTCTTTTCTTTCTACTTTTTGTACTCTTTCTTTTTTCTATTTCTGTTTTTCCGATTACCCAGAATAGAGCATCCAGCATTTTCATATATCCCATTCCTATAGGCCGATACTTATTCTTGAATGCCGTTAATACAGGGTTATTTTTCAGTTTCTTGTAAGTATCAGTTATATCTTTATATATAGCAATACATTGCTCAAGACGAGATCCCGATAATCTGCGCTTAAATGATTCATAAACATTAGAATCAAATATTGGATAACGTTTATCGTCGATTATATCTGCCATCTTTGAGCAGAATGAGAAATGAAATTTACCCAATGAAGGCTTCATTTCCTTTGTGAGCTGACCTACACTTATTGTATCAGTTGTATTCTTCAGCGATTCCAACCTGATAAAGTACTCCCTCCTACAATGAACAGGAAGCCGTCTTACTCCATAAAACTTAGAATATAATCTTTGAAAATCTTCATTAGCGGAAACATCCATTTCATGAAGCATCCCTTTTAGTTGAATATATATCTGAATATTGTTTCTAAAGTCAGCATCGTACTTACTGAAAACATCCTCAAAGTCCCTATAAAATGTCTCGAATTTCTTTATCGCATCTTTATTAATCATAGTTAACACATATTTCAGTTATTTAACCTATGAAACTACTCTTCTTTATGAATAGTCAATTTACCATCATAATTATCTGTTTTATCTCCAAAAAACCATTGGTCATGATATATATTTTCCGTATAAAAGATAACATTACTATCTTTATGTACATAAATATCTACATTATTTGGTGTAGCATTTGTTGGACACGCACAGCATTTAACTAACTTTTTATTTTTACTAATATGAATTGTAGATATATAATTACTGTTAAATGCCAATTCTTTGAGTTCTGCATTGTTACTAAGATCTAAATCACTTAACTGGTTTTTAGAACATATTAATCGGGATAGGGCTATATTCGTACTAACATCTAATGAGGATAGTTTGTTAGCCCAACAATCTAAACTATTAAGTGAGCTTAAATTGCTTAGTTTTAGAGATTCTAGATTATTATTATGACAGTCAATCTTTAAAATTGTATTAATCCCAGAAAAATCTAACGATGTTAATTGATTATTACTACAATTCAAAGTTATTAGAGCAGTTTGTTTGCTAACATCTAATGCTGTGAGTTTGTTATTGCTACAATCCAATGAAGTCAGAAAAGAATTCTTGCTAAAGTCTAATGAAGTAAGTGCGTTGTTAGAACAATTCAATGTCTTTAGAGCTATATTATTACTAATGTCCAACGATTGTATACCGCTGGAACTGCAGTCCAAAGAGGTTAAGGCTATATTATTGCTTATATCAAGCAAGGGAAGGTTGTTAGCACAAAATTTCAAAGTCTTAAGGGCTGTATTATTACTAATATCCCACTGAGGAAGGATACATTGTTCAACACTCAGTTCCTCTAGTGAAACACAATCACCAATTTCCACTACTACTGGTCGGCAATTGTCAAAAGTCAATTTTTTTAAAGAAACGCAACCTTCAAGATAAATATAAAACACTTTGTCTGTCTTTGGAGACAACGCGCCACTAAAAGAATCATCAATTATCTCTAATGCCGTACATCCCTTTGCATTAAAGTTCTTCGCTGTAGGAGAAATCTTTACTAATGATGTGCATCCACTTACATCGATATATCTAAGATTTTCTAACCATGCCCCATCGTAGGCAACGAAATTACAACCATCAGCAACAACCTCTTTAAGCTTAGTTAAACCACTCAGATCCAAATTATGTATTGCGTTTCCCGTATTAATTCTTAATACCTCCAAATTTGTAAAATGCTTTATACCTTCAACAGAATAGACATTCAAGTTTTGTGGAATAATTATTCGCCTTACCATATCCGCCTCAACAAGACTTATTTTCCCGTCTTTATTAAGATCAAAATGATCTAGACAATATTGTCTGAATTTATCATCCGGAATTGTTATTCCATCAGATTGAATTAAATTCAAACTGTAAATCTTTGCAGGAGTAATATTTTCCTTGAGAAATTCAAAATGATCTCCTTTATCTGAATCAATAAAATAAAAGAACTTATGTTCTCTCCAATTTTCTGGATAATACCAATCATCATAATAATCGGAATAATAAGAAAAATAATCTTCTGGGTAATAATAATCTTTCGGAATAAATGCAACATATGTATCTTCTAATAATTTTCCATCTTTTATATTTGCAGAAAAAGATATTTTATTGTAAGTATCTTCATCCTCCTCTGATTCAGGCTCCCAAAAAAACGGATCGATCGATCCATCTGTTATAGCTACTTTATCTGCGACATTATTACCCGAGAGAGTAAAAGTTATCTTTCCGCTATTTTTCTCGTTTGAAATAAGCAAGTCTTTGGGGAATCGTAATATGGCACATATCGGAGATAGCGAGACAGAAACTTTTCCAGTATTATCAACTGACCCTCTCCCATATAAAATATCGAAATTGGCCAAATCTTCAATCTTTCCGGTCTGTTCATTAAACCTATAATAATAGTCGCAATAATAGTTAGAGTGGACCTCTGTCATATTTTTTTCAACAACAGGATATACGACAGAAAAACCAGAAAGACTTGGATAGTCGTCACCCTCGTGTCTTTTATAAACGAATTTTGCCGTATGACCATTATTATTGATGTCCCCATCAAGTACAAAGACAAAAGATCGATACCCATTTAAAAACAATACTGAATCCCTAGCTTTCCAAGATGTTTTCAAGGTTTTATTTAAGTAAGTGTGTTGTGTTTTAGTTTCACCAATATATGAGTCTATTGTAACTTCAATTGTAGACAAATCATATCGTTTTTGAAGATTATCACAGTTTTCTTTGCTGCAACTGACTAATGCCATAACTATCAATGTCAGTTGTATTGAACTTATTATAACTTTGTTCATAATTTCAATTATTAGAATTAATACGTATCAATATCTTCATCGTCTCTATCCCCTATTACTACAGGGAAACTTTTAATAACCGATATTTCACAGGTAGCAACTTTACCTGAAATCTTAGCGGTTATAGTAGCACTTCCCTCAGCAATTGCTACACAATGAATATATGGTATTGATTCATTACCATTCTGAAATACGTATGGATTAACTACACGTACGACTTCTTCATTGGAAGAGATCCAAGTTACATTCTTATCTGTTGAGTTAACAGGATAGATATGGAGACCTAAATGAAGATCATCTCCTACGAACATAACAGCTTCAGTATTAGTCATAGCGATAGATGTTATTTCAATTTTCTCATTAACTGTTACTCGGCATGTTGCTGATTTTCCTCCACACGACGCTGTAATATCAACATTACCAGGAGATTTGGCAGAAATATTCCCATTACTTACCTCCGCTACTCCTGTATTGGAAGAAGTCCACGTAACCGTTTTATCAGTGGCATTACTTGGATTAATGGTGGCCGTTATTGTTTTAGAATCCCCTTCGGTAAGAGTCAAAGATGTCTGGCTTAGAGTGATGGATGTTACTTCAATAACTTTGGCATTAACCGTTACTTGACAAGTGGCAGATTTATCTCCACAAGAAGCCGTAATTACTGTATTGCCAGGAGATTTAGCAGAAATATTACCACTGTTGACTTCTGCCACACTGGTATTAGAAGAAGACCACGTTACCGTTTGATCTGATGCATCTATAGGATTGATTGTTGCGGTTATCGTTTCAGAATCGCCTTCTGTAAGAGCTAGAGATGTCTGACTAAGGGTGATGGACACAACAGGAACTATTGCTTTTTCTACAGTAACCTTGCAACTAGCTGTTTTTCCTCCACAGGAAGCAGTAATGGAGGCAACGCCTTCTTTTATAGCCGTCACCTTGCCATTGTTGTCCACTGAGGCAATATCTGGTTTAGATGAACCCCAGGCAACGGTTTTGTCTGAGGCGTTGTCCGGTTTGACAGTTGCTTTAAGAGTCTGAGTTTCACCTACCTTTATTGTTATATCAGTTTGGTCAAGCTCTACAGATGTTACTGCCACTGCTGGTTTCTTGACAGTTACTTTGCAAGTTGCGCTCTTTCCTCCAGCAGTTGCTGTTATGTTTGAAGTACCTTCGGCCTTGCCTGTGACAAGTCCTGTAGGAGTCACAGTTGCGGCACTCGCGTTTGAGGATGACCAGGTCACGGACTTGTCGGTTGCATTAGATGGGCTTACAGTAGCTGATAACTGTAAGGTGCTGCCGATTTCAAGATCTGCAGTTGTCTTGGATAACGAGACGGAAGTAACAGCCACTTTGTCCGGGGTTATCGGACCGCTGGGCTTTCCGTTATCTCCTCCACCACCACAAGAGAAGAAGATAAGGGTTAATCCTAAAAGTGATAGTAATGTATATGTCTTTTTCATGACATTGTTTATTCTGATTATGTTTTTACGACTAAATAATATGGTTTATTGTAATTATTATCGTTTATGATATGCCCAATAGGCTTTACATATTGCTGGAAACGAAGGGCCGAAATTAGTGATGTCTCTAAGTTCTGGAGAAATTACATTAGGCCGGGCATAACTAGTACTTTTCCATGTATCTTTATTATTATCGATTCTCTCAATAAAATCCATAGCATGCCCCCAAGTCTCTGAGTCCACACTGATGCTTACCCCGGTACTTCCTGTGATGCAAATTGCTCCATCAGACATCACGGATACAATAATGTAACTTTCTCCGTTCAAAGTAAAAATAGTCAAAGGTGTATGATTGCGCTTCACCCACCTGATTATACGTTCAAAACCAACAGTTTTAAGTCTTTCCATAATACACGATATTTATAATTTTGAATTTCTAATTATTAATCTACACCTTGTTGTTGCTTCTGTCATATATAACCTGCACAAATTTCTCAAACATGCTAAAGGGCATCAAGTTCACTTTGGTTCATTTAATTCGCTAATTTGAATTGTGCGGTTTTGTCTAATGTTTTTGTTTTATTTCCATAATTCATTATATTTGCAGAGTTTTAGAAATATAATTAGAATTTAGTGGCTAATATATCCTATATAGCATTCAGAGAACAGTTTGTAAAGTATGGGTGTTTCAGCATCAACCAGGTCAGAATATGGCAGAGCGGGTTTGAAGAAAACAATTTTACACGCTGGTGCAGGCAAGGGCTGTTAATTCGCCTTCGCAGAGGGTGGTATGCATTTCCTGAGTGCCGCAAGATTCCTGATTTTGGCAGATATATAGCAGGAAGGATCTACAAGCCGTCCTATATCAGCCTGCATACAGCCCTGTCTTTTTATGGGATGATTCCGGAATCGGTTGTAAGCATCAACAGTGTATCCACATTGAAGACCACATCTTTCAGCAACGATTTTGGCGAATACACTTACCAGAGTATCAAGCCTTCTCTGTTTTTTGGATTTGAACTGAAGAAAACAAGTGACGGGAGGTCTATACCCTTTGCAACTCCGGAGAAAGCCCTGCTGGATTTGCTGTATCTTTATCCGATGTACAAGACAGAGGATGATATGGCGGATTTGAGACTGGACGAAGATTTTATGAGGGACGAACTCAATACAAGAAGACTATACGATTATCTTGGGAGATTTGATAGCAAGGCACTGGAATCCAGGGTAATAACACTTTCAAAAGTTTATGGATTATGATTGAAATGGAGATGATAAGAGGCTTTTTCCCTGCCTCGATAAGAGACAATGCTGCTTTTGACAAGCTTATGCTGAAAGAATATATCCAGCTTATGATTCTGGACTATTTGTCATCGTCGGAATATGCAAGCAAGCTGTGCTTCATAGGCGGAACCAATCTTAGGCTGGTACTGGGGATTGACAGATTCTCAGAGGATCTGGACTTTGACTGCAAGAATCTGAGCAAGGAGGAATTTATGCAGATGACAGACGGTATTCTGGCATTTCTCAAGGCCAATGACCTTAATGTAGAGCCAAGGGATAAGGCAAATCCCAAGTTAACTGCCTTCAGGCGCAATTTGTTTTTCCCGGGACTTCTGTTTGAAATGAACCTTACCGGCCATCGCGATGAAAGGTTCCTGATAAAAGTTGAAGCACAGGATCAAGGAGTGGCATATACTCCTGTTATCGCCGATGTGAAGGGCTGTGGCTTTTTCTTCCCCTTCCAGGTGCCACCAAGGCCAGTTCTGTGCGCTATGAAGCTTTCTGCCCTCCTGACCAGATCCAAAGGAAGAGATTTCTATGACTCGATGTTCCTGCTTTCCCAGACAGAACCTGATTACAGCTTCCTAAAAGCAAGAAATGGGGTTTCAGACAAGAAAGAGCTCAAGGCAAAGGTCAAGGAATTACTGGGAAGAATAGACATTGCAAAGAAGGCAGAAGATTTCAAGCATATTCTTTTCAATTCTTCCGGAAGCGAGAAGATTCTGAGATTCGGGGAGTTTGTTGAAGGGTTGTAGACATTTGGTCAAAGATTTTATGTAAGTTTGAAGTATGAAACTTATTATTGCTGCTATTTGTTTTATGTCGATGATGATTGGTCGAGACAACAAGACTGTGGAAGAGCTGTCTACACTGCCGAAAGAGGTTAAACAGGTGATATTGGTGCAGGATCACAAGCTGAGCCTGTGGAACAGGACTGATGGTGAAGAGTGTGGCTGTGATGATTTTTCAGGCTGGGAGATGGCATTTGAAGTGCCTTGCCATTATGGGAAGAACGGGCTGAGTGCAGACCGTCATGATGGAGACGGGACAACCCCTATCGGGCTGTTCAAGGTGCTGTATTGCTTTGGAAATGCGCCAGATCCGGGAGCGGGAATGACCTACAGGGAAGTCCAAAGGACATCCTACTGGTCAGGAGAAAAGGAGGATTACAATACCTGGGTGGATCTGGAGCCAGGGTCAAGGGAGATGAAAAGAAGCGAATACCTGTACAAGTTCAAGATATCCTATAAGTACGCGATGGCGATAGATTTCAACACCAATCCGGTGGTGTGGGGCAAGGGCTTCGCGATATTTATCCACTGCGATTATCTTGACGACCAGACAACTGCAGGCTGCGTGGCGATAGAGGAAAAGTATATGCTCCGCCTGGTAAAGGAGTGCAAGGACGGCACCTACCTGTGGGTTAGACAGTAGATCAGATTACTGTTGTTCTGGTTATAAAACAAAAACAAGCACCCTGGATTTCGGGGTGCTTGTCTTTTTGATGGTCAATGGTTGGGAGTTACTTCTTCACAACCATCTTGGAGAGCTTTTCGGTAAGCATAGGGATGATCTTGTGAACATCACCTACTATACCTACATCGGCGACACCGAAGATAGGAGCGAACTTGTCCTTGTTGATGGCGATGATGAAATCACTCTCTTCCATACCTGCAAGGTGCTGGATGGCACCGGAGATACCGCAAGCCATGTAGAGGGCAGGACGGACGGTCTTACCGGTCTGTCCAACCTGAACCTCGTGAGGCATTACGCCGGCGTCTACCATAGCACGTGAAGATGATACCTGGGCACCAATAACGTCTGCCAGAGCCTGGAGCTTGGCAAATCCCTCAGGATTTCCTACTCCACGGCCTCCAGAAACGAGGATCTTGGCCTCGGTGATATCTACCTTACCCTTGTTCTCCTTAACGCTCTCTACGAGCTTTACCTTGAACTTGGAAGCGTCGAATGTTGGAGCGAAGCTCTCGATGACACCCTGATGGTTCTCATCTCTTGTGCCCTTCTGCATAACGCCTGGACGTACAGTGGACATCTGAGGCCTGTGCTCGGTACACATAATGGTAGCCATCAGGTTACCGCCGAATGCAGGACGAGTCATCAGGAGCTCTCTTTCCTCAGAGATATCCAGAGCCGTGCAGTCTGCAGTCAGACCGGTACCAAGCCTTGAAGCCAGCCTAGGACCGAGGTCTCTTCCGATGGTGGTTGCACCAAGGAGCACGATGCTTGGTTTGTATTTGTCGATAGCCTGGCTCATGGCCTGAGAGTACTGCTCGGTCAGATAGTGCTCAAGTTCAGGAGCATCCATAACGATAACCTTGTCGGCTCCCCATGCCACGAGTTCCTTTGCGCTTTCAGTATTCTTGTATCCAGGGAAGAAAGCCACAACTTCCTCGCCCAGCTTGTCTGCAAGCACTCTTGCCTTTCCTAAAAGTTCGAGAGCAACAGACTGGATCTTTCCGTCTCTTTGTTCGGCGAAAACATATACGCCTTTATAGTCTGATTTATTCATATCTTTCAGTATTAGGCAATTAGATAATAAATTTCTCTTTCATCTTGGTGATGATAACATCAACAGCCTGCTCTGGCTCGAGTTCGTAAACCTGGCCTGCAGCCTTGGTCTGCTTAGGGAAGGCCTGCTTAACCTTGGTAGGAGAACCCTTCAGACCGAGTTTGGAAGCGTCAACGTCTATGTTCTGCTCTGTCCAGATCTCAACTTCGCGCTCGAAAGCCTCTACGATGCCTCTAACGTTCATGTAGCGGGCCTTGTAGCCGGAAGCCAGAACGGTGAACACTGCAGGACCCTCAACCTCGAGAATCTCATAGCCGTCTTCTGTTTCCTTCTTTACGCGGTAGTTGTTACCACCCTTGTACTCGCAGTCAACAACGTAAGATACCTGAGGCAGGTGAAGATGCTCTGCCATCTCAGGACCTACCTGAGCGGTATCACCGTCGATAGCCTGGCGGCCGGTGATGATCAGATCGTAAGGGATAGCCCTCATTGCACCTGCCAGAGCGTTGGAGGTTGCAAGAGTGTCGGCGCCAGCGAAAGCCCTACTGGTCAGAAGGATAGCCCTGTCTGCACCCATAGCGAAAGCCTCTCTGAGCACCAAGTCTGCCTGAGGAGGACCCATAGTGATGACAGTAACGTTTGCACCGCACTTCTCCTTAAGCTGGAGAGCCAGTTCAAGACCGCCCTTGTCGTCTGGGTTCATGATGGAAGGAACGCCCTCTCTGATAAGAGTGTTCTTTACCGGATCAATTTTTACAACGGTTGTATCCGGAACTTGTTTTACACAAACTACTATATTCATAATCTGATGTTTTTACTTTTTGAACAATTTTCCGGCAATAACCATTCTCTGAACTTCTGAGGTACCCTCGTAGATCTCGGTGATCTTGGCGTCTCTCATCATTCTCTCGACAGGATATTCCCTTGTGTAACCATAACCTCCGTGGAACTGAACTGCCTTGGTAGTCATCTCCATAGCAGTCTCTGCTGCAAAGAGTTTTGCCATAGCTGCGTCTGCGCTGAAAGGCATTCCCTGATCCTTCTTCCAGGCTGCTGCCCTGACGAGGTATCTGGATGCCTCGATCTTGGTCTGCAGGTCTGCAAGCTGGAACTGGGTATTCTGGAACTGGCTCAGCGATTTGCCGAACTGCTTCCTTTCCTTGCAGTACTTAACTGTCTCGTCCATAGCGCCCTGAGCGATACCCAGAGCCTGGGCTGCGATACCTATACGGCCACCGTCCAGAGTCTTCATTGCAACAGCAAATCCGCCTCCGAGCTTGCCAAGCATGTTAGCCTTTGGAACCCTGCAGTTCTCGAATATCAGCTCGCAGGTAGCACTGCCCCTGATACCCATCTTGTGCTCCTTCTTTCCGATTGAGAAACCAGGAGTGGTAGCCTCGACGATGAAGGTAGTGATGCCCTTGTTACCCTTGGACTTGTCTGTCATTGTGGCAATTACGTAAACATCTGCCTCACCTGCGTTGGTGATGAATATCTTGGTTCCGTTAAGGATGTAGTCGTCTCCGTCCTCAACAGCCATTGTCTGCTGAGCGGAAGCGTCTGTTCCGGCGTTAGGCTCGGTAAGACCGAAAGCTCCGATCCACTCACCGCTGGCCAGTTTAGGCAGATACTTCTGCTTCTGCTCCTCGGTTCCATTGTCAAGGATTGCATCCTCGCAAAGGGAAGTGTGGGCGGAAACGATAACGCCTGTAGTAGCGCAAACTCTTGAAAGCTCCTCAACAGCAATGGTGTACATTACGTGGTCTCCACCAGCGCCGCCGTAGTTCTTTGGTGTAGGGATACCCAGAACACCAAGCTTTCCGAGCTTCTTGATATTCTCCGTAGGGAATTTTTCTTCCTCGTCAACTTCTGCAGCGATAGGCTTCACCTCTTTCTCGGCGAACTCCTTTATCATCTGCTGGAAGAGTTTCTGAGATTTAGTAAGTTCGAAATCCATATCAATAATATTAAAGTTCTATCTTCTTCAAATCAGGTGAAATGATGAGTGTAGCCTCGGTTGCTGCCTGAACCTGCTCAGGAGTGAACTCAGGGTTGATTTCAGTCAGGACGATTCCCTCAGGGGTAATGTTCATAACACCCATTTCGGTGATGATCATGTTAACCTGTCCTGCTGCTGTCAGAGGCAAGTGGCACTTCTTCAGGATCTTAGGGTTGCCCTTTGCAGTGTGCTCCATAGTGAGGATAACTCTGTTGGCACCTACCAGAAGGTCCATGGCACCACCCATTCCAGGAGCTCTCTTTCCAGGGATGATCCAGTTTGCAAGGTCTCCCTTCTCGTCAACTTCCAGGGCGCCCAGGAAGGTTACGTTGATGTGGCCTCCGCGAACCATGCCGAAGCTGGTGGCAGAGTCGAAGGAAGCAGCACCGGCCTCATAGGAGATGTATCCGCCGCCGGCATCGATCCAATGAGGATCCCTTGTACCGCCGGAAAGTGCAGGGTCAGCTGCCATTCCGAGGCATCCGTTCTCAGACTGGATGGTCACAGTCACTCCCTCAGGGAGATAGTTAGGAATAAGGGTAGGAAGACCGATACCCAGATTCACAACGTCGCCGTCCTTTACTTCAAGGGCAGCACGCTTAGCAATAAACTCTCTAATTTGCTGTTTATCCATAATCTTGATATTTAATGAATTAATATTGTTAGTTACTTATTGTTCCTTTTAACGAATTCCTCAGCGATGAAGCTTGCCACATCATCCGCATAGGTGTTGGTGCCGAATCCGGCATCGTATCCCAGCTCCTTGGCCAGCTCGTGGCTGATACGGGCTCCGCCGCAAACCACAATCATCTTGTCCCTGAGCCCCTCGGCATCCATAAGCTCGATGAGGTTGGTCAGGTTCTGGATATGCACGTCTTTCTGGGTAACAGTCTGGCTAACAAGAAGCGCGTCGGCCTTGAGCTCTATGGCCCTGGCCAGGAACTCCTCGTTAGGAACCTGGCTTCCCAGGTTATATGCCTCGATCATCTTGTAACGCTCCAGGCCGTAGTGTCCGGCATATCCCTTCATATTCATGATAGCGTCGATACCTACGGTATGGGCATCGGTTCCGGTGCTGGCTCCAACCACCACCAGAGGACGGCCGATTTTCTCGCTTATGAACTCGTCGCAAGCCTCCATGCTCATTGTCTTGGATTCTACCTTAGGCACGTAGATATCTGCGTAATTAACTGTCATGGTGCTGCTTCCGTAGCAATTGAAGAAGGTGAATCCCGGAGTAAGCTCCTGGGAGAACACAACCAGAGGATTCTCGAATCCCATCTTCTTCAGCAGCTGCTTTGCAGCCTCGATGGCTTCCGGACCTGCCGGAACAGGGAGGGTGAAACTCAGCTGCACCTTGCCGTCGTTCATCGTATCTCCGTACGGCTTTACTTTCTTCAGGTCAAGAGTCTTGTCGTAATTCTTGGCCTCCATTGAATATAAACCTTCACTCATATCTATTTCCTCCCTTTCATCAGTTCAACAAACGGATTCATATAGTTGGCGCCCTTCTCGGTTACGCCGTCAAGTCCCTTACCGCCGTTCTTAGGACGTTTCACATCGCCGAACTTGCCCTGTTCCAGGGTGTTGAAAAGACCTTCGGAAGTCATTTCCTTAAGCAGGGCGATTGCATTGTCCAGAACTTCCTTGGCGCGGCTGCGGATGATACCTCCCTCCTTGAACTCAACTTCCTCTCCGATATCGTGGAGATTGTTGAAAATGTAGTTTGCGTTCTCGATGGAGAGGAAACGGTCGCTCATGAACGGAGTGTGGATTGCCTCGGTCGGCATACCCAGAAGCTGGAGGCCCTGATGAGTCCAGATACCCACGATGTTGAACAGGGCATCCTGGATATGGCCCCTGAAAATGTTTCCGGTCATGAACTTTGTAGGCGGCATATACTTCAGCGGAGCCTTAGGGAAGATCTCCCTTGTCATCTGTGCCTGAGCCAGTTCCAGAAGGAATCCGTTCTTGTGCATAGGATCCATCTCGAATGCGTGGCCCAATCCCATCTGCTCCTCAGGCAGTCCGGCAAACAGTGCCAGCTGCTCGTTTATGAGGTCTGAAGCCAGCACGGTGTGTGCGGCCTCGATTGCATCTGCTGTGGTAAGGTAGTTGTCCTCGCCGGTGTTGATGATAACACCTGCAAAGCCGTTGATTATCCTGGAGAAATACTGGTCGATCAGGGTACGCTGCATGTTGATGTCGCGGAAGAGGATTCCGTAAAGGGCATCGTTGAGCATAACGTCCAGTCCCTCAAGGGCTCCCATAATCGCGATTTCAGGCATGCAAAGTCCTGAGCAGTAGTTGCAAAGGCGGATGTAGCGGTGGAGCTCCTCACCTACCTCGTCCAGAGCCTTGCGCATGATGCGGAAGTTCTCCTGGGTGGCGAAGGTTCCGCCGAATCCTTCTGTCGTGGCTCCGTAAGGCACATAGTCCAGAAGGCTCTGGCCGGTTGTACGGATAACGGCTATGATGTCCGCTCCCTGCCTTGCAGCGGCCTGGGCCTGAACCACATCCTCGTAGATGTTACCCGTAGCCACAATTACATAGATGTATGGGCGTGCGCGGTCCTCACCGTATTCGGCAACATATTTTTCCCTGCGCAGGCGGTGATTGCGTATCCTCTCGATGGTCGCGTCAATCACAGGCTGTACGGCAGCCTGAAGCACCGCAGGATCTGTAATGCGGGCTTCCTTGGTGATGTCAAAGCCCTCGTTTGCAATTTTTTCAGCAATCTGCTGTGGAGTCAGGCCGGTGGCTATCATCGCGTTGGCAATGTAGAACATCACTCCCTGCGACAGCACCCCTTTCTCCTTGAGCTGCTCTACCAGAACGTTAGGAAGCGGGACGGCACTCTCGTCCACGCCGTCTATGCCCAGGGCGCGGGCGATGGTCCTTTCCGTAGCAACGGTAGTATAGCGCTCCACAAAAGTCTGAACCTCGACCGCAACCTTCTCTGCCAGGGATTTGGCCAGGGCGACTTTCTCAAAATCTAAACCTACTTTACTCTGCATATTCAGTCAGTTTGTCGTGAAGTACTTATTTAATCTTTGTTTTCGTTCAATATCTTTTCTGCTTCGCCGAGCCATACAGGGTCGATATCCAGACTGCGGGCCACATTTATGGCCTCGTGCGGAATCTCTCCCTCGGATGTCTCGATCAGCGTATAATCCATTTTTCCGTCTACAAGACCTCTCACCTTCAGGCGGCGGAAGAAATCTCCAGGCACATTGTAGTGGGTTGTCATAAGAACGGATATCCTCTTGTCTTTCAATATATTCAAAAGGGCTGTGACCAAAGCCGTACCCTCAATCGGGTTGGTGGTCCTGGCCGGCTCGTCTATCAGTGCCAGCATCCTGTTCCCGGTGCGCATTCCCTTGAGGACGTTGTCAATCGCCTTGACTTCTCCCGCAAAGGAACTCAGGCCGGAAGAAAGATCCTGGTCGTCGCCGATGCAAACCCTTATGTCTTCCTTAATATCTATTGCAGCGCTCTTTGCGGCCACTCCGAACCCGAACTGGAAGAGCAGCTGATTCAGGGCCGTCATCTTCAGCGCAACGGTCTTTCCGCCCATATTCGCCCCGATAATGGTAACACTCTCAAGGCCGAACTGCAGGTCCACAGGCATGAAAGTCCTCTTCTTTCCCCCCACAGCCGCCTGAGACTCATACTTGCGGACCACGTAAGGATGGAACATTGCCTTGTACGAGGTTATGGAATCATCGGAGATCTCAGGTATGCAAAGCCCCATCATCTTCATCTGCAGGGCTTTGGCAAGCAGGACATCCAGGTCTCCCATAGCATCCATACCGGCCTTGATTTCCGCCAGATGGTTCTTCAGCAGATGGGAAAGATCCTCCCTGATATCCCTTTCCACAAGCCTCTCCTTTTCCAGAAGCTCCAATAGCCTCGGCGATGTAAGTTTCAGGTCCGGAGAAAGCCCCTGAAGCTTTCTTATATCTGCCCTTATCCTTCCAAGTTCCTTGGAATAAGCGTCATACACATAGAAGCTCTCTATCTTCATTCCCTCCGGATCCAGTATGGAAACCACCTGAGCGAGGTCCGGAATCTCCACTGCCAGGCCGAGAGCCTTCACGTCCTTGGCCACGTTTCCGGCCAGAAGCGCCAGGTACTTGACCTCGAACAGATCCACATCATCCAGTATCACATCCCTGCCCAGACGGTCCAGCGTTCCGCTGATGTCCCTAAGGCACATAAGCCTGTGCTTCAGCGATGCCAGGGCTGAAGAAGCCTTTCCGTCCCCGTCCACATAAAGGGTGCGGAAACAGTCTCCAAGCCTCTTCAGGGATGTCTCTATCTCCCCTTTTTCCGTCATGAACGGAGACTGCAGCAGGCGGCTGCGGCCGTAAGACGACTGCAGCTGAAGCTCATCAACCATGAACCTCAACCCGCAAGGAATATCCAGACACTCTTTAAGTAACATTCCTAAATACTTTCTCCGTTCTTAACTATATCATATACAGGCACTCCAACGGCCTCATACATTTTCTTGCAAAGCAGATCCGAATCCAGCACGATTCCCCGTGGAGAAACCGGATTGACGCATACGGCTATCAGCTTGCTGCGTCTGAGCACCCTGAGCCTTCCCCCTTTCCTGAGAAAGATTCTCCAGTTCTGCTCATTGACGAATATCTTGGTGAAATCGCTCACCACCAGCTCGATCTCCTTGACTCTCTTCGAGTCTGAGATCAGGCCCAGGAACCTGTCCGTCAAAGCTCCCGCTACGAAAACCGCCTCGCACCTTCCCGTCAGATCATCCTTTATCTTGTCTATGGCAAGGGAGGATTCAACCTGGAAATCAATGAGATTCCCCTCCTTGTCCATTCCCCACACACCTTTTTCCCTGCCATCAAAAGCAGAGCGGAACTTTTCCTCTGCCCTTTCCAACCTCACCAGCTCTACTATGAACTTTGTCCTCCTTACCAGGGTGGCCAAATCAGCGGAATAGGCCGCACCCGTCGTAAGTATCAGGCTTTCACTTATCACGGGCGATGCGCTGCTAAGCCTGGAAAGCGCTCCGTCCACTATCGTAAGGTCCGGACTGAACTTCTCCACACCCTGAACCCAGCGGGCCAGCCCCTGTGCGGAAGACGGTCCGCTCAGCATCACCTTTCCCCCTCTCACCACTCGGGCAGTCACTATCCTGCCCAATGAACTCCTCTCGGAAGTAATCTCCAGAAGATCAGCCAGAAGTTGCCTCCTTGCGTAAAAGACTTCTGAAGTGGAAAATATGGTCCCATCCTTGAGGATTATCTCAGGCTTGGCCGTTCCGGTCACCTGATCCTTGCTCTCCCCGTCTATCCCGATAGAGGTTACCGCCACGTGAAAGGATGACGGTAACCTTTCCAGGATATAATTCAAACACACTGTCTTTCCGGTGTTCTTCTCCAGCCCAACTATAGAGAGGCTTTTGAGGTTTTGTATCTGACCGATGAAAGACATTGTGCATCAGTTACTTCTTTTTTGCAACCTTCTTTGCTGCAGGCTTCTTTGCCACCGGTTTCTTTGCCTTTGCATTCTTGGCGGCAGCAGCAAGCTTTGCACGGTACTTGACAGCCCTGTCTTCCCTTGCAAGGTGGGCAGGCTGGATTGTCATCTGCTTTCCTTCCAGGAGAGAAACGACACCGTCGCACTCCTTGTTCTCCTTGCAATACTTGCAGTTGCACTTTTCTGCCTTGTAATCTTCAGGCTCAGTGTAGGTTGTAATAACACCCTCAAAGTTTCTGAGGACAACCTTGCCAGGAGCCTGGGAGATAATGTAGTTAGGCATTACAGGAGTCTTTCCGCCTCCGCCTGGAGCATCCACCACGAAAGTAGGAACTGCGTAGCCGCTGGTATGGCCCCTGAGGCCCTCGATGATTTCTATACCCTTTGATACAGGAGTACGGAAATGCTCGATACCCATTGAAAGGTCGCACTGATAGATGTAGTAAGGCCTTACCCTCATCTTCACCAGCTCGTGAACCAGCTTCTTCATAATGTTCACGCAGTCGTTTACTCCGCGAAGCAGAACGCTCTGGTTTCCGAGAGGAATACCGGCATCGGCCAGCCTTGCGCAGGCTGCGGAACTCTCCGGAGTAACCTCCTGAGGATGATTGAAGTGGGTGTTGAGCCAGATAGGATGGTACTTCTTGAGCATGTTGCAAAGCTCAGGAGTGATTCTCTGAGGGCAAACTACAGGAACACGGCTGCCGATCCTTATGATTTCCACGTGCTTGATCGCGCGTACCTTCTTGATGATGTACTCCAGCCTCTCGTCAGGAACCATCAGGGCGTCTCCGCCGGAAAGCAGGACGTCCCTTACCTGAGGAGTGTTCTTGATGTACTCGATAGCCTTCTCCACATTGTCCATGGAAGTAGCGGCGTCTGTCTGGCCGGCGAACCTTCTTCTGGTGCAGTGACGGCAATACATTGAGCACATGTCTGTTATAAGCAGAAGCACTCTGTCCGGATAACGGTGAGTCAGCCCCGGAACAGGAGAATCGGTATCCTCGTGCAGAGGGTCCAGAAGGTCAGCGTCTGCACGGTGGGTCTCGTTGATTGTAGGAATGCACTGCTTCCTTACCGGGTCTTCAGGATTGTTTGGATCTATAAGACTCAGGTAATAAGGAGTAATGGCCATTCTGATAGTCTTCAGAGACTCTCGGATGCCCTCCTCCTCTTCCTTGGAAAGCTTGATGTATTTCTTCAGCTTCTCCAAAGTCTCGATCCTGTTCCTTACCTGCCATTTCCAGTCGTTCCACTGGGCGTCGGTAACTTCAGGAAAGAGTTGTTTTCTTCTTGAAACTGCCATAAAACCAGTTATTAAGCGTAAAGTTCCTCAAAAATCTTTCTCAGTTTCTCGCACTCGCGGAGTTCCTGGAGAGTGATCTCGGCGTGGCCCTTGGTGTAGCCGTTACCGATAATCATGTTAACATCTGCTCCGATACCCTCTGCTCCCAGTGCAGCCTTAGTGAAGCTGGTTGCCATTGAGAAGAAGTATACGATACCGTCGTCCTTGGTGCAAAGAACAGAAGTCATCTCCTGGTCAGGAACATTGACGCAGTTGATGGTAACGTCTGCCAGCTTGCCGTCTGTCAGCTTGCTTACGAGCTCGTTAACCTGAACCGGAGTCATTCCGGATACGCTCTCAACTACATCGCAGAAGCCAAGATCCTTGATACGGTTGGTTGACCTTGGGCTGTTGGCAAGACCGATAACCTTACCGGTAACGCCTACCCTCTTCTTAGCCTCATAGCAGCAGAGCATACCGCTCTTTCCGCCAGCGCCGAGGATAACGACTGTCTGGCCGCTCTGGCAGAGCTTTGCAGTCTGTGCAGGAGCGCCGGCAACGTCCAATGCGCTGAGAGCCAGTTTCTCCGGCATATCGTTAGGAATCTTTGCGTAGATACCGCTCTCGAAGAGAATAGCCTTTCCCTTGATGTCTACCTGGTCTACATCTGCCTTGATGTTGATAATCTCGTCGATGCGAAGAGGAGTCAGTGACAGGGATACCAGAGTAGCGATACGGTCGCCTTCCTTCAGGTCGATCTTTCCCTTGAGGGCGTCTCCGATCTTCTCTACTGTTCCAAGAAGCATACCTCCGGAACCGGTACGGCGGTTGCGGTGCTTGCCCTGAAGCTCTACGTTAAGGAACATCTCCTTCTTGATTTCCTCCATTACCTCGGCCTCGTCGTTAGGGTTCTTGGCCTGGGATTTTGCGTAGTTGTGAATATCGGTGAAAGAAGCTGAATCTATGTTAAGTGTCTGGACATCTATGAGAATCTCGTTATCGTAAATCTCATCCATATTGTTGTCCAACTTGTTTGCCGGCTGAGGCAGAACGCCAATCGGCTCAATTACACGGTGGGTACCGTAGCGATTTCCATGTTTTTGCATATTGTTTGTCTTGTTTTAAAAATGTTCAACGATTTAATTATTTGCGCGGTGCTAGACCGAGTATCTCGCGGGCCTCGTGGCTGTTTGCTATAGGCCTGCCGAGTTCATTTGCCAGGCGGACTACCTTCTCCACCAGGGCGCCGTTGGACGGAGCCAGAACGCCTCTTGACAGATAGAGGTTATCCTCGAAACCTACCCTGACGTTACCGCCCATGGCGATAGCGGCTGCTGCCATAGGGAATGCGTGGCGGCCCACTCCGGTAACTGTCCAGGTGCTGCCGGCAGGAATTCCGTTAACCAGCCAGCAGAGGTTGGCAACCGTGGCAGGAGTACATCCTGGTACGCCCAGCACGAAATTGAACTGCATAGGAGCTCCAGGCACCTCGCCCTTGCGAGCCATAGTGAGGATAGTATCCAGATGACCCATCTCAAAGCACTCGTACTCAGGCTTTATGCCACGTTCAATCATACGCTTTCCGAATGCTCTCATGGTAGGCATGGTGTTGTCGAATATCTCATCTCCGAAGTTGCAGGTTCCGCAATCGAGGGTGGCCATTTCAGGCAGAGGATCGGTATCCGTGCTCTGGAGCCTCTCGTCCGGAGTCATTCCTACGGCTCCTCCTGTGGAAGGAATCAGGATAACATCCGGGCAAACCTTCAGGATTGCCTCCTCGCACTCCTGGAAGCGGTCTCTGGACTGGGTTGGAGTACCGTCGTCGAACCTTACGTGAAGGTGAACGATAGCGGCTCCGGCATCTACTGCGCTCTTTGCCTCGCGTACGATTTCCTCAACTGTGTAAGGAACTGCCGGATTCTGCTTCTTGGTAACCTCAGCACCGCAGATAGCTGCTGTGATAATCAGTTTATCCATATCGCATCTATTTCTTTCTCTGGCACTTGGCAGGAACTACGCAAGTTCCGCTGGCCCTGCAGACTACTATTGGCTCATCCAGTACGTCAGCTGCAGAATCTGACACGTCCGGTCTAGGAACTATCACCTTGCGGGCCTCGAAGACCATCTTTCTGGAGGTATTTCCAACGTGGGTTATCTCTCCTGTAGCCTCGATATAGTCTCCGGCAAATACAGGGGCGATGAACTCTACATTGTCATAAGCCTTGAAAAGGCCCTCGTCTCCGTCGTTGATAATAAGAAGCTCTGTAGCAACGTCTCCGAAGAGTTTCAGCATGTGGGCTCCGTCAACCAGGCCTCCGCCGTAATGGGCGTCTTCTCCACCCATTCTTACTCTGATCAATGATTTTACTGCCATACTATTCTCTTACTTTCTGAAGGTTGTTGGTAGACTGGTAGATGTGGGAAACAAAAACGTGAGGAGTGATAACAGCCTCAGGCTTGATCTCTCCTGCAGGCACAATCTTCTCTGCTTCAACGATTACCACGTCTGCAGCAGCTGCCATCAATGGGTTGAAGTTCTGGGAAGTTCCTACATAGATGCAGTTACCTCTTTCGTCTGCAACGGTTGCTCCGATAAGGGCTACATCCGCCCTGAGAGGCTTCTCGAGGAGGTAAGTCTTGCCGTCAACCTCTACAGTTGGCTTTCCCTCAGCGATTACAGTACCCATTCCGGTGGTTGTCAGCACGCCGCCAAGGCCTGCTCCGCCGCAACGGATTCTCTCTGCCAGGGTTCCCTGTGGGCAGAATTCGATCTCGAGTTCACCTGCGTTCATCTGGGCAGCAGTGTCAGGATTGGTTCCGATATGGGAAACATAGAGTTTCTTGATCTTGTGGGCGCCAATCAGATTGCCTACTCCAATCCCCTGATATGCAGTATCGTTGGAGATGAGGGTCAGATCTTTCACATCGCTCTTTGCCAGGGCGTCGAGGATGTCAAGAGGAGAACCGGCGGAGAGGAAACCTCCCACCATAATTGTCATACCGTCCTTAATCATAGAAACGGCTTCCTGTAATGAAATTCTTTTATCCATAAGAAAACGATTTGAATATTATTTGTTTTGAAATTTGATTTTTTACTTCGTAAACCAAGCAAATATAATGAAAAATCTCCAAAAAAAATAACAACGATGTTATATTTTTATTTCGCATTTTTTTCTGTAACTTCGCAAGATGCAGGACGGGATGTCCTGGAAAGGAAAATATAAACATTTCACGATATGGAATTCAAAAACCTCATCATCCAGCGGGAAGGAAACATCCGCATTGTAAAGATCAACAATCCACAGAGCATGAACGCCCTTAATTCAGAGGTGCTTGCTGAACTGGACCAGGCGTTTTCAGAGATAGAAACAGATCCTGAAACCAGCGCCGTAATACTGACCGGAGAGGGCCGGGCCTTCGTGGCCGGGGCAGACATCTCCCAGATGAGCACCATGAACGCCGCCCAGGGCAAGGATTTCGGAGTACAGGGCTCCAAAGTCTTTCGTAAGATCGAGCTTTTGGGAAAACCTGTAATTGCTGCCATCAACGGCTTCGCTCTTGGCGGAGGCTGCGAGCTGGCTCTTTCCTGCGATATCCGCATAGCTTCCTCAAAGGCAAAGATCGGCCAGCCGGAGGTCGGACTGGGCATTACTCCGGGCTTCTCAGGAACCCAGAGACTTCCTAGGATCGTCGGTGAAGGAAGAGCTAAAGAGCTAATTTACACCGCAAAGGCCATTACCGCCGATGAGGCTTTCAGAATCGGTCTGGTCAACAGGGTTGTGGAGCCTGAACAGCTTATGGACGAGGCTATGGCCATGGCCAAGACCATCGCCAAGAATGCCCCTATTGCCGTAAGACTTAGCAAGGAGGCCATTGGCCGCGGAATGCAGACAGATATAGACACGGCCATCGCCATTGAAAACGACCTGTTTGCCCTCTGCTTCTCCACCGAGGACCAGAAGGAGGGAATGAAGGCATTCTTCGAGAAGAGGCCTGCAGAATGGAAAAACAAATAACACACATTATAACCATTAACAATTTAAAACTTTAGTACAATGTTAGTTGCAGTTGTTGGAAACGGAACAATGGGCCACGGCATAGCACAGGCATTCGCTACCGCAGGTCACGACGTACTCCTTAAGGGACGCAGCGAGGCTTCTCTTGCAAGAGCACACAAAGCCATCGAGAAATTCCTCAACAGAAGCGTTGAGAAGGGAAAGATGGAGGCAAGTGTAAAGGACGAGATTATCGCCAGAATCAAAGACACCTTCAATTATGAGGACCTCAAGGACGCAGATCTCGTAATCGAGGTTGTTGCCGAGGATATGGCGGTTAAGAAGGAAATCTGGGAGACCCTGGATAAGGTCTGCAAGCCTGAGGCCATCCTGGCTTCCAATACTTCATCGCTGAGTATCACAGCTATAGCAGCATTCACCTCACGTCCTCAGAACGTGATCGGAATGCACTTCTTCAACCCGGTTCCTCTGATGAAGCTGGTTGAGGTTATCAAGGGTCAGCTTACATCCCCTGAGGTTCACGACAAGGTTGTGGAGATAGCAAAGGCTATCGGCAAGTGCCCAGTATCTGTTAACGAGGCTCCTGGCTTTGTTGTTAACAGAATCCTCATTCCTCTTGTAAACGAGGGAGTTGGAATACTGGCAGACGGTATCGCTACCAAGGAGGAAATCGATGCCGCAATGATGATGGGCGCCAACCATCCTATGGGCCCTCTGGCTCTGGGAGACCTCATCGGTCTGGATGTTTGCCTTGCAATCATGGAAGTTCTCTACAACGAGTTCGGAGACAGCAAGTACCGTCCACATCCTCTGCTTAGGAAGATGGTACGCGCAGGCCTTCTCGGCCGCAAGACCGGAAAGGGCTTCTACGATTACACCAAATAGCCTGCTATTCGCTGTATATAAAAAGGATGACCAAAAAATTGGCCATCCTTTTTTATTTATAAACCCACAGGTTTAGAAGTCACAATGGTTTGCGGAAGAGTCGAACCAGTGTCCGTTCCACTTCCAATAGAGCTCAGGATCCGCACCACCGTCAAAATCAATGTTTTCGCCCTCTGCGTGGAAAACCACAAGACCTCTCTGTGCAGTGTACTCAGGAAGGAAATACTCGTCTGTATTGAGCGGCTTCAGCGTCTTGTCTCCCTTAGGGTCATAGTTCCAGAACATCAGGTTCTGGTATACCCCTATTCCATCGTCACCGTCCCATAGCCTGTGGTAAGCAAGGCCGATAGCCCAGGTTTCAGGATAGAAGAACTGAAAGGCTTTAAGGCGGAAATTATCTTCGTAGTCCGCATTCTCATAAAAATCCTCTACATAGGAAATGAAATGATTGGCTTCATCTTCAACGAATTTTCCTTTGGCATTGCCGTTTAAACAAGCTATAATCATCGGCATAGGATAAACCTCGGCGATTGCCTTTAAAATAGCCTTCATATCAGGGACATCTGAGGTTTCCTGCCCCGGAACCACGATGCTCAGCTTCCTCCAGGCATTGTTAACCCCGTGTTCCATTACATCCCCATCGATCGGATTCTTGCGGATTGTCCCCAAAGGGGTGACTGTCAGGCTGTCTGTGGTGGCATACAGTTTCTCGAGATCCAGCGTGTCTGCAGATGCGGTAACGGCATTATCCTGGCCGTTATCCACAGCAGCCGGAGCGTTGTTCTTGCAGTAGGAAAACAGCATTGCGGCGCATCCCGCAAACGCTATTAAAAATAGGATTTTCTTCATAACCAAGGGTTTATATTAATACTAATTAACATCCAAATCCTTTACGGGAGACATATTCCTTGTCAGGTACATTATCACGCACAGAATTACAAACAGAAGAAGAGAGCCTGTCAGAAGAGAGTACACCTGCATCTGCATCATTACGAAGCTGAACATCAGGAAAACTAAAACCAAAGCTCCCAGCAGATAAGCCGATTTATGCTTTAGAATTCCCCTGAAGTACCCGGTAAGGGCAAGCGCTGTCATAACCGACGCTATGAGGTATGACAAGCCGAAGGAGAGGAAATCAGAGAACGACAGCAGGAGCAGATAGAACAGCACCAGAGACAGACCGATAACGGCATACTGAAGGATATTGATTCTTTTCTTTGTAATGAACTCAACCACAATGGCCGCCAGGAAAACAAGCAGTATAACCAGTATTCCGTATTTTATGCTCCGCGATGTCTTCTGATATTGGGTTACAGGCTGGATCAAGTCTACTCCGAATGACACTCCGTAAGGATTCGTCCTGTTGATTTTCAGCACTTTCCATTGAGCGGAAAAGCCTTTTTCATCAACATTCCTGTCTAAAGGGAGGAAGTCTCCCTTGAAACTCGGATTGTTATATGAAGACTTTACCTCCACGGTTGTTGCATCTCCAACCGGATAAAAACTCAGCGAGTTGGACCCCTTTACTGCAAGAAGCGCGCTGAAAGGAACTTCAACCATACCCTTCTTTAAAGTAATCGGCGAATCCAGAACCTCCGTTCTGATTTCTTTTCTTTTTTTCTTTTTGGCAGGATGCGAATCGTACTTGTAATCTGAATAAACATCCTCAACGACACTTTCCGTTATACTTGATGAAGCGCTTTCATTTGGATTCAGCTGATACCTTACAGTATCCAGAGTTACATACAATTGTTCATAAATACCTTTCAAGTCTGAAACAGACATTTCTACGCGGACATTCCTTGTGTCCGGGCCTAATACTTCCGCAGGTATCTTGAAATTACCGGAAAACTGGGCTTTTGTGCTATAGACGTTAACGTCATATATGGCGCGGTGAAGGCTTTTGCTGTCCACATCACATTTGACATCCATCACCTCCGGATAGAGTTCATTTGTTGTTTCTTTCTTTCTCACCACCAGCGAGTCCTTGCCTTTCGAGGACTTGAGTGTGAGGGAATCAAATGAAATCTTGTCATAAACGATAACCGGTCCGGACAAGCACTGGTCCAGGGACCAGGTACTTCCAACCTCGTCAATGGTTTCCTGCATATATTTCTCACGGTCATCAACCTGGAGATCTACAATCTGCAGACAGGCCCATAACAGACCCACAAGTACAACAACAATGAGGTACTTGATGAAAGAGTAGTCTTCCTTCGTTTCCATATCTTGTTTTTATTATTTGTTTTTAAGGTTTAGCGGCTCAAAGATCCGGTTTCCGTCAGTCTGGCGGACAAATGCCTCGGCTGCCTTGCAGCGGTTCTCGATACCGCGGAACACTTCCATAGGAGTGTGCCACCCTTCAAACAATGGTGGCATATCCTGGCTTACATGGCACCAGCAAGCCTTGTGCTTCTCTTCAACTACAGAAGAAATATCCACATAATCAGTTGGCTGGAAGTTCTGGGTCTGGGTTCCGGTCATAACTTCGAAATAATAGAGGTCAAAGCTGCGGCCGCTTCTTCTCCAGCTGTCATATACCAGTATAGAGCATATGCGGTGGTCTCTGTGCCCGTCTATAGGCCAGTGTGTGAAGACGATATCCGGTTCCTCTTCCTTGATGAGCTTAAGCATCTCTTCATAACGCTCCTTGGTAATCTCTGTCTGCCCATCTATCTGTGTCATGAACCGGTAGTCCGCACCGGTAACGGCACAGGCATTTTTAGCCTCCACGCTTCTGATGGCGGCAGCCTCATCGTGAGTCTTTCCGGCTATACCGGCCTCACCTCTTGTAAGATATACGCATTTGACATCATATCCGGCTCTCTTCATAAGGATCATCGTTCCGCCGCAACCTGTCTCAGGATCATCCGGATGGGCACCGATTATCAGCACTTTCTTCGGAAGCGTACCATCTATGATCTGCTGTGCTACAGTAGGATTGTTGGTGGTAATCTGGTCAACGCCGAGGTCTGCCATACGCTTTATGTCTGCCTTCCGGTCTACGGTCCAGACATTGACTTCCATACCCAGGTCGTGGGCTCTCTGCACCCATTCTGGATGCTTGTCAAAGACAGAATAGTGATAGTCCAGACCCTTGATACCAAGGGCGTTGAGTTCGTCTGGAGATTTCTCCCCGCCTAGATACTGGACCATAGTCTTAGGATATTTCTTGGCAGCGGCCTTGCAGACTTCCAGGCTGAAGGAGATTATCGTCAGGTTGTCCATATCAATGCGGTGCTTCTTGAGAGCAGCGGCAACCTTGTCAAACACAGGGACATATCCATCCTTATCGCGATAATCTTCCTTGATTTCCAATATCGGCCTGGTCTTGCATTTCTTGATAAGGGTCAGATACTCATCCAGGGAAGGAGGAGCCTCTCCGTTGGAAAGCCTCTCTCCCCTGACGGTTTCGAAAGTCTCCTTCTGGACATCAGGCAGGGATACGATCCTTGGACCATGACATACGACAAGCTGGTTGTCTGCAGTCATATTCACGTCAAACTCAGAGCCGTACGCCCCTATGCTGTCTGCCGCCCTGTAAGACGCCAGACAATTGTGCGGAAGGACATTACCCTTGATGTTCCAGTATCCGCGATGCGCAATGACCTTTATCTGCGCAAAGGAAACGGTGGAAGAAAGCAGCAGTGCAGCCAAAGCGGCTGAAAGCAATAACCTTGGTTTCATCATTGATCTATTCTATTGTACAAAACCTGCAAAATAACCAGAGAATACCGTTGTGGTAAGCAGATAACCGATTATCGTTGAAACTGATACGGAAATCAGGCCCGGTATCATAAAGCTGTGGTTAAGCAGATACTTTCCGATTACCGTAGTGCCGCTTCGGTCGAAGTTGACGGTGGCGATATCGGAAGGATAATTAGGTATGAAGAAGTATCCGTAAACGCTTGGAAGGATACCCAGCAGCACCGGACCGGCAATGCCGAGCTCATAGGCCAGCGGAAGCATGGCCACAACCACGGCTCCCTGGGAATTGATGAGCACGCTCACCGGGAAGAACACGAAGGCGATGGACCAAGGGTAGTTGGAAACCAGGTCTGCCAGCATAAGCTTCATCTGGTCCAGATAGTTGCTAAAATAAGTATCTGCCAGCCAGGCAATTCCGTAAATAGCCACAACTGCCACCATACCGCTCTGCCATACCGCACCGCCCACTGCTTTCTTAGGCTCAGCCCTGCAGAACATGATGTTTGCGGCAGCGGCCGTAAGCATAATGATCTGGATGATTATGTTCATCTTAGGAATGCCCATATGCTGTGCCATTGTAATGCTCTCCCCGTTCTTGTCCACGTGAATCATCTGGCAGAAAGCAAAGAACACAATAACCAGCAGGGCTCCCAGGAACACGTAAACAGACCTCTTGGCGCTCTTGCTGATCTTCTTGTCCAGGGTGGTGGCGCTGTTGCCGTACATATACTTATAGGTCTCGGGATCTGACTTCCTGCGCAGGAAATCCGCGTCCTTGTCAAGGTCTTTTCCTCTGCGATATGAGTAAAGGGAAGCGCAGATAAGTCCGCAAAGGCAGGCCGGGATGGTAATCATCAGCACCTGAGGAATCGATACCATAAAGCCGTTGGCGTTGGAAATGGTCACGAAAGCCACCACTGCCGCAGCGATCGGAGAACAGGTTATTCCCACCTGTGAGGCAATGGAAGCCACTCCGCAAGGCCTTTCCGGACGGATGTTCTTCTTGAGGGCTATATCGCAGATGATAGGCATCAGGGTATAGACCACGTGTCCGGTTCCCACCAGGACGGTAAGGAAGAAAGTGGTTATCGGGGCCAGGAAAGTAATGTTTCCAGGATGCTTTCTGAGCATCTTTTCCGCAATCTGGATCATCCAGTCCATACCGCCCGAAGCCTGGAGGGTTCCGGCACAGGTAACGGCTGCAATGATTATGTAGATTACGTCTGTTGGAGGAGTTCCCGGCTTCATCCCGAAGCCAAAGACCAGAATGGCCAGGCCAATGCCTGAGATAGCGCCCAGGGCAAGGCTGCCATAACGGGAACCGACATACAGTGCCGCCAGCACTATGAGCAGTTCGATTATCATTATGGTACTCATATCGTTGAAATATATGTTACCTCAAAGATAATCTTTTCTGCCCACAGAAACTATAGCGCGGCTAAACTTTTTGTCTAGAAAGTGAAATCAACTCCAAGGCCGAACACGCTGTTGGTGCGGCTGTAAGTGGAAAAACCGGTTGTTTGCGGCTTGGTATGGTCCTTATAGAAGGAATGGAAATATGAAGCATTGAGGGTTACATGGTCTGAAACCTTAACCCCTACTCCCATTCCGACAGAAGTGCAGCTGAGGTTGAAATTCATGTCGGAATAGTTATCTTCCTTCTGTGTGTAGAAAGTGTGCTGCAGACCGGCGCTCACCTCCCATTTCTTTGTAATGTCGAACTCTACTCCAAAGGTAATCTCGTCTGTATCCTTGAGCAGAGAGGTGTTCCACTGCTTGGTATCCAGGTCGAAGTAATGGTTGTATCCGGCGTCTATCCTCAGGTAAGGAAGCGGAGTGACCTCAGCTCCGAATGCCAGAATGGAAGGCATATCGGCATTGTGCTTTGCCCCGTCCAGATATCTGGCGAAAGTCGGCTGGGTGCCTGCCAGGGCGTTGAAGGCGTCGTTGTTCTTTGCCTTGCTCTTGACTTCCAGGTGAGTGCGGAACTCATATCTGAGGGCCAGGTTAAGATATTCGTTCGGACGGTAGTCCAGGCCCAGGATCGGAGAGATTCCGAATCCGCTCTGCTTGCAGTCCAGGACATAGGTATTGTCTGATGGTATGATATCTCCGGCTATGGTCCTGAATGTGATGTTGTCAACAGCTCCCTTGAAGTGGTTGGAAGCGATGATTC